>NZ_BAABCV010000005.1:0-310118 GCF_039539265.1 Mucilaginibacter panaciglaebae
TAGCATTGCGAACAGGCTTTCCAGAGCCTAATGACACGTCTTAATCTTTTCTCTTTACCTTTTTCTTCTGCAATAAAATTATTCTTATTTATCATTCAAACAACTCCTATGCAAACATAGGATGACAAAAGATTATTACACCACATGGCTCGTCCCTGAATAATACTTAAGGTTAATCAGATCATTCGGTATCGGCTTACTGTTCCACTGATGATGAATAGCAAGTGCAGTACCCATGGCCGTGGCCTGTGCCATGGATGCGGCGTATACTTCAATTTGAGGGAAGGCAGCCGCCAGCAAATGCATAAACACGGAGTTCTTGCTAAAGCCGCCATCTACAAAAATGCGTTTTACCGGGGTGTTTTTTAACACGTAGCCGGTGGCGATCTTTTGTTTCGAGATGATCTGGTGTATCAGCTCGTAATAAGCCGCAATGTCCTTGCCCGGCATATCTGGATCGTACGGAATATTGCGGTATTTGATCACATCTTCGCCAAACTTTTCGGCGATAGCTTTAATACCCTGATCATATTCATGCCCGCTGAACAGCCTCGATGCTTTGACCGGCTTGCCCTTGTATTGAATGTAGTTGAGGCAATCATTTTTCAATTCTTCTGCCGTTAAAGGCGCTTGATCAAAAGGGTTTAAACTGATAGACCAGGTACCTGTGGACAGCAGCACAAACGGCTCGCTGAAACTGGCCAGATAAGGGATCAAGGCTGCTGAGCTGTCATGCAGCCCTATACCGGCTTGATACCAGCGTCCGTTAAAGTAAGACGGAATTCTTTCGTCAGCCGGGGCAATTGGGGCAAGAATGTTATCAAGGCCTTCTTGCTTCACCCAGTTATGGTAGTCATTTTTCTCAAAATCCCACAGAGCGGTATGGCAGCCAATACTGGTAAGATCAGAAAAAGCCTTGCCGGTAATCAGGTAACTCAGATATTGCGGCAGATGCAAGGCGTACCTTATGCGCTCAAACAGTTCAGGTTTTTGATGTTTAATGCGATACAATTGCAAGCCCGAATTCAGACTTTCCAACGCTGGTGATGCTGTTTTAAAGGCTATTTCCGCTTCATCGCCATAGGCATCATAAAATTTCTTCCTGATGTCCTCCGGATAGGGCTTCAGGTAATTGTATAATGGGGCTATTGCGTTACCATCCTTGTCCAGATAAACAAAGCTGGCGCCATAAGCCGAAAAGTTAACCGCCTTTACGTCAAATTGCTCGAGGCGGCTAACTTCATTTAATGAGTCAAAAACAGCTTTTTTAAGCGCTTCGAGGTTTTCGCAGGCAAAGCCGTCCTCGTCCACAATTTCATTGAACCGTGCAGAGCGCTCAAACACAATGTTATAGCTTTCATCAAAAAGAAAAAGCTTTTTATTGGTTTTGCCAACGTCAAAAACTGCTATTACGGGCGTAACCTCCATTACAAACCTGTTGCCTGAGTTTTGTCGCCGCGATCTTTAATCAAGCCTTTACGTACTTCCAGCCCACGGTAAACCGCAATTGGGTTCAGCGCGCCACCTTCACGTAAACGGGCCTCCGCAATTAGCGGACGCACATCTGTGCGATATGCGGCCTGTAATATCTCTTGTGCTTTAGCTACATCGTTATTCAGCTGTGCGTCAACCAAAGCCCGAGTATCCACCAATAACGCCTGCGCGTACGCGATCTTGATAGCCTCCACCGATTGCAAGAGGTCTTCTATCGGGTCCTTGACATTGTGAGATGCGTCGATCATCCAGCCGATACCGTTGGCATGATTCAAGCCGGCGGCGTCCATGCCTTCAACCAGTTCGTTAAATATCAGGAACAATTGATAGGGGTTGATGCTTCCTACGGTGAGGTCGTCATCGCCATACTTGGAATCATTGAAATGGAAACCGGCCAACTTGCCTTCCATCAGCAGTAAAGAAACGATTTGCTCAATGTTGGTATTTGGCAGGTGATGACCCAGATCGACCAACGTCAAAGCCTTTTTACCCAATTTAGATGCCAACAAATGCGATTGCCCCCAGTCGCCGATAGTGGTCGAGTAAAAGTTAGGTTCGAAAGGTTTGTATTCTATCCAGACTTTCCAATCATCCGGCAGGGCATCATAAATATGTTGTAAGCTATCCAATGTATTTTGAAAAGCCTTGCGGAAGTTCAGCTGCCCGGGGAAATTTGATCCGTCTGACAACCAAACCGAAAGCGCATTTGAACCTAATTCAACACCATATTTAATCACCTCGATGTTATGCTGAACAGCTTGATCGCGCACTGCTTTGTCGGTATGATGCAGTGAGCCAAATTTATAGCTCAGCCTTTGATCTTTCTGATCCTGAAAGGTATTGGAGTTTACCGCATCAAAATGCAAACCATACTGCGCCGCATGGGCCTTGATCGCCGATGCATTTTCGGGAATATCCCAGGGGATATGCAGCGAGATTGAGTTGCTCGAGCGGTTCAAGGCGTGGATAGTACCTACGTCAGTGATCTTCTCTTCCAGCGTACGCGGCTCGCCGCCGCCAGAAAAGCGCCCGAAACGTGTACCGCCTGTACCCAAAGCCCAGCTTGGTATAGCAATATTGAACGCGCGTAGTTTTTGCAATACGCTATCCAGGTTAGCGACATCTTCGGCCACAAAATCAAACTTGCGTTTGTGGTCCTTCAAATGCTGCTGATTGTATTCGTCGATTTTAGGTTGTTCCATAACGTTGCAGGTTTATCTTACAAATGCAGCGGCTACACCGCCGTCAACATTTAACACGTTACCGGTCGATTTATTCAACAAACCGCCCGCAAAAGCGAAGCAGGCATTGGCGATATCTTCAGGTAAAATCATTTCATTTAATAAAGTACGTTTAGCGTAGTAAGCAGGTAATTCCTCTACCGTTATGCCATAGGCTTTCGCGCGGCCTTCGGCCCAGCCGCCGGCCCAGATATTACTGTCGCTGATCACGGCATCAGGGTTAACTACATTAACACGGATCTTATCGCCGCCCAGTTCGGCTGCGTTTAATCTGCTTAGGTGCAGCTGTGCTGCTTTGGCGCTGCCATAACCGGCATTATTTGGACCGCTTACCAAGGCGTTTTTGCTGACGATATTAATAACATCGCCGCCTATATCCTGTTTCTTCATTACAGCAGTAGCGGCCTGTGTTACCATGAACTGGCCTTTCACCAATACATCATACAAAAGGTCCCAATCTTTTTCGGTATGTCCGGCGATGTCTTTAGAGATAGACAGGCCGGCATTGTTTACGATCAGATCCACACCTCCGAAGGCCAGGACAGCCTTGCCTATTGCATCAGCAATCTGCTCGCCTTTGGTCACGTCTAATATCGCAGTAGTATAAGCGTCTTTACCAAATAGTTTTTTAAACTCTTCGGCGGCGCCTTCCAGACGTTCGGCATTCATGTCGTTCAATACCACAACAGCACCTTCCTGCGCAAATTTTTTGGCAATAGCCTTGCCAATGCCCCCTGCGCTGCCGGTAATCAAAGCAATACGGCCCGACAAAGCTTTGGGCTTAGGCATGCGCTGCAGTTTGGCTTCTTCTAGCAGCCAGTATTCAATGTCAAATGCTTCCTGGCGAGGGAGCGAGGTGTACTCAGAGATCGCCTCGGCGCCTTTCATTACGTTAATGGCGTTGATGTAAAACTCGGCAGCTACGCGGGCGGTTTGTTTATCTTTGGCAAAGGTGAACATACCCACGCCCGGATATAAAATTACCACTGGGTTAGCATCACGCACAGCAGGGCTGTTAGCATGCTTGCATGTATTGTAATATTCGGTATACATGGCGCGGTAAGCCTCAAAAGCAGGTTTTAAACGGGTCTTCAATGCTTCGGCGTCGCCCAAATCTTCATCCTTACCCAAATCCAAAACCAGCGGGCTGATCTTGGTCCGCAAAAAGTGGTCAGGACAGCTTGTGCCCAGGGGCGCCAAACGGTACAGATCATTAGAGTTGGTAAACTCCAAAACACGGACATCATCGGTAAAATGACCGATCATGTTTTGTTTTGATGAGCAGAAACCGCGAAGTACAGGTGCTAACGCAATGGCTTGTTTTTTACGACCGGCCTCATCGAGGCTTTGAATTTTAGCCCCGCCAAATATTGGTCCTTTTTTGCCGTAGTTTTGCTCCAGGTATTCGGCGCATTGCTCAATAACTTCTAAAGTATTTACATAGCTTTCGTAAGCAGTGTCGCCCCAGGTAAACAAACCGTGCGAGCCGAGCATAATGCCCCGGATACCCGGATTGGCATCCAGGCAAGCTTTTAATTGCAGGCCCAGGTCGAAACCCGGTCGCTGCCACTCAACCCAGCCTATTTTGCCTTTAAATAAATCCTGAGTAATTTGTTTGCCATCTTTTGCTGCGGCGATAGCGATGGCTGCGTCAGGGTGCAGATGGTCTATGTGTTTGAAAGGTAAAAATCCGTGCAGCGGGGTATCTATAGAGGGGGCTTTGGATGCCAGGTCATAAATAGTATGGTTAAAAAGTTCAACCATTTCGTCCTCATATTCCAGGCCGCGGTAAACGTTTTTCAGGTTTCTCAGCCTGTCAACATAAAGTGCCGCCAGTCCGCTTTTGGTCAGCGTACCAATATCGCCACCAGATCCTTTGATCCACATTACTTCAACTTCCTCTCCGGTTAGCGGGTCTTTAGCTAAGGCCTTGCATGAGGTGTTGCCGCCACCGTAATTGGTCAGGCGCAGGTCGGCGCCCAGCAGGTTTGAGCGGTATATTAACAGCGCGACTTCATCACCGGCAAGCTTTGCAGCTGCCCCATCGTCCCATAAATAGCTGACGTGCTTAAAATTTGTTTCTTTGATAGACATTATTGTACTGTTTGTATATTGTTGGTTATTTTTTACCAGTGCTTAGAAGATTGGACGACAGCCACCGCCATGAAAAATATTTATCAAAAATCAATCTTCTAAACGCTTAAAGTTATTTTTTCAATTCTAATTGCTGTGTTTTAGCAGCAGTTGTTTCTTTATCCTTCAAATTGTTGCCGTATCCCACCAAAATAACTGAAAGAATGATGGTGAGAATCCCGGCTATCAAAACGCCTTTGGCTTTTCTGCTTACGCCTTTCCACTCTTTTAAAACCAATCCCCATGCGTTGGCAACGAGGATGATAAACGCCATGTGCAGGATCCATGAACTTGCGCCGTTGCCCAGCTTGCTTTCGCCCATGCCATAAAAAAAGAATTGCAGGAACCAGGTTGTTCCTGCTAGTGCCGAAAAGACATAGTTTTTTAACAGGGGAGTTTTTGGATTAACATAATCGCCGAATGTTTTGTTACGCGCATTCAGGATCATACACCAAATAAAATTAGTAGTTAAACCACCCCAAAGAATAACGATATAAGTAACGTTGTTTTTGTACAGGAAGTTTTGGGCCGGGTCGGTAATGTGATGGGCCAGGCGCCAGGCGTTATTGGCCGCATTGGCCATGTCGGCGCCGGCGTCAATACCAAAAGCAAAGCAGGCGCTTAATACCCCTGATACGATAGCTACCGCGATACCTAATCCAAAGCGATATTCTTTATTTTCGTTGGCAGCAGCGCCGTCTTTAGCCAGGTCGCGCTCTTTCAAAGTGCCTGCCCGGCCGCAGATAATGATACCGATCACGCAGATCAATATCCCCAGTAAAACTAACTGGCCCCATTGGTGCGAAGCCAAAATACCGATGCTGTCTTTCCCCTCTTTTGGCGCAAACTGATAATAAGCCGCAGGCACCAAGGCACCAAACACAGAGCATAAACCCAATATAATGGTACTACCCAAAGACACGCCGAGGTATCGCACACCCAAACCGTAAGTCAAACCGCCAATGCCCCAAAGCAGGCCGAATAAATAGGTCAAAGCCAGTATGCCGCCGTTGGTAGCTGCTATGATATCGCCAAAATGCGGAATGGTTAGCCAAGCCGCAATAGGTGGAACGATAAGCCAGGAAAACAGGCCCCCTACTATCCAGAAACTCTCCCAGGCCCAGCCCTTTACTTTTTTGTAAGGGATATAAAAGCTCCCCGACGCAAACCCGCCGATGAAGTGAAATATTACACCAAAAATTACTTCCATGTCTATAAGTTTAGTTGGTTGTGCTAAAATGATAAGTGCCCGAGCCTATATTAACTGCGGTAAAACCGTCAATTTGGTCAGCTGCTTTTGTAACGGGTTTGCCGCTCTCGGTAACTGCGCTGTCGCCTTTGGTTGGTACATAAACAGTGGCGGTAGTATTTGCCGGAATAACAACGTCCAGCACAAAGTTGCCGTTCTCAATCTTCCAGTGTGAGCTTGCTTTGCCGTAAGGCGTTTCGTAATTGGCAGCTACATCAGTTAGTTTACCGCCAACAGTTGGTTTTATAGTGATGCCTTTATAGCCCGGCTGTTCAATTTTGGTGTCGATGCCGGCGACGGTGCGATACATCCAGTCGCCAATTGCGCCGTAAGCATAGTGATTATAAGAGTTCATCGACGGAACTTCTAAGGTGCCATCGGGTTTAATACCATCCCATCTTTCCCAAATGGTGGTAGCACCCATTTTTATCGGGTATAACCATGATGGATAATTCTCCTGCAACAATAATCTGAAAGCGGCATCAGCATGGCCGTAACGGCTCAGTGCATCGCACAGATAAGGTGTGCCCAAAAAGCCGGTAGTCAGGTGGTTGCCGTAGCGGCGGATATTAGCCTCCAGACGGTCAGCCGCCTGTGCTCTTAAATTTTCAGGCAGCATATCAAACTCCAGCGCCTCGGCATAAGCGGTTTGGGTGTCTGATGATATCAGGCCATTTGGCGTTACATACTCACGCATATAGGCATCTTTTATATCGGCCAATAACTTGGTGTAGGTTTCAACATCTTCTGTTTTACCTAATACTTTGGCAGCGTTGATAAGCAGTTGCGTTGAGTGCGCATAAAAACACTGGGCTATCAGGTATTTGCTGGTGATAGCCGCTGTGCCGTCGTTATCATCATTGCGGGTGTAAAACAGCCAGTCGCCAAAGTGGCTGCCGGTGTTCCACAGGTTATTATGGCTGCGGCTTTTCATAAAACCAACCCAGGCTTTCATGCTGTTGTATTGGTTTTCCAGAATTTGTTTATCGCCATAAGCCAGGTACATATTCCAGGGGATGATGGTTGTTGCGTCGCTCCAGCCTGCGCTGCCGCCACCGCCGGTTGGTTTTCCGTTATCAAAAGCGTCCGGAATAACATGCGGCAGACTGCCATCGCTAAACTGATCAAGACTAACATCCTTTAACCATTTGGTGAAGAAATTATGCACGTTCATGTTGAAGGTGGCAGTGCGCGAGAATACCTGCGCATCGCCGGTCCAGCCCAGGCGCTCATCGCGCTGCGGGCAATCAGTAGGAATATCCAGGAAGTTGCCTTTTTGTCCCCACTGGATATTGTGTTGTAATTGATTGATCAATGGATTTGAGCAAGCGAAAGTTCCTGTCGGCGGCATGTCTGAATAAACAGCTGTTGCAGTAAAATCCTCGGGTTTGATGTCGCCCGGATAACCCTCGATACGGATATAACGGAAACCCTGCCACGTAAACTGCGGTTCACAGGTTTCCATGCCCTCTCCCTTTAAAATAAAAGTATTTTGACACTTGGCATCGCGCAGGTTATCGGTATAAAAATTACCTTCTTTATCCAGTACTTCAGCATGCGAGATCACAATCTTATCGCCGGCTTTACCGCGCACGTTAAATTTCACCCAGCCTACCAGGTTCTGTCCAAAATCAATAACCTTTTCGCCTTTTGGCGTGGTGAATAGTTTGATGGCTTTAAAGGTTTCGTGCTTTTTAACAGGCTCATTAACGGTAGCAATCAAAATATCCTTAGGATAATTACCAATAACGGCGTTTTTCCAATTGCTGTCGTTAAACCCGGCGGTGCTCCAGCCTTTTTGCTCCATACGGGCATCAATGGTCGAACCCATATAAATTTCGGCATAGCGCACTTCGCCTGTTGATGTTTTCCAGGTGTCGTCGGTAGCGATGGTTGCGGTGCTGCCGTCGGTATAAGTAATGTTGATCTGCATCAGCAGTGCTATATCTTTACCATAAATTTCGTGGCGGGTGCCGATACCATAAATGCCGCGGTACCAGCCGCTGCCCAAGCTTGCGCCTGCGGCATTAGCGCCGGGCTGCACCAGGTTAGTTACATCATAAGCCTGGTATTGGATGCGTTTATTGTAGCTGGTATAACCCGGTGTAAGATAAGCATCACCAACGCGTTTGCCGTTAATATGCGCCTCATATAAACTATGTGCAGTGATATAAGCTATAGCTGTTTTCACTTTCTTGTTTACGATAAATCCCTTTCTGAATAACGGGCTTGGTCTTGACGCTTCCTCCTGACCCGGACCGATCCATTGGGCCTTCCAGTCGTCTGCCTTTAACAAGCCCATGCGGAAAGTGGCAGTGCCCTGTGATGACTTGCCATGATTATCCCAAACCTTTACCTGCCAGGTATATTTCTCGCCCGACTTTAAAGGACTGCCCTGATAATAAATGTACATTGATTGATCGCTGTTTACTTTAGCTGGTGCCCAAACGGTGTGTTTGGCATCGTCAGTAACTTTGATCTGATAAGCGGTTTGCATGACGTTGCGTGCCTGGCCGCCATCTAACTGCCAGCTAAAGCGCGGCGCTACAGCATCAATGCTGATAGGATTTGGCAGGTTCTCGGTCATTAAATGCTGAACCTTTACTTGCGCTATGGTTACATGACTCGCAAGCAGGCCAATAAATAAAAAGAAGACTTTTCTCATTGTTTATTAAAAAAGGATGTATAATTGGTATGGGCAAGTTAACAAAATTCATTTTGGTTAACTGTCCCCTACTGTCCTAAACAATTATAGTGTGCTTGACAGAAATTAAGCAGAGTGACAGTGGTTTTATTTTAAATGACATCCTGACCGAAGGAGACCTATACGCAGACCATAATGCGAGTGTACAGATCTCTCGTTATCGCCCGGGATGGCAGCTTTTTGTCTGGCAGCAGCATGAAAAATTATTTGAAAATTATCCAGATCGACGAGCACTCCATCACGCCAAAATACCTGCAGATATGTAACTCTATTTTGCGTGGTATTGAGGGGGGTATGGTAGAGAAGGATGACATCCTGCCGTCTATCAATGATCTGAGTATCGCTTTAGAAGTAGCCCGAAATACCATCGAGCGGGCGTATAAGGAATTAAAGAAGTACAGCGTTATTAACTCGGTAGCAGGTAAGGGATATTTTATTAGCAATGTGACGTTTGATCAGCCAATAAAAGTGTTGCTGCTGTTTAATAAGCTGAGCAGTCACAAAAAGATCATTTACGATGCCTTTGCCGAAGTGTTAGGCAGCAACGCAGCTATTGACTTTTATATTTACAATAACAACTTTAACTTCTTTAAGAAACTGCTTACCGGCGATATCGATCATTACTCTAAACTCATTATCATTCCACATTTTATCGAGAATTCAAGCAGCGCAAAAGCTATCATAGATCAACTTCCAAAAGACAAATTAATATTGATGGATAAGTTGCTGGAAAACATCAGCGGCGAGTTTGGTGCGGTGTACGAAAATTTTGAGCGGGATATTTACGACGCACTGTCTCAACTGTTGGATAAGCTGAGCAAGTACCATACACTGAAAATCATCTTTCCGGAAAACAGCTATTACTCAAAAGAAATATTGACCGGCTTTATCAATTTTTGCCGCCAGTATGCTTTTGAGTATGAAACTATCCACAAGCTTAGAGATGAAACCCTGCAGCCAGGTACCGTTTATATTAATTTAATGGAAGATGATCTGGTGGAGTTGGTAGAAAAGATTGTAAGCGATAAACTCAAGATAGGCCAGGACATCGGTGTGATATCCTACAACGAAACGCCGCTGAAAAAAATCATCCTGAACGGTATCACCACTATATCAACAGATTTTAAAATGATGGGTGCCAAAGCCGCGGAGATGGCACTGAATAATACCAAGGAGCATATTGCTATACCGTTTAAGGTGAGGTTGAGAGATAGTCTGTAAAACCAAAAGACTCCTTTCGGGTACAATCAGATACCTATGAAACAAATTGTACCGGCTTATAGTTTGTTTGCTTGTCACACTGCATGCAATAAGCCAATTGGGTATTTATCTGGCATGGGCGGCCAGAGGTCTGCAAATGACTGTCAATCCTGTACGCATCTAAAACCTAAATGCTCCATACCACTATCCTCTGTACTCTTCATGCGGCGGGCAACACGATAACCGGAGCAATAGCTGTCATTACACAAAAAAGATCCGCCGCGGATGACGCGTTTTTTGGCATAGGGTTCATCTGGGTCATAACTATCTGCCGGGCCCTGGGGTTCGGTTACGCCTTGCGGCTTATTGATAGTTTGGTAATAGTCGTTTTTATAATAATCAGAGCACCATTCCCACACGTTACCGGCCATATCATACAAGCCATAACCGTTAGGTTTAAATGAACCTACCGGAGCAGCAAAGAAGAATTTATCCTTTAGTGTGTTTTTATTGGGGAAATCGCCTTGCCAGGTATTGGCTTTGGGTTGCCCGGCATCCACAGGCTCATTGCCCCAGGGATAAATGTCGTTGTTAAGCCCTCCACGTGCTGCCCATTCCCATTCAGCTTCTGTTGGCAAGCGCTTACCTGCCCATTTACAATAGGCAACGGCATCATACCATGATATGTGAACAACAGGGTAGCTGTCTTTCCCCTTGATGTTGGAGTTTGGCCCGTGTGGATGTTTCCAATCGGCACCTTTTTCCCAACTCCACCACTGGCTGTAATCATTCAGATTAACCGGATGCGACGGCTGATTAAAGATCAGGGACGCGGGTACGAGCAAGCTTTCGTCGGGTTTCGGTGTTCCCGGGGGCACTTGTTTTTTTAGCTCTTCCCAATCTGGTTTGCGCTCGGCGGTAGTTATATAACCCGTGGCTTTTACAAACTTAGCAAACTCTGCATTGGTTACCTCGGTTGCATCCATCCAAAAGCCTTTAACGGTTACCTTATGTTTAGGATATTCGTCCGGGCCGGCTTGCTTATTGTCGCCGCCCATGCCGAAGGTTCCGGCTTTGATCCACACCATGCCTTTATGCGAATGGTCGCCAATGCTTTTAGTATTCACAGTCGAACCTGACAACCCGGGAAAGCGCGCCGGTATATTGGATTCGCAGCAAACAGCCGACTTGGCTTGTGCAACCGGCTTTTTTACTTCGGCTGTTGCATTAGTTTTTTGTTTACACGAGGTGATTACAGCCGAAAGAGCTATCCCCCCCCAAAATAATATGGAACTTCCTCTCAACATCTTCTTTTATTTATTCTTTCTCTGACCGGGCTTAGGCAATACCATGTGTGTATGTGCCCAGTTTTGCCACAGGCTATCCATTTGTTTGACTTTATCAGGATATTGTGCTTTCAAATCGTTGGTTTCACTGCGGTCTTCGGCCAGATTAAATAAGTGCCAGTTATGATCGCTGGTTGATACCAGTTTCCAGTCGCCCACGCGGGCATAACGTGCCTGAAAATGCTCATTAAATATTTCTTCATGACCGGCAACGGCCTTACCCTTAAATGCCGGCACCAGGCTTATGCCGGGTGTAGGCGGAATGTCGTGGCCTTTGTAGGTTTTAGGATAAGCAGCACCGGCCAATTCAGTAAAGGTGGTCATAAAGTCCATCACGTGGCCAACCTGTTTATTGTAGCTGCCTTTGGGTGCCGTAATCCCTTTAGGCCAAAATGCTATCATCGGTGTATGTAAACCTCCTTCGTACGACTCAGCTTTCCATAAACGGTAAGGGGTGTTGGCTACATTGGCCCAACGTTGACCAATAGAAGAATAAACCACCTCCGATCCCGGAATATTATCTTTCTTGGTCGAGTAATCAATTTTGCGACCGTCGCGGGTTTCGCTTGGGCGGTCAAAACCTGGCCCGTAGCCTGGAGCGCTCTCGGCGCTGGCGCCATTGTCTGACAAGAAAACAATGAGTGTATTATCCAGCTGCCCGGTTTGTTTAAGCGCGGAAATGATACGGCCAATGCCCTGATCCATACAGTCAACCATAGCGGCGTGTACGGCCATGGCTTGTGCGTCCCAATCTTTGTCAGGGTTGTTCTCCCATTTCAGGTCGTCATGCCAACGAGGTGAAAGTTTAGTGGTTTTTGGGTCGATCAATCCCAATTTGATCATTTTTTGATAGCGTGCTTCGCGGATAGCGTCCCAGCCTGCTTTGTAAGTGTCTTTATATTTGGCGATATCCTGTGGTTTAGCCATCAGTGGCCAGTGCGGTGCGTTTTCGGCTACGTACAAAAAGAATGGCTGTTTTTGCCTGGCATAACCTTTAATATAAGCCACCGCAGTATCATTAATAGCATCAGTGTGGTAGTAATTTTTAGGTACCGATTTTATAGGTTGGGTGCCGCTTACCAGGCTGAACGGATCAAAATAATCAACCACCCCCCAAATGGTACCAAAATATTTTTCAAAACCACGACTGGTTGGATATTGCTCTATCGGCGAAAACTCAGGGTATTCTTTATGATGATCCAACCAGGCCAATTGCTCTTTAGGGTCCGGCTGCCCGTTAGTATTCGAGACATGCCATTTGCCCGACATAGCGGTATGATAACCTGCTGTTTTCAATACCTCGGCTAAAGTAACTGCATTTTGGGTAATATGGCCCAGATAGCCGGGTTCATCTTCGGCGTCGGTCATTTTACCTATACCGGCCTGGTGGTTATACAGACCGGTAAGTAAAGACGCCCTGGTGGGGCAGCAGCGCGAGGTATTGTAAAAATTAGTAAAACGGATACCATTTTGCGCCAGGTAGTTGATATTGGGCGTTTTGATTTCGCCGCCATAACAGCCAACATCGCTAAAGCCCATATCATCTGCCAATATAACAATGATGTTTGGTCGCGGCGGTGCAGCTTTGGTTGGTTTGGGTTTAATTTTCCAGGCCAGCAATGCCGCCGTTACACCTGCTAAGGGTAACATTACATACAGCTTGTTATATTTCATGGTGATTGTTCTTGTCGGTCTAAATTATTATTTATTTACGAATTACTCAGCTTAATCGTTCTCGCCGCCGTTTTTTGGTTGGCGGCTGAATGCCTGCATCTCGGTTTCTATACCCTTGTCATTTTGCTGTTTCATGAAAGCTTCGAGCTTGCTTTTCAGGTTGATTTTAATGGATGCATACTTTGGATCTGCCGCCAGATTGATAAGATCATAAGGATCATTCACCACATCATATAACTCCTCTTCGGGCCGCGTTTGGTAAAATGCAGAACGCGCCGGATTGATTTCATGCCATTCTTTAAAAAAAGGCATACGGACAACTGTATTTTTAAACGTCCCGGTATAGTTCAGGTTATGAATGTACAAGTACTTATTATCGCGGGCTGACCGTATAGCATAAGCATCACTACCCTGAATAATGCCGCGGGTAGTTTCCTGGGCAAATACATAATCGCGCATGTGGTTCTCCTGTCCCAGCAACACTTTCTTAAAGCTTATGCCATCAAAGCCCATCTTACCGTTGCCATCTTTTGAGCCAGTATTTATTTTGGTGGGATCGCCGCCGGCAACGTCGATCAATGTTGGGGTGATATCTATATATTCCAGCATAGCCGGATTGCGCGTACCCGGTTTGATCTTACCGGGCCATTTAGCAATAAAGCCCGAATGCAGGCCCTGGTCATACAAAGTCCATTTAGAAAAAGGGAACGAGTTACCTTGCTCAGTAGCAAACATAATAATGGTATTATCTTTTTGTCCGGTACGATCAATAATATTGAGGCACACGCCAATCAAACTATCCAGGTAGGTTATTTCGGCAAAGTATTTGGCCATGCGCCTGCGGGTTAGCTTGGTATCCACCATATTAGGCCCCAACTTTACTTTGGCGGGATCGTAAGCTGATTGATCGCCCCGGGTATATGGTTCGTGCGGTTGGTTACTGGTGAACATCAAAAAGAAAGGCTTGCCTGTCGATTGCTTTGCCTTAAGATAATCTTCGGCTTTGCTTAAGTCGACATCGATGCCTCTTCCATCGTCATGGTCTCGACCACCCAGAAAATCAAACGGATAAGATTCGTCAGGGGCATAATGCCTTTTGCCGATAATGGCCGCGTTATAGCCCAATTGTTTCATATAAAATGGCAGGGTTTTGATCCCTTTATAAATCATAGTGTGATTAGGGTAAGCCCCGCTGCGCACTGGCCCAAGACCAGTTAATAACGACTGCCGTGTAGGAGAACACACCGGCACCATATTGAACATATTATCCAGGCAAACACCTTCGCGGGCCAATTTATCCATATTGGGCGTACGCACTTGCTGACTGCCATAAGGCCCGATGTCGGTCATGGTCAGGTCGTCAGCCATGATGAATACGATATTGGGTTTGCGCGGTTCTGCCCTTGGAGCTTGGCGTGTCCAGCTTGCTAAAACAACTGTTGCTGCGCCGGTAGCAAGTATAGTAGTATATATCTTGAATTTGTTCATGACGTAAGATTGCGCTGTTTAAATAGAAGCGAAGCTAAGTTTTACAAATAATGTTACTTTAAATGGGGGATGGTTTTCCACCAGGCCATCAGCTTGGCTTTCAACTCGTCTACTTTTTTAGGCTCTTGTGCAGCGACATTGTTTGATTCTTTTTTATCTTTCAAGATGTCATATAACTGTATATCGCTACCATCGCTGTTCATCAATAACTTCCACTCGCCCGAGCGCACGGCCAGGTTGGGGCTTTTATCAATAGGCCGCGGATAACTAAAAGCGATGTTATTACGGCCATATTCCCAAAACAGGTCTTTCCCCCTTAAAGAGGGCTTCCCCAGTAGCACACTACCGCGGTCTATGCCATCGCCTTTATAATCAACCGGTAATTTGATGCCGGCAAATTGGGTTAGTGTAGGCACCAAATCAATCGAGCACAGTTCTGAACTTTCATCAATAGTACCGGCCGGCACATGGCCCGGCCAGCTAATGATAAAAGGCATGCGCGTCCCCCCTTCATACAATGACAATTTTGAACCCCGCAGCCCCATCGCCCGGCTACCCCTGAAACTTGGTAGCGGGCCATTGTCGCTGGTAAATATCACTATGGTATTTTTATCCAGTCCCATCGCCTTCAAGCCGTCCAACAGGCGGCCTATCTGTACATCGTATTCTTTCAATACCAGTTTAAAAGCGGCTTCTTCTTCAGGGTTCATCGGATACTGGCCTGTGTATTCATGTTCTACACGCGGCACCCATGGTGTATGTACATCGTCGGGCCAAAGGTTTACAAAGCAAGGTTGCCCCTTGTGTCGCTTCATAAAATCCAGGGTTTTATCGACAAAATATTTCGTACGGTCCCATCTTTTGATACTGTCTTTTTTAGACCAGATCCAATTGGTGGCCGTTAGCAGCGGATCGGGGTCTGGGCTTTCGTAGGTACTGTTATGTTCGTCAAATCCATAGTTTTCAAAGCCGGGGGCATTTTTTACATCACGGCCGCCGCCCATGTGCCATTTGCCGAAATGCCCGGTGGCGTAACCTGCGTTTTTAAATATACGGGCTATGGATGGCGCTTTCGGATCGAGCCAGTCGGCCTGCTCGGCGTTCTTGTTATGTTTACGGTTGTCTAAATAAGTAGAAAAATTCCACCGGGCAGGGTTCATCCCGGTAAGCATCCCCACCCGCGATGGCGAGCAGATAGGTGCAGCGCTATAGTATTGTGTAAACTTTCGTCCGCTTGTGGCTATGCGGTCAATGTTAGGTGTGGGCACAAAGTTGCCGCCAAAGCAGCCGACGTCGCTAAAGCCCATATCGTCTGTTAAAATGATAATAACATTTGGGCGTTGAGCCACCGCATGCGGTTTAGGCTTAAATCCTACAGATATAACCGAAACAATACAGGCCAGCATGAGCCCGGCATACAGACTTAGTTTTTTCATACATTAAATAAATTTATTGGTTAAGCCCCAGGCCTTTAGCTAAGTTAGCTATTGTTCTTCAAAAGTTGCAGTAATTTAACCGCTTGTATCGCAGCTGTTACATCGTGCACCCTTAAAATACCGGCACCTTTAATTAAGGCAATAGTATTTAGCACGGTGGTGCCGTTTAGGGCATCTTCGGCTGTGGTGTTTAGTTGCGCGTAGATCATCCGCTTACGGGATACACCAACCAATAACGGCAATTGTAGCACCCGAAACTCTTCTAACCTATTTAATAACGCATAGCCATGTTCGGGTTTTTTGGCAAACCCAAAGCCGGGATCCAGGATCACATCGGTGACGCCAAGCGCTTTTAGCTGCCGATACTTTTCGGTAAAATAATCGAACACCTCGGTAAAAACGTCATCATAAACAGCTAGTTGATTCATGGTTTTAGGGTTGCCCTTCATGTGCATCAAAATGTAGGGCGCTTTTAGTCGTGCCACGGTGGCAAACATATTTTTGTCCAAATCGCCGCCAGAAATGTCATTGATGATATGAGCGCCTGCTTGAATTGCAGCCTCGGCAACCTGGCTTCTAAAAGTGTCTATCGATAAAATTGCGTCAGGGAATTTACTTACCAAAGCTTCGACAACAGGCAACAAACGATCAGTTTCTTGCTGCAACGAAATGTCGTCAGCATTAGGACGCGATGAGTAAGCCCCCAGATCAAGAAAAGTGGCCCCCTCGCTCAGCATTTTTTCGGCTTGTTGCAGGGCAGCGGCTACGGTGGGCTGCCGGCTGCCTGCATAGAATGAATCGGGTGTAAGGTTAATTATACCCATCACTTTAGGTATACTCAAATCAATGAGTCTA
The DNA here is from genome assembly GCF_039539265.1 of Mucilaginibacter panaciglaebae. Classification (NCBI taxonomy): domain Bacteria; kingdom Pseudomonadati; phylum Bacteroidota; class Sphingobacteriia; order Sphingobacteriales; family Sphingobacteriaceae; genus Mucilaginibacter; species Mucilaginibacter panaciglaebae. The sequence goes on from NZ_BAABCV010000005.1 coordinate 16,821, forward strand.
CCCCTTGCATTTAGCGTTGCCTTTTTATGAAAAAATGTATCTTTAGCCATTATTATGATTGCGAAGTTATAGCTACTTAAATTAAAATCATAATAAACAAATAATTCCAATGTGTGCCACCTTTTTAAGGAGCAAGAAAGGGAATAGATGGCCCTGCTACCACACATATTAACATAATACCATCTTCGCTAATTAACACGTTGAACAACACAGCATCCGAATACGCCGCAGTAATTAATGTTTGCAAAGACCTTTTCATGAAAAAAACCCATGATTATGGTACCGCCTGGCGCATATTGCGCCTGGCATCCATCACCGACCAAATCTTTATTAAAGCGCAACGCATCCGCACACTTGAAGAAAAAAAGGTGTCAAAAGTTGGCGAGGACATTACCGGCGAGTATATAGGCATTGTTAACTATTGCGTTATTGCCATGATGCAGCTGGAGTGCGATGTCAATTCACCTGTCGAGCTGGCCCCGGCTCATGTTGATGAACTATTTGATGAAAAGGTAAATGAGACCAAAGACCTGATGTTTGCCAAAAATCACGACTATGGCGAGGCCTGGCGCGATATGCGTATCAGCTCATTAACCGATTTGATTTTAATGAAGCTGCTGAGGGTAAAACAAATTGAGGATAACGAGGGCGTTACCCTGGCATCAGAGGGCATAAAAGCTAATTATCAGGATATTTTAAATTACTCGGTATTTGCGTTGATTAAACTGGGCGTAAAATGAAAAATGGAGCTTTATGGTTTTGCCGCATTGCTGTAGGCATACTGTTTATCTTTTCGGGTCTTATTAAAGCCAATGACCCGTTAGGGTTTTCGTATAAGCTCGAAGAATATTTCGAGGTCTTCCATATTATGTTTCTGAGTAACCTGGCCTTGCTTTTTGCCATATTACTTTGCGCAATGGAAATGGTATTGGGGTTTGCTTTACTCATAGGGGTACGCTCAAAAAAAGTGGCCTTGGGTCTGTTGCTTCTTATTATCTTCTTTGCTTTTCTAACCTTTTACTCGGCGGCTTTTAAAGTGGTGCAGACCTGCGGCTGTTTTGGCGATGCTATTCCGCTTACTCCCTGGCAATCTTTTAGTAAAGATCTTGTGCTGCTGTTGCTCATCATCGTTATCTTTAAAAATAAAGAACATATCAAGCCAATTTTTGCACCTAAAACCGGCGAGCGCTTACTCTTGTTGTCAGTAGTTTTATCCGTAGGTTTTGGCTTTTTTACTTATAGTTTTCTGCCGGTAATTGACTTTTTGCCTTATAAAGTGGGTGCAAACATACCTGACGAAATGAAAACGCCGCCAGGTGCCATGCCCGACCAATTTGAACTGACTTACTATCTGAAAAATAAAAAGACAGGCGAAACTAAAAGCATGACTGACAAAGAGTACCTACAGACCGGTATATGGAAAGATAATAACTGGGAAATAGTTGGCGACCCCAAAAGTAAACTGATTAAAAAAGGCTTTACACCAAAGATTATAGACCTGGCTATTAATGATGCGCAACGTAATGACTATACCAAAGAGTTGCTGAATAACCCGTTTTACAGCCTTTGGATAGTGGCGTATGATTTGAAAAAAACCGACGGAGCGGCCATCAACCGCTTAAATGCATTAGCGGCAAATCTGACAGCCAATTTTAACATGCGCACCATTTTGCTCACGTCGGCCTCGCCGGCCGAAGCAGCTGCTTTTGCAGCCAAATATCATTTGATCAGCGAAATATTTTATGCTGACGGCGTTCCGCTGAAAGAGATGATCCGATCAAATCCCGGTATAATGCTGATCAAAAACGGCACTATTGTCAACAAATGGCACTACCACACCGTACCCGACTATGACCATTTGGTGAAAGAATATCTGCAGAAACAATGATCCGCTACTTAATTCGCAAGTTCTTCTATGGCTCGGCAGTAATGCTGGGCATTGTGGTAGTTGTGTTTTTTCTGTTCAATATCTTACCGGTGGACCCCGCCCGTATGACCCAGGGCCAACGTGCTGATGTTCAATCCTTACAAACTATACGAAAGGAATTTGGATTGGACAAACCGGTGCCGGTTCAATTTCTGTATTACATTAATGACCTGTCGGTCATAGGCATTCACTTAAATACCATTGCCGAGCGGACGCGCTATCATTACGTCGCCTTATTTGCTATATCACAGCAAAAGGTGGTCGCTTTAAAATGGCCTTACCTGCGCCGCTCCTACCAGACCAGTAAAGACGTTGCGTCGCTGCTTATAGAAGTAGTGCCTAACACACTGATATTAGCCACCACCGCTATGTTGTTTGCCATTGTAATCGGCGTTTTCCTGGGGATTATAAGCGCCGTTAATAAAGACACGTGGATTGACCGTACTGCTTTAGCCTTTTCGACTTTAGGGATATCGGCCCCTTCATTTTTCGCGGGGATCATCATTGCCTGGGTATTTGGTTTTGTGCTAAGTAGATATACCGGTTTAAATATGTCGGGGAGTTTGTATAGCTATGATCCGTTTAAGGGCCAGGTAGTCATTTGGAAGAATTTATTGTTACCGATGATCACGTTAGGATTTCGCCCACTGGCTATTATTGTACAACTAACCCGTAACGCCATGCTGGATGTGTTGGGCCAGGATTATATCCGTACGGCAAAGGCGAAAGGACTAAGTGAACATACTATTATTTATCGCCATGCTTTAAAAAACGCGCTTAACCCGGTTATTACTGCTGTTGCTACCTGGTTTGCCTCACTGCTGGCGGGTTCTTTTTTTGTGGAGTATGTATTTGGTTATAACGGATTGGGTAAGACGACGGTTAATGCACTGGAGATGTCCGATTTTCCGGTGGTGATGGGGGCCATATTGTTTATTGCGTTTATTTTTGTGGTGATCAATATTTTGGTTGACATTATTTATGTTTGGATTGACCCGAGAGTAAAATTACAATGAGAGTTTTCTTTATAGGATTTATGGGCTGCGGCAAAACTACATGGAGCCGCAAATTGGCTAATCATCTAGGCTATGCGTTTATGGATCTAGACCATATCCTCGAAGCCAAAGTGGGAATGACCATAGCCGAATATTTTGAGCAATATGGGCAGGACGCCTTCAGACAATTGGAGTCGCAAGTATTGAAGGAGACTGAATACCCTGAAAATGTAATCGTTTCGACCGGCGGAGGGCTACCCTGCTTTTTTGACAATCTGGAATGGATGAACGCCAACGGCCAAACACTATATATCAAACTAACCCCGCAAACCTTAGCCGAAAGGTTGGATAAAGGCAAAACAACCCGGCCTCTTATAGCGGGTAAACATGGAGAAGAATTGGTAACTTTTATCGCCGGGAAACTGGCAGAGCGTGAAGGTTTTTATAATCAGGCAACGCATATCGTAAATGGCATTGACATGTCAGTTGAAACGCTGGCCGACACTATATCGGCCAGAGCATTTCAATAAATATATAGAGGCTAATTAGGCGGCTGTTAAGCTTAATAAAGCATTTGTCAATTGCACCCGGTCCACGGGTTTAACCAGGTAAGCAAGTGGTTGGGTCGACATCGCTTGATTCATCAGCGAGGAATCAGTAATTGAGGACTGATAGATTACAGGAATATTCAAATTTTGTTTAATATAAACGCCCAGATCAATACCATTCTTTTCACCACTTAACATAATATCTGTAATTACTATATCAACGCACATCTGCATGAGTTCTGACACTGCCCCCTCATAGGAAGATGAGATCCCGGCCACCGAATGCCCCATTCGCGTAACTAGCTGTTTAAGCGAAGCTGCGATGATAGGTGAATCTTCAACGATGTAAATTTTTAATTTCATAATAAAGCCGGTTGGTTTACCACGCCATGGCCTGTCGCTGTTACGACAAGCGTCACCGAGGTTAACTATTAGTAAAATTAAGCGATTTATACATTACCCGGTTTTGGTTAAGGTGGACAAATAATGGACAAATAGTTAGGACAATTTTTTTCTGCCGGATGAGCGTCTTTCCATCTTAGGGATAATATATCTCATTAATATTTAACACAGCAATTCGCCGCAACTGGATAAATCCGTATAAAATGACTATAATTGAAGTTGCAAATTATAAGGTATTATAAACAGGATCCCCGTATGATAAAGCATGTGTTACTGAGGTTAAAAGGATCGTTAGAGATCTGGTTTAACTTTCATATGTTGAAGAAAAGAAAGCTGGCTATCGGCTCCTCCAAGGTGAAGTTAGGTGAGGGGTGGATATTGTCTGAATATGATGCGCTGGACGCCAGTAAGGCATCCGACTGGCAGCGCCTTTTCGGCGACGGCCGTTTAACCAACATCCTGGCAGAACACGTTTGGGAACATATACCCGATGAGGAAACCCGTTTGTCAAACCAAAACTGCTACGATTGGCTGGCTAAAGGCGGCCGGATACGCATAGCCGTGCCCGATGGCAATAACCCCGATAAAGAATATATTGAATGGGTGCGTGTAGGTGGCAGTGGTATCGGCGCCGATGATCATAAGATATTATATACCTATGATGTGATGAAAAGCCGCCTGGAAAAGGCCGGATTCAGAGTTGAACTACTTGAATACTGGGATGAAAACGGCAAATTCCACTATACTGACTGGGCGCTCGACGGCGGTAAGATTAACCGATCGCGTAGGTACGACCCTCGCAATCAGGCTGATAAGTTGGGTTATACTTCTTTAATTGTCGAAGGCATCAAAGACTAATTACTGCTGCCTCCGTATATTTTTTCTTTCAACAGGGCTATATCCTGGGCCATTTGCTTGTTTTGTTTGTGCAGTTTTGAGGCTACTACACTCAGGTGGAGCAAGTATACCAAAATGGCAAAAATACAAGCCGTAAAAACCAGGTTGGGCGCTTCATAGACCCCGAAAAGCCGCGACATTACCTCTAAACCTCCGCGCCAGAACGAGAAAACTACCAGGATCAGTGTGCAAACGCACCACACTATACTGTACTCTTCGCGAAGTTTGCCTTTAACGATAAGCCGGGCTATATAAAGCACGAACAATAAACTGATGATGATGGTAATGATCTGTATGCGGGCCATAATTACTGGATTTTGCGTATCGCCGAAAAAAACATGGCAATGGTAACTTTTATACAATAATACAAAGAAGTAAAGTTCCGGATAGAGGATTTTCCGCCTGCACGCACTGTCATTACTACCGGCGTTTCGTGAACGCCTAAACCTGCTTTAGCGAAATATACCAGCGACTCGGGCTCAGGATAATCATCCGGATAGTAGGTGGCAGCTAATGCAATGGCCTTTCGGTCAAACAAACGGTAGCCCGAGGTGCTATCAAAAATTCGCTTGCCGGTAAAAAATTGGTTAAGCCGGTAAAAATAACCTATACCCAGCCTCCGCGTAAAAGACGATTGGAAACCTTGCCGCTCAATAAACCTTGAACCTATTACCAAATTAGCCTGAGTAACTTCGCGGCAGCTTAACAGTTTGGCCAATTCTGCTGGCGGATGCTGGCCATCGCCGTCCATTTGTACAGCTAAATCAAAATTGTTGGCAAAGGCATACAGTAAACCGCTTTGTACCGCACCGCCAATGCCCAGGTTTACGGGCAAGTCGAGCAATTTGACGTTGTATTTATGGGCTATGCTAACCGTATTATCCGTCGAGCAATCATTTACCACCAGTTGCGTAATATCATATCCCGGCAGGTCCAGCTCATTTAACGCCGCCAGTACATTTGGCAATGATGCCTGTTCATTATAGCACGGTATGATGATCAGAAGTTTTAGAGGCATAGCAGCTGTCGGTTAGTAAAAATAGCAATTATGGTTCAATCCCAATGCAGGTAAAAATAAATGCCTCATAAGGTATTAACCAGATGAGGCATTTATTTAAACAATTTGGTTTTACTTCCGCTTTCCGTTCATTTCAATTTCTCTATCCATTTCAAGGATATCTACCGGCTGCGAGTAATCGCCTAGTAAGTGCTGAACAAAATAGTCAGCTTTGCGCCAGAAGAAGTATTCGGTCATGTCGCCATAGGCGTGGCGTTGACCCGGTAGCAGCACATAGTCAAAACGCTTGTTTGCCTTAATCAAAGCATTAATCACACGGATGCTGTTTGCCGGATTCACGTTATTGTCAATATCGCCGGTTGACAGCATCAGGTTGCCTTTCAGGTTTTTGGCGATATCCGGGTTTTTGTCGATGGTATATTGGAAAGTCGTATCGCCTTTTGCAGTTACTACCTCTTTAACACCATTATGCTTTTCACTCCACCAGCGGTTATAGACGCTGTTGTCATGGTTGCCCGATTCAGACACCGCCACCTTAAAGAAATCCGGATAAACAAACATAGCAGCGCAGCTCATAAAACCACCACCTGAGTGGCCGGTAATACCTACTTTATTAATGTCGATGAACGGATAACGGTTTGCCAGTTGCTCAACGGCGGCTTTTTTGTCGGCCAGGCCGTAGTCGCGCAGGTTGCCATAACCGTAGTTATGATACCATTTAGAACGCTCGGGGCTACCGCCGCGGTTACCAACGCTTACCACAATAAAACCAAGCTGAGCCAAACGGTCGACATAGTTCATGCTTGAGGTAAATGATGCATTCACCGCCTCGGTCTGCGGGCCGGGATAGACATACTCTATGATCGGGTATTTTTTATTCGGATCAAAATCATAAGGCTTATACATTACGCCGTACAAGTCGGTCCTGCCATCATCGGCTTTTACTTTAAACGGTTCGGGAAACTTGTAGCCGGCAGCCATTAAATTCGACAAATCGGCGCTCTCCAGGTCCATGATCTTGCGGCCGGAATTGTCATACAAAACAGATTTAGGCGCTGTGTTTACTCTTGAAAAGTTGTCTACAAAATAGTTAGGCGCATCGTTCATGCTGCTGCCATGGTTAAAGTTTCCGGGGTCTAACAACTTTAATCCACTGCCATCAAAGTTGATGCGATACAAATGTACATAGTACGGGTTCTCGCCCGGTTCACGGCCCGAGGCGGTAAAATAAAGCACGCGACTTTTCTCATCGATCCTGACAATATCGTCGCAGTGGAAAGGCCCCGAAGTAATCTGATTTTTCATATTGCCGGCATCATCATATAAGTAAAAATGCGCCCAGCCATCGCGCTCACTCCATTCAATCAGTTCTTTGCCACCATTAACTATACCGGGCGTGGCAATCTCCACATAGGTATTCAAACGTTCCTGGGCCTGTATATTTACTTTATCGGTGTTAATATCTACGCTGCAAACATCAATGCGCTTCAAATCGCGCGAGGTACGGTAAAAATAGAATTTGGTATTGGTACCCAACCATACCGTCGGATTAAACTCATCATCGCGGTTTTTGGCTAGCTGCGGTGCACGCCAAATACCCAGATCTTCATCTTTAAACAAGGCGGTGTTTAATTTCTTATGAGTTTTGGCGCCAAAGTCAAATAACAACATCTCATTCAGCGGCGCTTCTTTTTCGCCCGGCAAATGATATTTATAGGTTTCTAAAGTAGGGCGGGGGTCGGCAACGCTATTGATCACCCACAAATCTTTTACCTTACGCTCGTCTACGCGTTCCATGGCAAAATATTTTGAGTCGGGCGACCAAACTATGCCCGCCGGCCTTCTCTTTTTCATGGATTTTGCCTTGTCCATAGTATTTTCATCATCACCACGGCCACTGCCATAAGCATAAAACTCGACACCGTCTTTGGTTAATTGATGATCGACAACAGTGCTGTCATTTTCGTCCTTTACGGCTTTTTTATAATTCTCTTTATCCATCCAATACAGGTTAAAGTTTTTAGAGAATATAACAGCCGAGCTATCGGGCGCTATGGATGCCCAGACTGGTTTTGGTTTAACCTTGTTAAAGTCTTTCAATTCGGCCAGATTGCCGGTTTGCAGGTTATAAGTGAAGTAAAATGTCTTTTTCTCTAATGAGTCGGCAGCTTTCTTATCCTTGCGGTCTTTCTTTACCTGGTCGATAGTGCTTTTCAGGTCAAATTGGATAGATTTTTCGTCTTTAGTAAATTTAAGGTTCTCAATAGGCAGGTGTTGCGCATCAAAAGGATCTTTAACGATGACAGTAATGGCAGCAGCCAGCTTATCGTTATCAAACATTTTTTTCTTTAAATGGAGGGCCGGATCGACGATGTACCAGTTTTTGATCTCACTGGTTTCATAAACGTACCAGAAACGGTTTGAAAGTTTTAGCCAATGCGGATCGACCGATTGTGAGAAAACCATTTTCTTGATCTTATCGGCAGAAAATTTAGAGGCCAATTGATAATTTCCTCTAACTGGTGCAGACGCAGCAGGAGCCTGCGACCTGGCCTGCATCCCTACAAATACAGACAGAACGAATACATAAAAAATCTTCATAAAATATTTAAGCAGTGTTGAGCGCAATAAAAAGATTTGCTGCCTAAATGTAGAAAAAAGATCAACCAAAAAAAGCGATGCTTTGTATGCTTATTGTTACAATTGGCTGAGCATGTGCCTGATATCAATCATGCCATATTTCCTGAACACCGTCGTCTTTACCCTGAATAGGATCGCTATCAGGAATAGGCACTCTTAAAAGATTGTGATCCACTTCCGGGCGTTCGTCGGGGTTACCATAGCGCATATCGTAAAGCTGATCGTACGGGTAAGCGCCTACGCAGCTGATGTCATTCTCTTTCCCCATATTTTTATGAGCAACACCCGCCGGGATGATCAGGACGTCGCCCTTTTCGAGTGTGAACTCAACGCCTCCGTCGCCTCCTAATAAAATAGTGGTCGACCCTGCATAAACACCCAATACTTCGTGTACCCTGCTATGGTAATGGTGATATTCAAAAATGCCTGCATCCCAGCTGTTGCCCCAGTTGTTTTTCTGGAAGAGGTTAGCCACATGCCTGGCCGGAAACAAAAGCGGAATGTCTAACACCTGCTTATAAAGCAGCGCCGGAAATTTACTGTTCGGAAATATTCCATTATCATGGGTTTGAATTTGTAATGGAGTTGGTACCATAGTTGGAGTTTAATTTTTAATTAATTTATTGTCTGTCGATTATAATTTTAACACAATCGACCTTGGTGAGTTTCACAAATTTTATAAAAAGAGCCTTCAGGAATAATTTATAAGTGATAATACTTGAGGGTGTTTACACCTATCTTTCAAAGGGGAGGGTATGCCATAAGTATCAATTTTATTAGTTTTGTACCCATTATGATGAGTGCGGCAACCCAATTTACTTTATTAAATCAAAATCTGCTGTTGTTGCCGCAAAAGGCTATTTTCTGGGAGGAGGAGAAGACGCTGATAGCTGCCGATGTACATTTAGGTAAAGTTGGGCATTTCCGCAAGGCTGGCATTGCTGTTCCGCGCGATTTGGAACAGAATGACCTGGCTGTACTGTCAGACCTGATCTATGAATATCATCCCGAAAAAATTATTTTTCTGGGCGATCTTTTTCATAGCGACATGAATGCTGATTGGGATTGGTTAAGGCTCTGGCGTCAGCAGTTTAAAAACCTGCGGATCATCCTGATCCGCGGCAACCATGATATTGTACATGACGAACATTATTTGCAACTAAACGTCGAGCTGCATGATGAGCTGGCCGTTGGCCCGTTCCTGATGCTGCACCACCCGCAGGCGGATGAGCAATTACAGCAATTAGAGAGTTATGTATTTTGCGGGCATATTCATCCGGGTGTTGCCTTGCACGGTAAGGGCCGTCAAAGTTTGACGCTGCCTTGCTTCGCTTTCGGCAAACAACAGGCTATATTGCCGTCGTTCGGCAGGTTTACGGGCCGTGTGGCTATCCGCAGTTTGAAGACCGACAGGATATTTGCCGTGCTTAAAGATAAAGTGCTGGCTATAACTTAGCGGTTCTCAAATATTTTAAGAATAATGGAATTTCGCTAAACTGCCAGTCGTTTTCAAGGATGCTTATTATCTCTAGAGCCCTACGGCATCTATTTTTAAAAGCAACACAAAGCTTAGTGTTTTTTCAGGTAGTCTTCAATTGCAGCATGCACGTCTGCAAACTCTGCTATACGCGCTACGATCTTTCCCTGGCCGTCGATCAGATAATATGCCGGGATGCTTTTGATACCCCAGATAGGTCCGTTAGGAGAGTCGTCTCCCTTAAGGTCTGATATTTGAGTCCAGTTCATTCTGTCAGCTTTAACAGCCGAAAGCCATTTGTCCCTATCGGTATCAAAAGAAATACTTACAATGCCTAATCCTTGGTTTTCCAACTGTAACAACTGCGAAATCATTTCCGCGTGATTATCCCGGCTTGAGCCATTACTTGAACGCCAAAAATCAAGCAGGATGATCTTTTTCTTCATGGCCTTGACGTTTAAGGGCTTGCCATCAGGGGTGTTGCCGGCAATATCCGGTGCCGGACTGCCGGGAGCCAATATGCTCAACTTACTTAACTTGCTTTCCAGTTCCTTGCCATCTTCGGTGTTTTTTGCAGCCGAACTAAACTCCTGGAAGATTTTGTAATAGGTTGCCGGATCATTTTGATAATTCAATGATTTCATGATATGCGCCGCAACGCCGTTATCAGGATATTTATCCATAAATATTTTGAACGCGGCAAAACCATCATTCTGGTTATATTTTAACTCTTCTCTTTGCAGTTGGCTCGATGCGCTCAACTGATCCATCGTTTTAATATCTGTATCATTAATCTCTTTGATCTGCTTGTTAAGGGCAAGCACCTTTTGGCGGGCCTGATGTCTCAGCGTGTCATTAATGGCATTGTATTCTGACAATTGCGTTTGCAATTGGGATGTTGAGGTTATGGTGGGATAGTCATTAATTTTTTGCGGATCGATATCGATTTTATAATCGCCTTGTTCAAGATACAACTCAACCTCGCGCATCGTGCCTTTAGTCTCCTTGAACGAATATTGCATTTTATAATATCCCGGCACCTGGATATAATCTTTGATACTGAACTTGCCGTTTGTAATATCTGCCGCTATCATGGTATTGCCGGCCAGATCTTTTATCAGCAGGTTACCATATAATACCCCTGGAGCTGTACCGGTTATACTGAGGTCGCCCTGATTGTTTTTGCATGACACAAAAAGCACAATAAATAAGATAAAGCTTAAGTATTTCATATTAAGGTTGGTGTTCAATAGAATGGTTCGGGTATATTGAGCGCTAAAATAGCACATTTACCAGCAGTAGCCAAAATAGCCGGGAATTTGACAGAAATAGGACATTGCTTTAGATTGTTTCTAAATAACCAATTGAACGTCATTTAGTGGAACGCATTTATATCTTTTGGCTTTTAATAGATACTTTTGCCTAAAATTTCATTTACTTTAAAATAATGAGCGAATTTAAACAAACCTTTAACTCATCGCTGGGCAAAAAGCTGATTATGGCTTTAACAGGCTTGTTTTTGTGTACTTTCATCATCGTACACGTGGCCGGCAACCTGTTTCTTTTTAAGGATGACCAGGGTTATGGTTTTAATGTGTATGCCAACTTTTTGACACACTTTCCGCCTATTGAAGTTGTAGCCTACCTGCTGTATTTTTCTATCCTTTTACATGCACTTTACGGTTTAATATTAACTGTTAACAACCGCAAGGCCAGACCGGTTAGATACGCCTCCGAGCCAAAATCGCCGGCCTCATGGTCGTCAAAAAACATGGGGCTGCTGGGTGCTATCCTGTTTTTCTTTATTGTAGTGCACATGGGCGATTTTTGGTATAAATACAAGTTTACTCATAGCGTAGGTTATAAAGAGTATCGTACAAATGTTTTGACTAACGAAATGCTTGTTACAGACTTTACGCCAGTTGACCCGACTTTTGAGCATTCGTCTACTACCGTGGACAATTGGGAAATTACCCGTGTAAAGGATCTGCACGCCGTTGTGTCTAACAGTTTTCATAATATCTGGTATGTAATACTTTATGTAATAGCGATGATTGCTTTATCGTACCACTTGTTGCATGGCTTTCAAAGCGCGTTTCAGACTTTAGGGTGGACGCACAGAAAATATAGCCCTATAGTTAAATTTATTGGTACCTGGTTCTTTGCCGTGATCATCCCGGTAGCGTTTGCTCTGATGCCGATAGTATATTATTTCTGTAAATAATTGAATATGATTTACGAATTACGATTTCAGATTTACGAGTTGCCGGTCAATTCAAAAGTCTTTAAATCGTAGCTCGAATTTCTAAAATCGTAAATAAGAATGAGTTTAGATGCTAAAATTCCGCAGGGCCCATTAGCCGAAAAATGGAGCAAGCATAAATTTAACTTAAAGCTGGTAAACCCGGCCAACAAGCGTAAATATGACATTATTGTGGTGGGTACCGGTTTAGCAGGTGCGTCGGCAGCTGCATCATTGGCCGAGCTGGGGTACAACGTAAAAGCATTTTGCTTTCAGGATAGTCCGCGCCGTGCACACTCTATTGCTGCGCAGGGAGGTATCAACGCTGCTAAAAATTACCAAAACGACGGCGATAGTGTTTACCGATTATTTTATGATACTATAAAGGGCGGCGACTACCGTTCCCGCGAAGCCAACGTTTACCGTTTGGCGGAAGTTTCGGTAAATATTATCGACCAGTGCGTAGCACAAGGGGTACCGTTTGCCCGCGAGTATGGCGGTTTATTAGATAACCGTTCATTTGGCGGGGCACAAGTGTCGCGTACTTTTTATGCCAGGGGACAAACCGGACAACAATTGTTATTGGGGGCTTACTCGGCCCTGAACCGTCAGATCCATAAAGGCAAGGTAAAAATGTATACCCGTACCGAAATGCTGGACGTGGTAATGATTGATGGCCATGCCAAAGGCATTGTTACACGTAATCTGGTTAACGGACAAATAGAAACCCATAGCGGCCACGCCGTATTGTTGTGTACCGGCGGTTATGGCAACGTTTTCTACCTGTCGACAAACGCTATCGGATCGAACGTTACAGCGGCGTGGCGCGCGCACAAACGCGGTGCATTTTTTGCCAACCCTTGCTATACACAAATTCACCCAACCTGTATTCCGGTAACCGGCGATCATCAGTCAAAACTGACATTGATGTCTGAGTCGTTACGCAACGATGGACGTGTTTGGGCTCCTAAAACCCACGAAATAGCCGAAAAGCTACGGACCAAACAACTTACTGCGGCACAGGTAGCTGAGCAGGATCGCGATTATTTTCTGGAACGTAAATATCCTGCATTCGGTAACCTGGTACCGCGCGATGTGGCCTCACGTAACGCTAAAGAGATGGTTGACGACGGCAGAGGGGTGGGCGGATCAGGCATTGCTGTATTCCTTGATTTTGCTGACGCGATTAAACGTTTGGGTAAAGAAACCGTATCCGCCAAGTATGGTAACTTGTTTGATATGTATTATCAGATCACTAATGAGGACCCATATACCCAGCCTATGCGTATTTACCCGGCGGTACACTATACCATGGGTGGCCTTTGGGTTGATTATAATTTAAGCACAAACGTACCGGGCTTATATGCTTTGGGCGAGTGTAATTTCTCTGACCATGGCGCTAACCGACTGGGTGCTTCTGCCCTGATGCAGGGTTTGGCCGATGGTTACTTTGTAATCCCTTACACTGTTGGCGATTACCTGGCCAGTATCGGCCCAAAACCGGTGGATACAAACCATCCGGCATTTGAACAAACCAAAAAAGAAGTTACCGACCGCATTGCAAAACTGTTAGCGCTTAAAGGCACTAAGACAGTTAATGAATATCACCGCGAGTTGGGACATATTATGTGGGAATACTGTGGTATGGCACGTACAGAGGAAGGCCTGACCAAAGCCAAAGGCCTGATTAGAGAATTACGTGAAGATTTTTGGAAAAACGCATTAGTAGTTGGACAAAACGAAGAAGTAAACAACTCGCTCGAAAGAGCCGGACGCGTGGCCGACTTTCTGGAACTGAGCGAACTAACGGTTGACGATGCGCTGATGCGTAAAGAATCATGCGGTGGTCATTTCCGTCTAGAGTCGCAGACCGAGGAAGGCGAGGCGCTGCGTAATGATGACGTATTTTCGTTTGTAGCAGCCTGGCAATATAAAGGCGATAATCAACCCGAAGAGTTACACAAAGAAGCGCTGAACTTCGAGTTTGTTCATCCTTCGCAGCGTAGTTATAAATAAGATTTAGACTCAAGATTAAATATATGAGCGACGGAAATATGAATCTAACACTTAAGGTGTGGAGACAAAAAGACGCTAACAGCGGCGGTAAAATGGTGACCTATAAGGCAGAGAATATCTCGCCGGATATGTCGTTCCTGGAAATGCTGGATGTGGTAAACGAAAGCTTAACCAAAAACGGCGAAGACCCGATTCATTTTGATCACGACTGCCGCGAAGGTATATGCGGTATGTGCTCATTGTATATTAATGGCCGCCCGCACGGGCCGAAACGCGCCATCACTACCTGCCAATTACACATGCGCAGCTTTAACGATGGCGAGACTATTACCATTGAGCCATGGCGCGCATCTGCGTTTCCGGTAATTAAGGATTTGGCGGTCGACCGTTCGGCTTTTGATCGTATACAACAGGCAGGGGGCTATGTATCGGTAAATACCGGCGGTGTGCCCGATGCTAATGTGATCCCGATACCTAAAGTAGTTGCCGACGAAGCTTTTAACTCGGCTACCTGTATTGGTTGCGGCGCCTGCGTTGCTGCCTGTAAGAATGCTTCGGCTATGCTGTTTGTGTCGGCCAAAGTATCACAGTTGGGTATGTTGCCTCAGGGTCAGCCTGAGCGATGGAGCCGCGTACAAGCGATGGTAGCTCAAATGGACGACGAAGGTTTTGGTAACTGTACCAATACCGGTGCCTGCGAGGCTGAATGCCCTAAAGAAATTACGCTGACCAACATCAGCCGCATGAATAATGACTTTTTAAGCGCCAAGCTGTTCCGCGAGCAAGCGATTGAGCATGACGGTGGTGCGTAAGAACATCTGCAGAGACGCGATGCATCGCGTCTTTGAATAATTTGCACGGTAGAAGCGCATAGCGTCTCTACGAACAAAGGCCCGTAAACCGGGCCTTTGTTTATCAGGCTGTTCCGGGTGTATCAAGATACCCCTGATATACTGAGCGGCTGTCAATCCTTTACCTGGCTGCGCTCACCTCGCTTGCCTTTGCCATATTCATAGCGCTTTCAGCCAGGCGGATAAACTCGGCACGGTAACCGTCATCATCCTTGCCTTTACTGTTTTTTGCTAACGCGATAACCTGCTCGTATTTCGCATTTTGTTTAAACTGCGAATCGCGCAGCAACATACCGAACTCGGCTACCGCGGCAGCAAATTTGAAATCGTCTGAAGTATGGCCGGTATTAATCGGTTTGTCATTTACTACAACAGATTCCACTTTACTTACATCGCCATCGGGCTCTTTGTATCTGAATTTTACGGTCATCAGCTCGGGCGATTTATTGGTGATCTTGTTCTCTGCCGGTTTCTGGTATTTAAGCGGATCGACGCTTCCCGCAAAATCATCTTTAACCCCGACAGGGATAATTTCATAAAGTGCCGTTACCGTGTGGCCTACGCCCATGTCGCCGCCTAATTTGTTGTCATTGTTAAAATCTTCTTTAGCCATCAGCCTGTCCTCATAACCCAATAAACGGTAAGCCTGCACCTTAGCGGGATTAAACTCAACTTGCAGCTTCACATCTTTGGCAACCGTAAATAAGGTGCCTCCAAACTCGTTAACCATTGACTTGGTTGCTTCAGTAATGTTATCGATATAAGCATAGTTGCCGTGGCCCTTATCAGCGAGCAGCTCCATTTTGCTGTCTTTAAAATTACCCATGCCAAAACCTAATATGGACAGGCTGACCTTGCTTTTGCTTTCGCCCTCAATGATCTGTTCCATATCCTTGTCACTAGACGGGCCGACGTTGAAATCACCATCTGTTGCTAACACAATACGATTATTGCCGCCTTTAATAAATTTGTCTTTCGCCATTTTATAGGCGGTCAATATACCGGCAGCCCCGGCTGTGCTGCCACCCGCACCCAAGCCGTCAATAGCGTCTTTGATCTTTTGTTTATCATCGGCTTTGGTTGATTCCAAGGCTACACTTACATATCCTGCATAAGTTATTATAGCTACATGGTCAATTGGTCTTAATTGGTCCGCCAGCATTTTAAATGAGGTTTTTACCAGCGGCAATTTGTTAGGCTCATTCATCGACCCTGAAACATCGATCAGAAACACCAGGTTTGAGGGCGGTAGTTTGCTTGTCTCCACCTCTTTGGCCTTTAGCCCAATGCGTACCAGATGGTGTTGTGGATTCCAGGGCGCGGCGGCCAACTCAGTTTGAATGGCCACCGGATCGCCATGACTGGGTTTAGGTAAGTTATATTTAAAATAATTGATCATCTCCTCAATACGCACCGCATCTTTAGGCGGCAGTTGTCCGCCATTAATAAACCGGCGCACATTAGTATACGACGCGGCATCAACATCAGTAGCGAAGGTGGAAAGTGGTGTTGTTTGCGGATTGAGGAATGGGTTTTCGTTAATGAGGTTATAAGATTCACTGCCAGGTGCAACAATTCGCGATGCCTGTTCGCCGTAGTCATCTATTATCTGCACTTTTTCCAGGATGCCTGCCGGCAGGTTTTTTTTGGCTTGCCGTACCGAACCTCCTGTAAAATCTTTATGGTTGACGCTATAATTTGATAATCCCCTCATATTAACCGAGCCCCGAACCCCGGGTGCCCCCACATTATTCTGAATATTTAAGTTACCAACCCTGCCTTGCAAAAGCTCTCTTACATTCCCTACCGGATTATCCTGCACTTCTTTACCAGTGATGATGTATGATGACCCTGTAGTTTGATCACGGTTACGTTTCACATAACCGCGGATAACAACTTCGTTTAAGGGGCGGATGTCAGTGTTCATTTTGACATTCAATACCGTTTGCCCTGGTTTTAGTTTTATGGTTTGGGTTACATAACCCACAGCTGTAAAATTAAGTGTTGAGCCAACCTTAACGGCAAGTGTATAATAGCCACTAAGGCCTGTCTGAACTGAAGTTTTGCCGCCTGCGCTAACGGTTGCGCCGGTTATGGGGTTGTTGTTAGCCGAATCGGTCACACTCCCTTTTATGGTTATATATTTAATTTGACGAACACTGATTACATTTGTTTTAATGGCTGATGATGCCATACCGGAAACACTCATCAGCGCTGCCAGCAAAATCAAATACCTTTTCATAATTTATTTTTTTTAAGATTTATGGATTTTACCGGTATGATGCATCTTTAAGTAGGACTCCATAAATGACTGAGAAATATATTTTTGCTAACGCTTCATGAACTTTCTAAAAAGCCAGGCCACCATAATTGATCTGACCGACGACCGGCTGTTGCAGGAGTATAAGCAAACGGGCAATTTAACTACACTGGCTAAGCTGTATGAGAAATACATGCACCTGGTTTATGGCGTTTGTCTGAAATATCTGCGCGACGAGGAGCAGAGCAAAGATGCCGTGATGCAATTATTTGAAGAGTTGATAGACAAAGCGCGCCGGCACGAGGTGAAGAATTTTAAAAGCTGGCTGCATGTAGTATGTCGTAACTTTTGCCTGATGAAATTACGGGCAGCTAAAAAATTACCGACAGAATCAATCCCCGACTTTATGGAATTTGCTGATGACGTGCATCATTATGAAGAACAAGAGGGAGATATGAAACAGTTGGAGCGCTGCAGAGAAAAACTACCCGCCGCTCAAAAAATAAGTATACAACTGTTTTACATTAACGAGAAATGCTATAAGGAGATAGTTGACGATACCGGATATACCCTGAATGAAGTGAAAAGTTATATCCAGAACGGTAAACGCAACTTAAAAATATGTTTGGAGAAGAACCGTGAGCGCTAAAAGAAACGACATATCGCAAATTACTAATTATCTAAAAGGTAAGCTTGATGCCCGTGCCATGCATGAGATTGAACGCGCCGCACAGGATGATCCATTCTTAATGGATGCGTTTGAAGGTTACGAAGCCGCCGGCAATGACATCCCGCGGGATATTGATGATCTAAAACAGCGTTTAGATAAACGCGTTACTCCCAGAAAACGTCGAAAACTTTTGTTGTGGCGCGTGATACCTATCGCGGCATCTTTATTATTGACTATTGGTGCAGGCTTGTGGGTTATTATTAGCAAACCTGAAAAGCCTCAATTGGCTCATGTAGCTTCAAATACTCCTCCACAAACGAACCGCCCGGTAGCTATTTTAAGGCACACGCCGGTTAGACTGTCAAAATCAGCCTCATTAAAAAAACAGAAATCACCAAAACCGCTTAGCCAGGCTGATAGTGCCCGCTATATGATCGACACTGTAGTAAACTACAATGCTACAGCTTTCAATGTCAAGAAAAACACCACAGTTACAGATATGCTAAAAAAGATGTCGACAATGACGATTGACAGCAACGGGCGCATCGCTAAAAATAACAACCAATTTTACGGAGCCAGGGTGAACGGCAAAGAATTTGGCGGAGGCTCTGTACAACAAGCCATCAAAAACTTGCCTGCAGATATCATAGGAAAAATACAAATAGTAGACGATTATAGCGACCAGGCACCTAAAAAGCCTCAAGACGTAAAGTTAAATCCGGGCATGCCAGCGTTTTCAGAAACGATGGCACGTGGCTACATCAAACAAAAGTCAGACCCAATTAAAACTACACCATTTAGAATTTATGGTGCAGAGGTCCGGGACAATCCGGTTGGCAACGTAGAGGAGCTTTTGCAAGGCAAAGTAGCTAACTTAAATATTCAAAATAATACAGGCGCGCCGGGGCTTCGTGGGTCAGTTAATATAAGGGGTTTATCACCGGCACCCGGTACCGATACTATACTAAAGCCTGTTCCGGATCGGGTGATTCGGGGCTATGTGTACAGAGATCGCAAAATAGCTAATGGGCAGTCTTACATCATCACTGGCAAAGAAGTACCGGATAACCCGGTAGGCAATGTGGACCAATTGCGTCAAGGCAAAGTGGCTAGATTAAACATTAAAAATAATGCCCAATCAGGTAATAATACTGTGATGATAACCGGTAAAATAACCGACACCAGCGGCACTCCGGTATCAGGTGTTTTTGTCGTAAACCAACATAAAATCGTGGCCCAATCAGATGCGAAAGGTGCATACCGGGCGGTGGTTAACGCTGATTCTGCACTACAAGTTGTTAGCCAGGGCTTTAATGCACAAAATTTGAGGGTTAAACCCGGGCAAACAACGCTTGACATTAGCCTAATCGATGCACCCAGACTATTGGCGGAGGTAAATATCCGTGGTTATGTTAAACGCACGCGCGACCAAACTACAGGGTCATCATACATCATAACAGGCAAAGCCGGGGTGTGTAAAGAAAATCTGAAGTTTAAAAACAAGTTTTTGGCTAAAATGGCTATTGTAGAGCGCTACACCTTTGAGCATGCAGGCGGCTATGTGCCAACCGTAAGAGACGGCCGATTTTTACGCGCATTAAAGTTTATAGCCAAACGGACAAAATCAACTATCAAGCCCGAGAAAGGTTTCGCAGACCTTAAACTCTTTGCTCAAAACAAAGCTAACTGGTTATACTGGTATAATGCCAACAAATGCAACAACCTAAAATAGCAGAAGAAAAAGCGCTAGGCTTTTTCTTCCCAAATTGCTGACAGGTGCAAAATAGTTTCCACTGCTTTTTGCATGTCTTGTACCGATACCCATTCCTGTTTGCTGTGGAAAGCGTGTTCGCCGGCGAAAATATTTGGACACGGCAATCCCATAAATGACAGACGCGAGCCGATTTATTGGTGATCTTGTTCTCTGCCGGTTTCTGGTATTTAAGTATCAGCAAGTCCCGGCGCATCGGCATTCATTTTAGTGTGATGTATCCATTGGGCGGTATTAGGCACATCATCGAGATCATTTATAAAGATCATTAAACATGGTCACGGCCAAGGCATCATTAGACCGCACCCGGCCTATTCACTATTCATTACAATATTTAATATGCCGTCTAATAAAGTTTGAGACTGCCCTGTTAAATTTTGTTAGAACGCCTTTACATATAACTCAATGGAACATTTATTGGATTGTAACTCATTATTTACTTGATATTTTTTTAAAAACTGTAGCACCAATAAAAATTATTGTAGCTTTACCCTAACCATTTTTAAAATTAAATATGAAAAAAATACTAGTACTAGGTTTAGTAGCAACCATTGCTGCATCATGTGGCGCCAAACATGCAGCTATGAAAACTGATGCCCCTGTTGCAGACAATACTTTATCCCCTAAAGAAGTAAAAGAAGGTTGGAAACTATTATTCGACGGCACTGATCTTAAAGGCTGGCACTCATTCAGAAAAGACTATGCAGCTGCTAACTGGACGGTAAAAGACGGCCAGATTCAATATGACCGTACACATGATCGTGATGGTGATGACCTGGTTACAGACGGCGAATACGAAAACTATGAACTACAACTACAATGGAGAATTACTCCTGGCGGTAACAGCGGTATTATTTTTGACGTTCAGGACAGAGCGCCATATGGAGCTACTTATGCAACCGGTGCCGAAATGCAGGTATTGGATAACGTAGGTGCTGAGGATAACAAAAAACAAAACCACTTGGCAGGTTGCTTGTACGATATGATGGGCGACGCCACTGTTTCTCATCCGGTTGAACCAGGTGGCTGGAACCAGGTGAGATTGATCCAAAACAAAGGTCACCTGCAATTCTATTTAAACGGTACCAAAACTGTTGACGTAGTAGTTGGCAGCCCAGAGTGGCAAAAAGCCTTTAACGAAAGTAAATTTAGCAAAGGCCGTGGCTTTGCTGATTTCATGAAGGTATTGAAAGGCCACATTGCTGTACAAAAGCACCCAGGTGCCAGCGGTTGGAAAAATATCAAGATCCGCGAGATCAAAGGCTAATTATAAATCAGCTTTAAATAAATATAAAAACCGCTAATGTTTGCATTAGCGGTTTTTTTGTTCCTTTTGATTGCTCATTATTTGAAATAATTAACAGCATAGCCAATTACCTCTTTGATATAAAACTCCCATTTAGCCAGAACATTCACGTCTGGAAAAAAGCTGCCTATTACCAGGTGGGTACTAAAAGTTAAAAAATGGCAAGGATACGGGTCCACTTGCAAACCGGCGTGCCTGAACAACATTAACGAGCGGCGCATGTGGAAGCCTGAAGTTACCAATAGGTAAGGTGGCGGCAAATGTGTTCTGTCTAGAATAGCTTTGGTAAATTTCGCATTTTCAACAGTGTTTTTTGAATTACTCTCAATTAATATCAAACTATCCGGAATATTAAACTTTTTAAGCTGCGTTTTAACATAGGCGGCTTCTCTGAAACTGCCCGGTGTGAGCATCCCGTTGCCGCCAGAAATTAATATATGCGACACTTGCCTGGTATCCATCAGTTTAACGCCCTGGATGAAGCGGTCGGATGCCTCGGTAAAATGCCCGCCATCCTCGCCACCGTCGCCTGAAAATCCGCCCAGGACAATGGCGCAGCTATATTTTTTATGGTTAACCTGTTGCCTGATATCCCATACATGTTGAAAGGCATTCATCAGGAAAGGTATCGAAAATAAATAAAAGACTACCGCCGCAGCAATAAAGCAGCGCTTTTTTGCGCGTTTATTTTTAACGAATATACCTATCAACACCAGTATAATTATCCAATACAAAGGCAATATCAAAAACAGCAATATTTTAGATAGTAAGAAATACATGCGCGCGTAATTAACAGCTAAGATATTAATTATGATCTGTTTCAAGACATGGCATTGGTCAAGTTGGGCTTTTGTTAACTATATTCGTAATAATATAAGCCACTTATGATAAAACACTACCTATTCGCCAGTATAGCTGCTGCATTTTTAAACGTACATAGTTTTGCTCAAGGCAATCAGAAAGAATTAGCTCAAAATATTTTAAACAACCCGGCTTTTGACACCGTTCAAACCAGGGCAATCAAACTACTCTCAGGCTTTTCGGCGGGCACCTCGTACAACGAAGTCTGGATACGCGACTTTAACACTTTTATAGACGGCTCGCTCAAAGCACATTCAAAAGAAGAGGTTAAGCAAATGCTGCTCATGTTTTTTAAGATACAGGGCGATGACGGCAATATTGTGGACGGCGTTGTAGAAACAAAAAAGGCAAATGTCGGCTATAACTACCGGCATTCTGACCTGTTGCCTGGCTGGGAAGCCCACAAAAATACAGTTGAAACCGACCAGGAATCCTCGCTGGTACAGGCGGTCAGGAAGTATATTGATGTTACAGGCGATGTTTCTATCCTCAATGAGCAAATTGGCGGCAAGCCGGTGATTAGCCGATTAGAAGCGGCCTTAAATTACATCATGAAAGACCGCTGGTCAGCCAAATACGGCCTGGTTACCGGCGCTACCACTATTGACTGGGGCGACGTGCAACCCGAGACGGGTTGGGGTGTAGCAATCAATCAAAAAACTAAATGGGCCATTGATATTTACGACAATGCCATGTTTGCCACAGCATTGCACGATTTTATGCATTTCAAGCCTAAAGGTTATAAAAGCAGTCGCGATTGGGCAACTGTTGCCACAAAGCTGAAAAGTAATGTGCGCAAATATTTGTGGGACGCGAAAGCGCAGAAGTATATCCCGCATTTGTATTTAAATGGTAGTCCGTTTAGTAAGGGTTTTAAGGAGAACGAGATTCTGTATACCGGCGGTTCGGTATGTGCAATATTGGCCGGGTTTAATACCATTGCAGAGATTTTAGAAATCAACCGGCAAATGCTGGCTGCAGCCGCTAAAGAGCCGCATGCTACTATCGGCATGACGGTATACCCGCCCTACCCCAAAGAGGAGTTTCCTAATATGGCGCCTTTTAACTATCAAAATGGCGGAGACTGGACCTGGTTTGGCGGCCGCATGACAGAGGCTTTATTAAAATACGGGCTGGCTCAACAGGCTTATGATGATTTGATACCAATGATTGACCGAACCCTTAAGAATAAAGGTTTCTTTGAATTTTATAATGTCAAAACCGGTGCGCCAAGCGGCTCGGGCAGTTTCAGGGGTGAGGCCGGAGTGTTGTATGATGCTGTTAACCAGCTGAAACAATGGGCGGCAAAGCATCAATAAGATCGCAAGTGTTTCACAAAAAAGTGAAACACTTTGAAACAGTTGAAACACTTTTTCGCGTTAACTCATTGATGATAAGCAATTTGTGAAAAACGAGTGAAACACTTTGAAACAGTACAGATACTTCAGGTAAACGTACTTAAGTTACTGAAAACGAATAGATTATGTCAATTTTTGACTTTTTGACCAAATGAAGTGAAACATCTAAAGTGAAACACCTCGGTTTTTTACCCGTCCTAAAAAAAAGTTGATGATTAATACAGGATAGAATTTACACTTTATCATGCGAATGCAGATAAAATCAAGCCGCGCTTTGCGCCATAAAGCGCAACACATCATCTTCATTGCCTACAAAAGGTCCCGGCGACATCGTTTTTAGTCCGGCCATAGCCGCAGCAAACTCGCCGGCCTGCTGTATATCTGCAGCTTTTTTTATTCTTTTGTATAAATAGCCTGCCATATAGGTATCGCCGCAACCTGTCGCATCAACAACTAATTCAGGGTGATAGGCGGGGATGCGATAGTAATTGTTGTTGTTATAAATAACTGAACCAAGACTGCCATTGGTAATAACTGCTTCTTTTACGCCTAGATCTAGCAGAAACTTTGCACCGTCTTCAACTGTTTCACATCCCGAAAGTGCAGCCAGTTCGGCAACGTCAGCCTTTAAAATATCAATGTATTGCAAGGCCTCTTTTTTCTCGGGCCAGTCTGTCAGGTAAACTTTTTGATCAACCACTTTGCGCAGGTATCCCTGTACATCCAGGGCGATGCGCCCTTTTGCAGATAAAGTTTGAATGAAATCTGTACTGAAATCGCCGGCAAGCAACGGCCCCAGGTGATATATGCCGGCATCAACATTAAGGAGCTGATCCATTGTAAAAGCATCGGCTATCTGCAAAACGTTTTGCGTGCGCTCGTCCTGGTTTTCGCCGTAAATATTTTCAAAAACTACCGTATGCGTGCTGGGTTGAAGGCGCACTTCGATATCTTTATCGCGCAGGTATTGCACATACTCCATCTCGGCCCCGGCAAGCGCCGTTACCAACACATAGTTTACATCCAGTTTATTCACCGCACACGAAAAATACAAGGCGGTGCCGCCCGGCATATGCATTGTACCGCGGGTGTTAACAATTTTATCAGAAGTAATATGGCCTACGCAACAGATATCATACATAGGCGCAAGTTAACTGATTTTGTATTATCGTAAAAATTCAATTTGTAACATAAATGCTGTATAGTAGAGCATTACTGTCTTTTTACTTTAAATTTAGCATACCAATTATCTGTCAGTAACTTAATTATATGAAAAGACTTTTATCAATCGCTATCTGCACACTTGTACCTTCGTTACTGTTTGCCCAGCAGTGGCAACCTAAAAAGGCTGCTTTAATGAGCAAGTTTGCAAATGATGTGGATCCGAACAGTGTTTTGCCCGAATATCCGCGCCCACAAATGGTGCGGAGCAAGTGGATAAACCTGAACGGTCTTTGGCAGTATCAACCGGGAAGCGCCGGCGAGAATTTGCCAACAGGCAATCTGTCATCAACTATACTGGTGCCTTTCCCGGTCGAATCTGCGCTATCAGGCGTAATGGAACACCACGAACGCTTATGGTACAAACGTACTTTTACCGTACCCAAAACCTGGGCGGGCGAGAATATTCTGGTGCACTTTGGCGCGGTTGATTTTGAGGCGGAAGTGTTTGTAAACGGTAAAAGTGTGGGCACACATACGGGCGGTTATGATCCGTTTACATTCGATATTACCCCAGCCATAAAAAGCAGCGGACCGCAAGAAATTGCTGTGCGCGTTTTTGACCCTACCGATAACGGCGGGCAGCCGCGAGGCAAACAAACGCTGTTCCCTCAAGGTATCATGTATCAATCGGTTACCGGTATCTGGCAAACCGTTTGGTTGGAACCCGTACCTAAAATAAATATCAGCGATATCCGCATCACACCCGATGTTGACAAAAGTGCAGTTAAGCTAATTGTGAGCACTGAAAGCGCGGCAGCCGGCACTGATGTAAAGATCACGGTTAAGGATGGCGCCAGGGTGGTAAAAACATTCACCGGTAAAACCAATACTGAATTGAGTGTGCCTGTACCAAACGCAAAGTTATGGTCGCCTGATAATCCGTTCTTGTATGATCTGGATATTGCTTTAGTAAAGGGTTCAAAAAAACTGGATGCCGTGTCAAGCTATTTTGGCATGCGTAAGATTGCTGTCGAAGAAGATGGCGGCTACAAAAAATTGTACCTGAATAACAAGTTTCAGTTTATGGTTGGGCCGTTAGATCAGGGCTTCTGGCCTGATGGCGGTTATACTGCGCCGACCGATGCAGCATTAAAATACGACCTGGAAGAGACCAGGAAATTTGGTTTTAACATGGTACGCAAGCACATTAAAGTGGAGCCATATCGCTGGTACTATTGGTGCGATAAATTAGGCTTAATGGTTTGGCAGGATATGCCATCGCCGAACTCTTACCCGGCACGGGGCTTTCAGGTTCCGGCTGTCGACACCAATGAATTCCGCAAGGAGCTGACGGCAATCGTCAAAACGCACTGGAATTTTACTTGTATTGTTACCTGGGTAACTTTTAACGAGTCGCAGGCCCAGCGCCCGCAAAACACGCCGTCGTTGGTAAAAATGGTGAAGGATCTGGATCCGTCACGATTGGTTAATCAGGCCAGTGGTGGCAGCTGGTTTAATGCCGGCGATTACCTGGATGTACACAGCTACCCAGATCCTGACGCGCTGCCAACCAAAACACAAGTTGTTGCCAATGGCGAATATGGTGGCATCGGTTATATTATCCCGGGTCACACATGGTCGCAGCGCCAAACCTATATTATGATTGATAAGCTGAAAGATTATACCGATCTGTTTCATTCCTATTCGAGGGATTTGGCTTATCTGAAAACCACCAAGGGGCTGAGCGCAGCAGTTTACACAGAAACCACGGATGTCGAATCTGAACTAAACGGCTTGTTAACTTACGATCGCGAAGTAGTTAAAGCACCTGAAGCCACTATTAAAGCGTCAAACGACCTGGCGATACACGGCAGCGTTAATTTAACACCGGTATTACCAACCTCTCAACAGGAGGGCCGCAGCTGGAAATATACTTTTGAAAAACCGGACACTACCTGGCTCACGGCTAAATTCAATGATAGTGGATGGCAATCGGGCATTGCAGGGTTTGCTGCGCGTATCCCCAACGCTACCCGGCCTAATGCTACTCCGCCAACCGTTAGAACTCAATGGACAGGCAAGGACATCTGGCTGCGTCAGGAATTTACCCCGGGTAATGTTGCTGACGTCCAAAAACTGGTATTGTTGATACGCCATCAGGACGATTGCGATGTATATATCAATGGCGTTAAAGCAGCAACGGTTGCCGGGCACTCCCGCACCTACACCATCGAAGATCTGAATGAGGCAGGCAAAAGAGCGTTTATCTCTAATGGTAAGAACGTAATAGCCTTGCATTGCCATACCGGTGGCAGAGGCGGTTATATAGATGCCGGACTATCAGTAATTGATATTAAACAGTAAAGTAATAAATTTATAAAGGGGGTATCGGTTAACCGGTAGTCCCTTTTTTATTGCCAGTAATTGCCGGAGATGATGATCATATTCAGCAGCTTGATACTGTTATCGTAGTAGTCATAGTCTCTGATCTTAAAGCCGGTAAGGTATATCCAAACCTTATTAAGCCAGATTTGATTTTTGGCATCGACCATTGCCGAAACACCAAAGGGTGCTATGAAACTTAACGCCTCAAAGTAACGATTATTAATGTCGTTACCCTCCAGCGTATAACCAGCAGATAAGTTATAAGTATCATTATTAGTGGTCTCACGTATCCAACGGTTTATTTTGGTGACGATATTTTTCGAGCGCGGCTCACCATTCATGATATGGTCGATACCAATGCGCCAGGGATCGCGGCAGGCATTGTAGTTATACTGGCCGTCGTATTTACTTTCCAAAAAGTTTGGCCCCGCAGGCTTGGGGTTTTTGTTGACATGAATGATGAAATCAGGGAGCAAACCGGCATCTGGACTATATGTATTTTGCATAAAGCCGAACAGACGGTACCCGGCATCAATAACCTTCTTCCATCGGGAGTCACCAGTCGCTCGTTGAAAAGCTTTAAAATGTCCGGGCATAAAGTCAGATGTGCGGGTAGCAAACCAG
Organism: Mucilaginibacter panaciglaebae; assembly: GCF_039539265.1. NCBI lineage: Bacteria > Pseudomonadati > Bacteroidota > Sphingobacteriia > Sphingobacteriales > Sphingobacteriaceae > Mucilaginibacter > Mucilaginibacter panaciglaebae. The sequence continues at coordinate 44,233 of NZ_BAABCV010000005.1, forward strand.
TCGCCGCTTTCGTCATCGAGCCCTTCGCCCAGCAATACCGTCCAGGTTTTCGGGTTGATCTCGCACCGCATAATTTCATTGATCGTGCTGCGGGCTTCCTGCTGATAGTTAATGGCGCCTTTATTGCCCCATTGTTTAGAGGCCAGTAATAAAGAGTAGGCAATATCCAGATCGCCGTCGCTGGCGGTAGTTTTATCCAGATCCTGCCCATTGGTTTTTTGTGCCCAGGCCATCAGATATTTACTACGATGGCTTGGATGCGCGCGGACATATCTCCATAAATTATCGTAAGTGGTTTTAGCTGCGCGATCATGCCCTGCCATCAGCGCCACAATGACCATCCCATATCCTTGCCCTTCTGACACACATTGTTTGCCGCCCTTACCTTCAAACCATACGAAACTTTGAGGCTTATCCGCGACATTTTTGATGTAACGCGATTTCCATTGGTCATAAAAGTCGGCAGTTGCCTTATCTAAAGCTTGCCGGCTGATATGATTGGGGCAGATAACGCCATTAAAATATTGTGCATGCCGGGGAAAGGGCTGAAAGGGTTGCCGGGCACAAGAGACGGCACACCAGCCCATCGCCATCAAAAATAAACGGATATATAACCTCACATTCCAAAACTACAAATTTTAGGACAGGTGAGGTATTATTTCCCACATATCAGGTTATAAGTCAACAGCCTGATAACAGGTCTTTACATTTTTGAACTTAAATAGCCACGGCGTTGTATTTGTTTATCTATGTTATATCAAGGGAATGATATGAAAAAGAAAATAAGATTTGACCCGGTCTGGACGATGGTGTTATCGGTTATCGGCACACTCATTGCCACGAATTTTATAGGTGATAAGCATGCGCGCAACGTGCTTGCAGGCGCCGTTCTGTTTGGCTGCCTGTTGTTATTCTGCGGATCTTTAGTGCGCCGTTTAGAGGCGGAGTAAACACATACGGGAGAAGGACGTAATATTCTGCAATACCCATTTACCATTTGTCAGAGTTTGACGTTTAAGCGTTAATGATGATGAGTTGGCTCCTTTAATATCTTAAATACCACGAGCGCATAAAGCAGCATAAAGGCGGCGGCTATAATAGCTATTTGCATAATGGCCGTCACAATATGGCCGGCGCCACCACCGGCCATGGTACCAAAAACGGCGACACCCATCGCTCCGGCTGCCTGCCTTGTCGTGTTCAGCACCGCCGATGCGATCCCAGACCGATTTGCTTTTACCGTAGCCAATGTACCGGTAGTCATAGCCGGCACCGCTACACCCATGCCCAATGGCAGGCAAAAAAACGCAAACAGCAAATGCCAATAAGGTGCATCTGCTTTAGCTGCCAACAGTAAAATACAACCGGCGGCAAATACTATTAATCCGCTCAATATGGGTATGCGTATGCCGTAGCGCTCCATTAAGATACCGCTGGCAATATTTGAAATTAGAAAGCTGGCAGTGAGCGGCAAAAAAGCCATGCCAGCTTTAAAAGCCGAATAATGCAGTACTTGCTGCAAATAAAGGCTCAATACAAAAACCAGTCCGTAGTAAACACAATTTAACGAAGTGCCTAACCCGATAAAGACATTAAAGTTGGATGATTTAAACAGATCAAGCGGCAGTATTGGCGCGGCGGCAACGCGTTCTCGCCATATAAATAAGCACAGCATCAGCAAGCTAAAAATCATGCCCCCGTAAATAAAGGGGGAGTGCGGACCCAGATTATGCCATTCAATCACAGCGGCAATAAACGCGGTAAGTGCCAACATCCAGATAAGCTGCCCGGGAATATCGAAGCCTCGTTTTTGGCTTTTGGGGCTGTCCCGCAAATAAATACTGAAGATCAATCCCAGCAAACAGATGGGGATATTTACCAAAAATATCAAACGCCAGCTACCAATGTTAAGGAGCAAACCGCCCAGCACGGGGCCGGCAGCAATGGATATGGCACCACCGGCTGTCCAGTAGGCTACAGCGCGGGCTCTCAATTTAGGCTCACTTGCAAAGGTATTGTTGAGAATAGAAAGCGAACTGGGTATCATCGTTGCCGAGCCGACACCCTGCAAAGCTCTGAACCCGATTAGCGCCAGCGGATTCCAGGCCAGGCCGCAGCCCACAGATGCCAGCCCGAATATTAATAAACCTAATTGAAACAATCGCTTTGAGCCCAAAAGATCGCTCATGCCGCCTGCCGATAACATTAATACCGCAAAAGCGATGGTATAAGCGTCGACAATCCATTGTAAGGTACTAATATCGGCTGAAAATGACTTGCCAATTTGCGGCACCGCCACGTTAACTATAGAGACGTCCAATTGCGATACCACGAAGGCCAGGCTGGTAGTAAATACCACAAACCAAAAACCGGTTTTAGATTTTTTCAATGTGAGTAGGTGTTATTTTGTCCAAAAATCTACGCCGCAAAGGTAGGCAACAACAAAAAGGCGCAACACCACTAATTAATGATATGGCGCTGAGATGATAAAAGGGTGTTTTGTTGAATTATTGATATGTCAAACAAAGCAATTTAAAATGTTTTATATAGTTGGTCGTCTATTAAATAATTAGATTTAGTCACAATTACATCGTCATGGCAATAAAAGTTATCATAACAGGCGCTACCGGAATGGTAGGCGAAGGCGTATTACTGCATTGTTTAAACAATCCGGAAGTTGAAAAAATACTCATTGTTAACCGCAGGCATTACGATCTGCAACACCCTAAATTGTCAGAATTGTTAGTGCCGGATTTTATAGAAGTTAGCAAAGTGTCTGACCGGTTAGCCGGCTATGACGGTTGCTTCTTTTGCGCTGGTGTAACCTCCCTGGGGAAGAAAGAACCCGAATATACACATCTTACTTATGATATAACCTTGACCTTTGCCGGGGCTGTGGCGAAGGCGAATCCCAACCTGGTATTCACTTATGTATCAGGCAGCCATACTGACAGTACCGAAAAAGGCTCAACGATGTGGGCAAGGGTAAAAGGCCGGACCGAGAATGCGCTGTTCCGTCTGCCATATAAAAAGGCATACGCTTTCAGGCCCGGTGTCATGAAACCGGTTGAAGGACAAAAAAGCCTGAATAAATATTTTAAATACTTTGCCTGGTTGTATCCTGTTATTGACCTGTTTGCGCCAAAAGCTGTACTTACTTTGCATCAGGTTGGCCAGGCTATGATCAATTGTGTTACCAAAGGTTACAATAAACCCATCCTGGAGATAGCCGACATCAGAGCAGCCGCCGGGAAATAATTATTTCTTAGCAAACGCAGCCGCCTCGTTATTCAAGGCATTGGCAGATAACGTTTGGGCGCCGTTGTTAATGACAATGCGGTACTTAAATGTAACCGACTCGCCTGTTTTTAGGGTTAGATTTTTCTCTGATTTGCCGTTGGTAAAGATCTTTTCGCCTAAGGGATTTGCAGCAAACAAACCATAGCCGCGCGCATGCCAGAAGGTTGGATAATTAGGGTTCTGCGGATGATCTATTATGGCAATACTTACGGAATCGGCACCTACTTTACCATAAACTTTACACCATACGCCGCGGCTGCTCCAGGCATCGTCGCCGGTTTTGCCGGCGCTGGTCAGGTAATTGCCGTTGGCCAGGTTATCGGCGCCGCCTTTAACTACAGTTATATTGCCTTTGTCGTCCGCAAACTTTTGGTCGTCTTTGGTGGGCATTTGCAGCTCATGAACCAGGCGCAGGCCCAGCATGCCGTCTTTGGCATCGGTAAACTTAGCATCTTGCTTAGCGGTTAATGTAGTGATCCGGTCAATAACGCGCTGACCGGCAGTGCCGCTAAACTCAAAGCGGGTATTTTCTTCCAGGATGACCTGTTTGGCCTGGTTTGTCCAGTTGGCTTTATAAGCTAATATGCCGGTTGTTCCGCTTTTAGTCCCGGTAACTTTCTCGGTTCTGATCCAACCGTATTTATTTTTCTTTGCAGCAGGTATAGCATAGCTGTTATTCCAGAAATCAAGCCCGTTCAGATTTTCATAGTCAAACCACAAGCCGATATGATGTGGATGGTCGGTCGGGTCGCCTTCCCGTTTATCCAGCGGGAAACTACGGGTAACTACCGTGCCGTCGGCATCACGTATAGGGTACAAAACCGGCTTTTCCAAATCATCGGGATATAAAAAGCTGGTGAAAGGCTTGCCGCCTATCAAGACATTCACTTTCTTTTCATTTGCTGCCTGAATTACGCTTACCGTTTGCGCTTTTTGTGCAAAGGTTAACGTTGACGCCGATATGATCATCCCGAGGGTTAGTAGTTTGCTATTCATAGAAATGTATTCTGACTATTAACTCATGTCATCCTTACAAACATAGGATGACATGTTCTGAATGAAATTATCCTTTGATCTCTCCCCACTTAAACACTTTACCATTCGCCATAACCTCCTGCGTAGCCTCGTCGAAAGTGGCTTTATAGCCGGTATGAACAGCAGCATTGGTCATGATATTAGCTATCGAGTGGCTGTAGCCTGCCTCGACAGGTGCATTAGGTTGCTTGCGGCTACGCACACACTCCATCCAGTTACGTACGTGGTTTGAAGTCAGAATATCGCCGCCGGTGTTAGCTGATGAAACCACGCGCTCGGTATTAGCAAGGCTAAGCTGCGGCAGTAAATTAGCTTTCATTCCCATAGCTGCGGCCTCTTTTTCCTTCAGTCCGCCTTTTGGTGATATTTTGTTGGTGATCAGATTTAGTTCGCCGCCGTTTGAGTAATAGATCTCGGCCGGATCATCGTCGCCATTATGCATGCGGGCGCCAAATGTCACCTGGAAACCGGCAGATGGGTCATTCTCCGGGCCATAGTCGAAAGCGGCCATCAGCGTGTCCCAGTTACGGCGGCCGTCTTTCCACTTATAGATACCACCATTGGCTACCACACTGCGCGGATGTTTCAAGCCGCTAAACCAGTGCACGGTATCAATCTGATGGCTCATCCACTGACCGACCAGGCCAGATGAGTATGGCCAGAACAGGCGAAACTCCAGGTATTTACGTGGGTCAAAATTCTCATAAGGGCGATTCATAATGAATCGCTTCCAGTCGGTATCTTGCTCTTTTAGTACTTTTAAGAGGTCGGGTCTGCGCCAGCGGCCGGGCTGGTTTACGTTCCAGGTTAGCTCGACCATAGTTATAGGGCCAAACTTACCCGATTTGATAAACTCGTCAGCGGCATGGTAATTGGCACCACTACGGCGCTGTGAACCAATCTGCACAATTTTTCCGGTTTCTTTAACTGCCTTTAGTGCTGCGCGGGCATCTTCCATCGTTTCAGCAAATGGTTTTTCTACATAAGCATCGCAACCGGCGTGTACAGCTTCAATACAGTGTCGTGCGTGCTGGAAATCGGCTGTGCTAACAAATACTGCATCAACGGTTTTACTGCCATAAAGCTCCTCATTATTACGATAGGCTTTGACGTCGTTCTGCATCTTTTCTTTCCAGATAGCTGCGCCTTCTTCGCGGCGGCGGTTCCAGATGTCAGAAACAGCGACTACTTCAAAATTCAGCTCCTTATAATGGTTCATGAAACAGGGCATATGCGAGCTGCGGTGCCTGTCAGAAAAACCGACAACGCCCACGCGTACGCGGTCATTTGCACCGATGACGCGTTTATAGCTTTTGGCACTTAAACCGGTTTTAGTGAACATTAACCCGGCACTTGCAATTGATGCCTGCCTGATGAAGGTACGGCGAGATTTTTCCATACGGATAGCTTTAATTTGGTAAAAAATTGGTTTTGGAGCCAATAAGTGTCCGGCTCAATTCAAATATCTGTTAAAATAAACTAAACAACTATAGGTAAATCATAAAACTTACGCACACGATTGCGGAGAGGTGAAACTTCAATGAACTTGTTCATTGCGAGCGTAGCGTGGCAATCGCGGACTTTTCTCTGTGCGATTGCCACGCTACGCTCGCAATGACATTTTTTTGTGAGTTAGTTAAACTACTGCTGAAACACTTCTGCAATCCACTTTTGATGCACCTCTTCCAGATGCTTAACTACATCCGGGTGCTGTTCTGCTATATTATGTTGTTCTGACGGATCGTCTTTCAGATTTACCAGGAAATACCCCTGGGCGTTCAACTCGTCTTTTTTTGCCTCAAAGGGGCTGTGCATCAGTTTCCAATCGCCGTCAAGTACAGACCACTGGGGGTTATTTCGGCCGCCGCCGCTTTGCCAGTTGAATACCTGGTGCTCGGTTTTGGCCTGCGTTGATTTAATGATGGGCACCAGACTAACGCCGTCCAGTTTTCTGGCAGGTAGTTTGATGCCGCAGTATTCGGCCAGTGTAGGGTACCAGTCGATGTTAGTAGCTACCTGATTGCGTACGCCATTGGCCTCGATATGTTTTGGCCAGCTGATGAACGCGGGCACACGTACGCCACCCTCAAACAAACTAAACTTTGAACCACGATATTGTCCCGCAGAACCACCCCCTCCAAAAGTGCGCTCCTCGCGCGAAAAACCCTGGTCTGACTGAAAAACAATAATGGTATTATCGCGCAAACCTAACTCATCGACCTTCTTTAACAAGGCGCCAATATTTTCGTCCATAGTTGAAATGCTGGCAGCATATTTATCGCGCGGAGAGGGCAGGTGTTTATAGTAATCGAGCCATTTCTTTTTACCCTGCAACGGGTAGTGCGGGTTGTTGATGGCCCAATACATAAAAAAGGGGCCGTTTTTATTTTCGTCCATAAACTTGCCGGCTTCATCAACCATTAAATCGGCAAAAAACTGGCCGGGCTCGTAAATCTCGGTGCCATTTCTCCATAGGTCATGACGGTTAGGGCCATCCCAATAAAAGAAATGCGAATAGTTGTCAATGCACCCGCCCATAAAACCAAACGAGTAGTCAAAGCCTTGTGCATTTGGTTCGGTATCTTTGGTATAGCCCACATGCCATTTGCCTATATGAGCAGTTTTATAACCAGCGTCTTTAAATAATTCGCCCATAGTATATTGCGATCCGGGCATCCCCGCTCCACCTTCTTTTGATGGTGCCATTGCCGGCAAACCCGCGCGCTGGGGGTATCTGCCGGTTAACAGGGATGCTCTTGATGGCGAACAGATAGGTGCCGCCGCATAAAAATTCATAAACCTGACACCGCTTTTTGCAAGGGCATCCATATTGGGGGTGTACAGATCTTTTGATCCATAAAGGTTTAAATCGGCATAACCCTGGTCATCGGTATAGATAACAATAACGTTTGGGCGTTTAGGCGCCTGCTTTTTGGTATAAGCGGTCAAACCAAAGCCAGCCGCAGCCAACAATACGGCGGATACAAATATTTTTTTCATGGTGGTTTATAATAGCGAAGCTAAACATAATGATTTATTTGCTATTATATACTGGTTGTTGCCGGTTTCTGCCTGAATATTGCGGCCAGCTGCTGGTAAAGCTCCGGATGTTTTTGTTTAAACTGATCGGGTTTCTCAAAAAAATATTCGGCTGCTACAGCCAGAAACTCGGCCTCGTTGGTTAGCGCATAAGGATTGATGTCGGAGTGCCCTTCTTTAATACGGTGCATTTCCTGATGCATCAATTTTAGCCAGGGGACAGCATATTCATGTGCAAGCAGGTGTTCGGGGACGCCGTCTGTGGCACCGTCAGCTTTGTCAACTAAATGCACAAACTCATGTATGGCTGTGTTTTCTTTGCCGGACATGGGTGAAAATCCCTTTTCAAGCGATGGTCGCGATAAGATCATCTGTCCGTTCATATAACCAGAACCAACCATCCCCTGTATGCTACGATCGTTACCTTCAAACTGATATTCATGATCGAAAGTGTCGGGGTAAAGAATCACGTTGGTGAGATTACCATATTCCCATTCACCCAAACCAAATATGGGGATGACAGCGGCTGAGGCGACCATGACTTTATCCAGATCAGAAATTTCTGTGCCGACGCCTTCTATGCGCACATACTCTAAAAACCCCGCTATTTGCGATTCGAAACGTTTCTTTTCGGCTGGTGATAGTTTATGATAGTAATCAATATGGGTGTCCAGCAAGCTTATGAATGGCGGATGGAGGGGTTGAAGATTGTTTGCGGCCAAATTTGGCTTAATTTTCCTTTTGCGGAAGATGATCCAGGCCAGCAGCACAAGGATAGGGATGACGATTATAAAATACATGCTTAAATAAACAGAATTTTAGGCAGTAAGTTTATAATCGCGCTAAATTTGGGAATGGACTCGTCAGCAATATTTAAATATCATCGCGAAATGCTCGCGCGGTTTGGGGCCGGTCATAATCTGTCCTTAGGCTGGCGCGATAGGCGGAGCCAATTGCTGAGGTTCGATGTCTTGATGGAAATTGGTGAAATGAATGGCTGCTCTGTTTTAGAAGCGGGGTGTGGGACCGGCGATATGTTCAATTTTTTAATGAACAGGTATCCCGATATTAGGGCTTATGCCGGCGTTGATTTTATTCCGGAGATGATAGCAGAGGCTCGCGAAAGAATTATATCGCCCAAAGCCATCTTTTGGCCGGTAAGTTTCATGTCTTCGGTTATACCTGAGGCCGACTATGTGTTAGCCAGCGGCTCGCTCAATTATGCCAATAATGAGCCGGGATACATTTATAAAGCTATCAGCCATTTATTCGGGCTATCGCGGAGGGCGCTGGGGTTTAATTTGCTAAGGTCTGTCGCCTTTGAAGGGTTACTGGCTACTTACGATCCTGCCGAGATAGTGGCCTTTTGCCATACGCTAAGCGATCAGGTGGTTTTAAGGGACGAATATGACCCTGAAGATTTTACTGTGTTTATTTATCGGGATAAATAGTGCCGGCCAAATTGATAAAGCCAACTATTTATAAGAAATTGCGGCTACTATGACGCTAGAAGAAGCACAACTACTGGTTGACAACTGGATAAACACTACCGGCATCCGCTATTTTAATGAGCTGACCAATACCGCCATTTTAATGGAAGAAGTTGGTGAAGTAGCCCGCATTATGGCGCGCCAATACGGCGAGCAATCCTTCAAAAAATCTGACCTTGAGGTTAACCTGGCTGATGAAATGGCCGATGTGCTTTTTGTGTTGATTTGTTTAGCTAATCAAACCGGCATTGATCTTACTGATGCGCTGCAGAAGAACCTGGAAAAGAAAAGTATCCGCGATGCGGACAGGCATAGGAATAATGAAAAGTTGAGATAGTCCTTTTTGGCCTATCAAATCAGTCATGCTGAGGCTCTCGAAGCATGAGCGCGAAGGCCATAACCGCTTTACTAACCTAACGCTTGCCCTTCAAGAGCTTCAGGGGGACAGCTTGGTCCGAATATATTTTTTAGCGTTGTCCCGGTAGCGTAGGCTGGTTACGATGCTATCGTGAGCGCAAGTTTTGCCTTGCTTTATGGCTATTGCTTCGTCGTCCCTCCTCACAATAACAGCTGGTTTGCAAGATTTAGCTTAACTTCACCAATCGCTCACCTTCCAGCACCGGAATCGCAGTGGTCAAATCCACCTTCAGGCAAAACTCAATATCGGCTTCAATACCCAGCTTTTTAAGGCGCTCGCTGTGCGAGGTTTTTTTGAGATATTGGTTCAGATCGTCTTTGGCTATTTGGTAAAGATCATTGGCAGCAATTGCGGGGTCGTCCACTATAAAACCGGCGTCTTTTAACTGCTCAACTACGGCGCCGGCAAACAGGGTATCTTCCAGGTTGAAATTGTTTTTCCAGCCCGAACATACCAGCAAGATATTTTCATTTTGCTGTTTGAGCCAATTACATATCGATGTTAAATTAATAAAAGCACCGATCACGATCTTTTTCGCTGCGCGGGATAAGTGCAGGGCGTGAGTACCATTGGTGGTAGTTAGCACCACCGTTTTGCCTGACACTTTTTCTGTGGTATAAGAGAAAGGCGAATTGCCAAAATCAAATCCCGGAACAACCTCGCCATTGCGTTCGGCGGCCAGCAGATAGTCAAACCCTTTTTCCACATAAGCACTGCATTCCTCTACCTGCGATACCGGAATGATAGCTTCGGCTCCGTTCTCGATACCGTAGCAAATAGAAGTTGTAGCACGAAAAATATCGATCACTACAACAATATAATCCTTTACATCATAAAGCGGTATCAGGGCCGGTGTAAGACAGGCTTCGAGGCGAGGGCGGGTTGATGTGTTTTGTTCCATATTGAATTTATGTTTCCTCAAAACTTTTTGTCATTTGGACCAGGAACGAGGTGGAATCTATACATACACAAGCAAAGCAAGTGTATAGATCTCTCGCCGTGCCCGCGATGACAACTTGTATAAGTAGTGCTTAATTTTTATAAAAAGGCGGTTTAACCACCTTAGCTTTAACAGCGTTATCGCGAATCTTTACAAATATTTCGGTACCTTCTTTGGTAAACCCGGTTTTAACATAACCCAGGCCTATTGCTTTTTGTAGCGATGGCGACTGGGTACCTGAAGTTACCTTGCCGATATTGTTACCCTCTGCATCAACTATCTCATAGTCATGACGGGGAATGCCACGATCTATCATTTCAAAACCAACCAGTTTTTGTTTAACTCCGGCAGCTTTTTGACCGGCTAATGCGGCAGAATTGGTAAACTCTTTATTGAATTTAGTTACCCAGCCTAAACCAGCCTCTAAAGGTGAGGTAGTATCGTCAATATCGTTTCCGTACAAGCAGAAACCCATTTCCAGGCGCAGGGTGTCACGGGCACCTAAGCCAATTGGTTTAATACCGAAGGGTTCACCGGCTTTAAATACGGCATCCCAAAGAGCTTGAGCATGCTCGTTGTCAACATATAATTCAAAACCACCGGCTCCGGTATAACCCGTTGCCGAAACCAATACGTTGTCAATGCCGGCAAAAACTCCTTTTTTAAAGCTGTAATATTCCATCGACCCGAGGTCAATGTCTGTCAGGCTTTGCAGTGCCTCGGCCGCTTTGGGGCCTTGAACGGCTAATAATGAAGTACGATCTGATATATCCTTCATTACCACATCCCCGGTATTGAATTGGCTTATCCAGTTCCAGTCTTTTTCAATGTTTGATGCGTTAACAACCAGCATGTAAGTTTGTTCATCAATACGGTAAACTAAAAGATCGTCAATAATGCCGCCGTCTTTGTTGGGCAGGCACGAGTATTGCACTTTGCCGTCATATAGTTTCGAGGCATCGTTACTGGTAACGCGCTGTATCAGGTCGAGCGCCTTGTCGCCTTTCAAAATAAATTCGCCCATGTGGCTTACATCAAATACGCCAACGCCTTTGCGCACAGTTTCATGTTCTGCATTTATCCCGGCGTATTGTACCGGCATATTGTAGCCAGCAAAGGGGACCATTTTGGCGCCTAGACCGATATGTACTTGGGTGAGGGCTGTGTTTTTCATGCGCAAAATTTAATTTGGCGTAAAGTTAGCAAAAATGCGATAGGAGAAATGTGCGTCGGTTAAGTATTTGGGCCTAAGTATAATTTATTTACAACAGGCTTGGTAAAAAGCCACCAAATTTTTGATCACTACATTGATGTCGTGTTCTTTTTCGGCCAGCAGGCGGGCATTTTTGCCAAGCCGGATGCAAAACTCCTCATCGCGAATACATCGTTGTATGGCATCGTAAAACTCATCGCGCGTGTTAGCTATCAGGATATCGTGCCCGTTGGTAAAGTTAATGCCCTCGGCTCCTAAGGATGTAGATATAATGCATTTTTGCATGGCCATACCCTCAACGATCTTTACCCGCATGCCTCCACTCGATAGCAGCGGAACGATCATGATAGACTTACTGTTTACAAATTCCAGGGCATTGTCCACTTCGCCCTGAATAAAAATTTTGCCTAACGCTTCATAATCATCAAAACGCTCCGGGATATCGTTACCGGCTACATACAGTTTTACGGGCAGGTCGCCGCTGGTGATATCATTTAAAAATGATTCTAAAAACCACTCCACGCCTTCGCGGTTGGGCAGCCAGTCTAACGATCCGAGGAAAAATAAACTTGGGAACTCCGTTTTCCTGCTATCGGGTTTATACTTCTCCAGCCGCAGGCCCACCGGCATAATCTCAATAGGCACTTCAATACCATAGTCTGTCAAGGTGTTTTTATCCTGACGGGTAAATACGGTGATGGCATCAAACTTATTGAGTTGCTGCTGCTCGTAATTTTTAATACGGCGGGCATGCATCCTCAGGTATGATTTTTTAAAAGGGTCAATTTTTTGCTGCGATAGTCGCCACCATATCTGGTTCTCGATATTGTGTGCGCGATAAACCAGCTTGGCGTTTGAATGCTTCCGTACTGCGGGCATATACAATGACATAAATAGCCCCTCAAATTGTATAATATCGTACTCGTTATTACGCAACTCACGAGTCAGCAAGGTTTCAAACCCGGGGTCAAAATACCGGTCGACATTGAAAGATGTTTTACTAAACAAGTTAACGGCCACCCCGACCATGGTAACTGTGGTATCGATATCATAAGCGCGGTAATTGATCTTACCCATTAAATCCTCATCGGGCAGGCTGCTGTCATGGCTGTTGCGTTTGGCGTTTAAAGCCACCAGCGATACTTCATGCCCCTCATTAACCAACCCTTTTATGGTGTTGGCTACTACAATAGCGTAACCGCCATTTTGCGGGAATGGAACACGATGGCTTAGTATCAGAATTTTCAATGGATGACGGGTTTTACCAAAAATAGTATTCTGAGGTTATAGTATCAAGGCACAAAATGCCTGTAATGATAATATTAGCGTAATATTACAGCACTTGTATCAGCACGCCATCGGTTTCAAGGCTAACACTGAATGAGCGGCGGTGATAGGTGGTATAGCCATTCTTTAAAATGCATTGACGATGTTTTAAAGTGCCATAGCCTTTATTGTTATGCCAATCATATTCAGGATGCTCTGCGGCTATCTGTTTCATATAATCATCGCGATAGGTTTTAGCAAGGATAGATGCCGCAGCTATGCTGAAATATTTGCCATCGCCCTGTACCACACAGGCATGCGGAATAGTAGGGTGTTTGTTAAAGCGATTGCCATCAATAATTAAAAACTGCGGCTGCAGATGCAGTTTCTCAATGGCCCGGTGCATAGCTAAAAATGAGGCATTGAGGATATTGATCTCGTCTATTTCAACATTATCAACCGAAGCTACTGCATAGGCTATTGCCTTTTGCTCAATTTCGGCACGTAAGGTGTATCGTAATTCTTCTGCAATAAGTTTGGAGTCGTTTAGTAGCTCATGCTCAAAGTCATGCGGCAAAATAACAGCAGCGGCAAATACCGGCCCCGCCAGGCAACCGCGACCGGCTTCGTCGCACCCTGCCTCTAATAATTCATGCTGGTATCTGGCTAATAACATTGACTCTTTAAACGGTAATCACAAAATTATTATTTTAATGAGCGAGGTTTTTAGTGATTTATCAACAACCCGCTCTAAATCTTCCCCACAAGGGGAGACTTTTTGACTAGTGTTGTCTGAAGCCTTCCCTTCCGCGGAGGGTTGGGAGGGGCTGCTGCTCATTCTTAAAATATTCTCAACGTCAAAATAGTAATATCATCAATGGGTTTACCCTTGATGCCCGTGTTAAGGTGATCCATCAGCATTTGATTGAAATTATCGGGCGAGAGCTCACCATTTTCAGCAACAAAATCGATCAAGGTATCTTCATTCCATACTTTATCGCCATACGGTTCGAAATCAAGCAAGCCGTCAGTATAGTTCACCATCATAGTGCCGGGCTCAATATCAATCTCTCCCTCGTTTAAAAACGGCAACTGGTCAAAGGCCCCGATCATGGTCGTGCCCAGCTTAAGTTGAATGACCTCGCCTTCTGAATATAAAATAGTGGCGTTATGGCCGGCGTTAATATAGTTAAGCTTACGGGTTTGCTCATTGTATTTGGCAATAAACAAGGTAATAAAACGCTCGCCCTGGGTATTTGAGACCACTTTTTTGTTCAGGCGGTCAATGATATTGGTCAAGTCGTCTTCTACCGCAGCCCATGCATGCAAACTGGCCTGAAAGTTAGCCATCAGCAGAGCGGCCGATACACCTTTGCCGGATACATCGGCGATGCACCATAAAAACTCGTTTTCATTAAGGCGAATAAAATCATAATAATCGCCGCCAATATTTTGATGCGGAAGGTACTTGGCGCCAATCTCCACGCTCTCATCTTTATGCATCCGCACCGGGATGAGCATGTTCTGTACTTCGGCGGCCAGTTCCATTTCGCGCTGAAAACGCTCGGCCTGTAAACGTTCGCGGAAAAGTTTTTTATTCTCCAGCGCCACTACCACCACGTTAATCATAGTCTGAATAAAATTCAGATCGTTATTTAACATTTCGCCGGATGTATTGAACTCGCCTATAAGCGCAAATGCCAGCGCTTTGCTTTTGTGGTAAATAGGAATAAAGTAATCGTATTTTTTAAGGATGGGGTTGGTATTGCCCGCCAACGATTCGGGCGCCTTAATTTTATTTAGTGTAAGGCAGGCTTTATTGAGCGCCCCCACCTGTTCAAAGTCGCCCCCGTATTTGGAGATACAGGCGTAAGTTCTGTCCTTCTCAATCAGGAATCTGAAGGTACCCACTTGCAGGTAATTTTGCAAAATCACTTCAAGCATCTGTATCAATACAGGTGTTCCGGCGTTCTTATTGATAGCCCTTGTTATCTCTAATAAAGAGTTTAACTCCGACTGCCTTTTTAACAGTAGCCTGATTAATTCGTCCTCGCCTGACGAGGGTATATTGTTTTGCATTGTTGGGTCTCGGAAAGACTAAATTAGAGAAAAAATATAATTTAAAGACGAGTGCTTGCCGATTTTATGTCAAAAGCATCGCGTAAACCTACGGTTACCAGGTTAAAGGCATAGACTATCAGCATGATAGCTAAGCCAGGTGTTATAGACAAGTAAGCCGAATCCATGATGATATAACCATAATGTTCTTTAATCATACTGCCCCAGGTTGGCATCGGCGGCTGCGCACCAAATCCCAAAAAACTCAGGCCGGCCTCCAATAAAATTGCCGACGCAAAGTTAGATGACGCCATTACCAGTATAGGCCCGGCAATATTAGGCAAAATATGTCTGCGGATTATACGGAAATTGGTATAACCTAACGATCGGGCAGCCTCGATATATTCGGTTTGTTTTAAGCTGATAACCTGGCCGCGCACCAATCGCGCCACATCTACCCACATAGATAGCCCTACGGCTATGAATATTTGCCACAAACCCTTGCCTAAGGCAAATGAAATAGCAATAACCAACAACAGCGCAGGCAGCGCCCACAGAATATTCATCAGCCAACTTAATGCGGCGTCAATCCATCCGCCAAAATAACCGGCTACAGCGCCTACGGTTATGCCGATGACCAGACTGATAATAACGGCCATTAAGCCTACTGACAAAGAAATGCGGGCGCCCAGTATTAGCCGGCTCAGCATATCGCGGCCGTAAATATCTGTGCCTAACCAAAATGTTTTATGAATGATATAAGTTGATGTATCCTGAGCAATTGGCGGCGGTGAGCATACGTATGTTTTGGTCTCAGGCTTGTCTTCGTCGCCAATGTATTCATCAACGGTGATCTTATTGCCCGCAATTTTATAGCCGGTAATAGGTAAATCCTGATAAAGCGCCGGCTGTCCGTACAGCATTTTGGTGAACAGACTGACTGTATCGATATGCTCCGCTTTTTTAAGCCGGAGCATTATGAAGGTTGAGCCCGGTTTTTTAATGCTAAGCTGGATAGTTTGGTTGTTGGCCTGTGGGGTAGAATCTGGCATGATAACATACCCCAGAATGGCCACAATCACACAAAACACAATAAACAGCAGACCCGCAACCGCAAATTTATTGCGCTTAAAAACCTTCCAGGTGCGTTGTGTTGGAGTTAAATCAGCCAAAGTGCGTTCTGTTTGGCTAATATAATACGATTGCATGAATTGTCAGGCAAGCAGCCGCCGAACTTGACATTAAATAAACAGCCCCAGGGGTTACTTTACCAGCCGCCCCTTCCATTGGTATTTTCGGCTGGGCCCCATTAAACCCAGGTAGGCCATATAAATTACGTGCAGAGGCGCTACAACAAGGTATAGCCGCAGTAGCCGTGTGCGGTTAAAGAAGGAGCATATTGGGTATAGGTATACAACTTCAATAAAACATTTAAGCACAAATTGAGTGATGAAAACCTGGAAGAACGCCTGATTGAAGAAGCTCAATAAAAGGCTAATGAGCATAGACATATTGAAGAGCCATATCATAACGGCAAATGCAATTACTTTTTTGTCTTTGTACTTGGTTGATTTTGAAGCCCAGCGGCGGCGTTGCTGCAAAAATGATTTTAAGTTACTCTTTGCGTGGGTATAAACAACGGCGTCCTTATAATTGAGGAAGCCGATCTTTCCCGGGAAATGCTCGGTCACCTTTTGAAGTAACAACTCATCATCGCCCGATGCAAGTTCGTCGATCCCGGTAAAACCACCTACTTCGTAAAATATGTCTTTACGATAAGCCAGGTTGGCGCCATTGCAGGTCCAGGCGCGTTTGTTGCCAATAAATGAAGCTCCAACGCCAATCAGGAACGAAAACTCAAGTGTTTGCAAACGCTCAAACAGCGATTTTTCCTCGAAAAATATAACCGGCGATGAGATCATGACCGGCTGCCCGGCTTCATAATAGCCAACAACCGATGACAACCATTTCGGCCCCATACGGCAATCGGCATCGGTAGCTACCATCAACTCTCCGGTAGACATGCCTATGGCTTTGGCGATAGCTTTTTTCTTATAGGAGTTTAGCGGCTCCGCTTCGTTGAGCTGTAAAAGCTTAACACCGCGATTGGCATAACCGGCTATTATTTTAGCAGTGTTGTCAGTCGAATGATCGTCTACAATTATTATTTCGGTTAATTCTTTTGGATAATCCTGCGCCAGAATGTCTTCGATCGTTAAATGAATGCGCTCTTCTTCATTTCTGGCAGCAATCATTACCGTTATTTTAGTTTTAAAATCACCGGTTTTTACTATGGGCCGCTTCAGGTTAAACCATCCTTTAATAAGATAGAGCAGCAGCAGCAGATACCCGCCGGTGAGCAATGCACAAATGACACTATATATTGCGATCAAAGAATTTTAAGTTAAAAATGAAAACGGAGCCTAAAATAGCGGGAATAATTAAATTAATAAGCCAGATGGATGTAAAAGCTGCAATAACAGCTACCTGCTGGCTTGTAACATAAGCAAATAACGTGGCCGAAGCAGTAGCCCGTACTGGTACATCCAACAGGTCGAGCGAAGGCAATGCCGATTGAACAAAGAATACGATAAACACCATCAGTATTACATCCACAAAAGCAATTTCAGGAATCACCAGGTGGATAACCAGGTAATACTGAAACGAAAAGATAAAAAAGCGGGTTAAGCAAAAACACATAATTTTTACCAGTTCTGAAAACTCATACGCGCCCATAATATCAAAAAAACGGTGGTACTTCCGCAGGAATGATATGCTGTTTAACAGTCTGACCAGCCACTTAATATTGAAAAACGCTATCAGAAAAAAGGTCGAGAATGCAAGCCCGACAAGAGTTATCAGCGTTAATATCCACCCGTTAAGATGTAAAAAAGTATAGCAAAACCATATCAACGCAGCCGACCCAAGCACATTGGTAATCACATTTTGGCCAAATGAGCCCACTGCCATGGCAAATACGCCATGTATGCGCTTCCGGGGCGGCAAGAACATTACACGGCCTCCATACTCACCAATTCTGTTGGGGGTGAAAATGGCCCATGTCAATCCGCAGAAAACGCCTTCAATGCATTCCCACAAACTTACCTTGACCAGCTTGCGGGTTAGATACTGCCATTTCAGGCATTCCACCAGCCAGTTAGCCAGCATTAGCAGCACCACAACTGACATTACTATAGTAACCTCTTTATGGCTAAGCCGGGCAATCGCATTTTGAAACTCTTTTAAGTTATTGCCTTTGATTAAATACTGGTGGTAGATAAAAACAAATGCTAAAACCAGTATGGTGGCCTTAAGCAGGTAAGAAAAAAACTTTTTAGCGATAGAGGTTAACAACAGCTTAAATTTTTGTGCAATGTTACAAAAAAACCAGGCAAGCGGTTAGTTTGCCTGGTGTAACTATACAAATAGATGGTAGTATTGTTTGGTAGTAATGAAGTTTAGAGCGCCATCTCCTTTTTCAAGAACTGACCTGTAAAACTGTTTTTCACCTTACATAAACCTTCGGGAGTGCCGCTATACAGAATGGTACCTCCCCCCGATCCTCCTTCAGGCCCGAGGTCGATAACATGGTCGACCACTTTAATTACGTCCAGGTTGTGCTCTATTACTAATACAGTATTGCCTTTGTCAACCAGTTGATAAAGCACCCCTAACAGTACGTTAATATCTTCGAAATGTAAACCGGTTGTCGGTTCATCTAAAATATAAAAAGTATTGCCGGTATCTTTTTTAGAAAGCTCGGTGGCCAGTTTAACGCGTTGCGCCTCGCCACCCGATAGGGTGGTTGACGATTGGCCCAAACGAATGTAACCCAAGCCTACATCCAACAACGTTTTTACTTTGCGGTAGATAGATGGAATATGCTCGAAAAACGGCACAGCGTCCTCGATGCTCATGTCCAGCACGTCGCTGATAGATTTGCCTTTATAGCGCACTTCCAAAGTTTCGCGATTGTAACGCCGGCCGCCGCATTCCTCACAAGGCACCTGCACGTCAGGCAAAAAGTTCATTTCTATAACCTTCATACCCGCACCCTGGCAGGTTTCGCAACGTCCGCCTTTAACGTTGAAAGAGAAGCGTCCCGGTTTATAACCGCGGATCTTCGATTCGGGCAGCGCTACATACAGATTACGGATATCAGAGAAAACCCCCGTATAGGTAGCAGGGTTTGATCTCGGCGTCCGGCCGATAGGCGTTTGATCGATCTCAATTACCTTATCGATATTATCCAGTCCCTCTATCTTATCGTAGGGTAAGGGCTGTTTTTTAGCTCTAAAAAAATAATGATTCAATATTGGGTATAAAGTCTCCGCAATCAGGCTGGATTTGCCGCTACCCGATACCCCGGTAATACCTATGAGCTTACCCAATGGGAAATCAACACTCACCTTTTTAAGGTTGTGGCCGGTAGCTTTTTTAAGTGACAGCAACTTACCATTTCCTTCGCGACGCTTTTTAGGCACTGCAATTTCTTTTTCGCCGTTGATGTACGATGTGGTCAACGTATGCCGCGACATGAGTTCGGCAGGCGTGCCCTGGGCTACTACTTCGCCGCCATGAACACCTGCTGCGGGGCCCATATCAATCACATGGTCGGCTTCCAGGATCATATCTTTATCGTGCTCAACCACCAGTACCGTATTCCCCAGGTCGCGCAGGTTTTTTAAAGCATTGATGAGGCGCTCATTATCGCGTTGATGCAGGCCGATGCTTGGCTCGTCCAAAATGTACATTACGTTCATTAGTTGTGAACCTATCTGCGTAGCTAAACGAATGCGTTGCGCCTCGCCACCCGAAAGGGTTTTCGCCGTACGGTCTAATGTCAGATAACTTAGCCCCACATCCATCAAAAACACAATACGGGCGCGTATCTCTTTTAAAATTTCTTTGGCGATAACGTTCTGGCGCTCAGTCAGCCTGTCCTCAAGGTTTTCAAACCATTGCTGCAGCGTGCGGATATCCATGCAAGCCAGCTCGAATATATTTTTATTGCCGACCTTAAAGTTCAGCGACTCTTTTTTCAGTCTTGCACCATCACAAACCGGGCAAGTTTTAAGTACGCGGTAATTTTCCATGTCGTCCATACCTTCGTCGCCGCGACGCTCCTGCTGCTCTTCGAGCATACGGATAATGCCATCAAAAGTGATCTGATAGCTCTGGACGTTCCACTTATTATACTCAACAGCAACGGTTATCATGTCCTGGGTGCCGTTCAGGATGATATCCAGCTTTTCTTTTTCCAGTTTTTCTAACGGAGTAGACAAAGAAAACTCATACTTTTTAGCCAGCGCCTTCAACACCTGGAAGATCCAGGTTTCGCGGTACTCGCCCAGTGGCGCCAGGCCCCCGTTCAGAATACTTAGTTTTTTATTGGGGATAACCGAAGCCTCATCAACCTCAAAAATATAACCCAGGCCGTTGCATTTTTCGCAGGCACCATAAGGCGAATTGAATGAGAATGTGTTTGGCTGTGGTTCATCATATGATATACCCGAAACCGGGTCCATGAGGTATTTACTAAAATAAGCCACGTTATTATCCTTATCGGCAATGCGGATAATGCCTTTGGCAATTTTTAAAGCAGATTGGATAGATGTATACAAGCGCTTGCTGTTCTCTTCATTGATTTGCAAGCGGTCGACTACGATATCAATATCATGGATCTTATACCTGTCAAGTTGCATTTTTGGTTCAACATCGGCAATAGCACCGTCGATCCAAACTTTTAGATAGCCTTGTTTGCGTATTTGCTCAAACAATTCGCGGTAATGGCCTTTACGGGCTTTTACCACCGGCGCCAGAATATTTACGGGTTGGTCCTTGAATTTTTCGGCAATCGTTTTCAGGATCTGGTCCTCACTCATTCGCTCCATTTTCTCGCCGCTCACGTACGAATAAGCATCCGCAGTACGGGCATACAGCAAACGCATAAAGTCATAGATCTCTGTGATCGTCCCAACGGTCGACCGCGGGTTTTTGCTAGTGGTTTTTTGTTCAATGGCAATAACCGGGCTCAGGCCGGAAACTTTATCAACATCCGGGCGCTCCATACCGCCCATGAACTGGCGCGAGTAAGCCGAAAACGTTTCCATGTAACGGCGCTGCCCTTCGGCGTAAATAGTATCAAACGCCAGCGACGATTTGCCGCTGCCACTAAGCCCCGTAATCACAACCAGCTGGTTGCGCGGAAAAGAAACATCAATATTTTTTAAGTTATGTACCCGTGCGCCGTAAACCTCAACTTCACTTTGCTCGCCCAGATCTATATGTTTTTCGCTCATGTATTATAATTAGTGAACTTTGTAATGAGTGATTGAGTGGATGAGTGATTTTTTTCTTCTTTTTTCTCCGTCTTGTCATTTCAAGCAGCCCGGGAATCTATACGTGCGTTAAGCAGCAATAAGTGCAGATGTAAAACGACAACCTAAATAAATTAACTAAAAAAGTAAGCGATAGTTTCAACAATCACTCATTCACACGATCGCTAATTCACTCATTGAAATTAGCCTGCAAAGTTAGTGAAAAAAGCCCGATCTGCAGACTGCAGACCGGGCTTAAAGTGCTCCGTAATAAAATTTTACGCTTAGCTGTTAGTTGTAAGCAAAAAATTCTTTAGGCTGTAAATAGTTGTCTTTGGGTTTTAAATAGCTGTAGTAATTGTCGTAACCATATTTTTTTGGGTGATCAATTATCGCTTTCATAGCAATCAGGTTATACACATAACTGCCGGTTTCGCGATTAAGCTTCATTCTGAAATAATTATCTTCACTTTGGGTTCTGATGGCTTTAGCTAACTTAATTGAACCATTATTGTAGGCGGCCGCAGCCAAAGTCCAACTGTTAAACTCATTGTGCAGGTCGCGTATATACTTGCAGGCAGCAATGGTTGCTTTACGCAGGTTAAGGCGCTCGTCAACACCGTGGCTAACTTTTAATCCGTAAGTACGTGCGGTGCCCGGCATAAACTGCCAAATGCCCCGGGCGCCTTTTGATGATGTCCCTTCTTTCAGGCCAGATTCAACTAAGGGCAGGTATTTAAAATCAAGCGGAATCCCGTAGGCCTTTAAAATGGGCTCAATTATCGGAAAGATTTTCTCGGCTTTGATTTGTAAAATGTGTGATTGAACATTCTTGTAAGTGTGCCTTTTTATTGAATACTGCATTTTGCGGTACACTTTAGCACTTGCAGGGAGCGATTCGTTGGCAAAGCTGTACTCCGTTTTCCCCGCGGCACTATAATTGAGATAAGATACAAATCTGGGGGCTTTTAGTGCCGGTGCGGGCGCCGGTTTTACAAAGGCAACACTGTAGATGTTGAGCTTTAAAATGACTGCCAGCACGAGGATTACGGAGCACGTAATAAAGTGTTTTTTAATCATTTCTTTTTAATTTAATGAACAATCCATTTGGTAAATGTTGTACAAAGGTACGGTATATAAGTCAGATTGTCAAACACTTACCACCCCCTTAGTGTTTTGAGAATTTTAAAATAGTTCAAAAATCGCACTTTAACTGCGTTTAAACCAGCTTTTTGGACCGTTGAAAAAAGTTGAGAAAACAGGCATGTAACCACCGAAAAATCGTACCTTTGGGGCTCACGCTGCGAAAGCGCAAACTAAAAAACTATGGTGTCTAAAAGACCAGAAAACAACCGCAACGACCGGCCTAAAAGACCAGCCGGAGCATCAAGAAGTGCTGATAGCAAAAGATCATCTTCACGCCGCGATAACGAGTCAAGAAACGCGGATAAATCAAACAACAAAACGTCCGGAAAAAAATACAGCAGTGGCCCCGCCGCTGAACGCAGTTCTTTTTCATCTGGCGCAGCCGATAAAAAAAGCTTTGCCCCGCGTAAACCTTATTCGGGCCGGCCAACCGGTGATGACGACAAACCCAAAAGAGGCTATGGCGATCAGGCTGGCGAAAAGAGGGGCAGAAGCAAACCCTATTCAGGCCGCCCCGTAGCTGGCGATGACCGCCCCGCAAAGAGAGGCTTTGATAATGATGCTCCTAAAGGACGCAAATTTGCCGGCGACGACCGCCCGGCAAAAAGAGGTTTTGATAATGATGCTCCCAGAGCGCGCAAATTTGCCGGTTCAAAACCAACAGGCGACTTTAAAAAGCGCGAAGGCGATAAACCATTCCGTAAAACGTTTGACAAACCCGCTTTTGACAAACCGTACCGCGATAAGCCTGCCCCCGGCAAAACGCTTCGCCCTAAAAAATCAGCTCCTAAAAAAGAAGACGATCACCTGATTCGCCTGAACCGTTATATAGCTAATGCAGGTATATGCTCGCGCCGTAAGGCTGATGAGCTTATTATTGCAGGTGTGGTATCAGTAAATGGTGTGGTGGTTAATGAGCTGGGCCTGAAGGTTGACCCAACCAAAGACGAAATACGTTACAACGGCGAAACTTTGAAGCGCGAAAAGAACGTTTATGTGCTGCTGAATAAACCAAAGGATTATATCACCACTACCGACGACCCGCAAGAGCGCCGCACCGTGATGCATCTGGTTGAAAAAGCCAGCCGCGAGCGTATTTATCCTATCGGCCGTTTAGACCGTAATACTACAGGCTTGCTGCTCATGACCAATGACGGCGACCTGGCCGATAAGCTTTCGCATCCGCGTAGCAACATTACTAAAATTTACCAGGTTGAGTTGAGTAAAAACTTAACCCAGGGCGATTTGAATAAATTGCAATTTGGTGTTGAGCTTGAAGACGGTGTAATTAAACCAGATTCGGTAGCCTATGTTACCGGCGGTACTAAAAAAGAAATTGGCGTACAGATACATAGCGGCAAAAACCGTATTGTGCGCCGTATGTTTGAACACCTGGGTTATGAGGTAGTGAAACTTGACAGGGTTGTTTATGCAAACCTGACGAAAAAAGACCTGCCGCGCGGACGCTGGCGCTATCTGGAAGAAAAGGAAATTATACAGCTAAAACACCTGATTAAATAAAATATTGGCCCCGCAATTGCAGGGCTTTTTTTATGGATTTTGCTACCTTGCGTTATAAACCATTGCGTAGCATCCTATGAAAAATTTACTGTTAGTTATGGCGCTGATATCTCCTTTAGTTTCTTCGGCTCAGAAGAAGGCTAAAACCGGCCCAAAGGTGTTTGACCTGGTAATAGGTACTTATACCGGCACCGATGCTAATGCAAGCAAAGGTATATATGTGTATCGTTTTTATGCCGAGCGCGGTGAGGCTGCCTACCTGAACGAAGTTGAAACCGATAATCCATCATTCGTAGCAGTAACTAACGACAATCATTTTGTTTATGCCGTAAATGAAAATAATGCTGACGGGTCTGGCGGCGTGAGTGCTTTTAAATTTGATAAGCAAAGCGGCAAACTTGAGCTTATCAACGCTCGAAAGACCAAGGGTTCGCCTGCGCATATTAGTGTAGATAAAGAGCAAAAAAATGTATTCGTATCTAATTATGGCGGCGGTAACCTGCAGGTTTTTCCAATAAATAAAGATGGCTCATTAGGTGTCGCAAACCAAACGATACAAGACGAGGGCAAAGGACCCGACCCTATGCGTCAGTCGGAGCCTCACGTACATTCGGCATTTTTGTCGCCCGACGAAAAATATTTAATGGTTTCAGACTTAGGTTTAGATAAGATCAACATTTATCGTTACAAGGCATCAAAGGTGCCGTCACTAACTCCGGCCGAGCCTGCATTTGTAAGCACCGCCGGTGGCAGCGGTCCGCGTCATACCACATTTTCGCCCAACGGCAAATTCATGTATAATGTGCAGGAAATGAAGGCAACTATTACTGTATATACCTATGACAATGGAAAGGTAAGCGAGATCCAGCTGATCAAAATGATGCCGGATAGCTTTACCGGCGTCAATGGTGCTGCGGATATTCACATATCGCCGGATGGCCGTTTCTTGTACGCCAGCAACCGCGGTACGGCTAACCAGATCGTAGTTTTTGCTATAGATCAGCTAACCGGTAAACTAACACGCGTGGATGCTTACTCAACTGTCGGCGATAATCCCCGCAATTTTATGATCGACCCAACCGGACGTTTCTTGCTGGTAGGCACCAGCCGCCGTATCTATGTTTTTGTGATTGATAAAGCCACCGGCCGCCTGATGCAAAATCGCGAAGCTATCGATGTGGCTTCGGCAGTTTGTTTAAAAATGGTGCCGGTTGAGTAAAGGAATTAAAGCATAAGCCTTGTGCGATTCCCCTCTTGAGTGGGATCTTTTTTGGCGGTTACTATTTAATTCAACACAGCTTTTTTACTACGCTGCGTAAGCAAATAATCGCCCAACAACAATACGGCTACTGCAACCGCAGCCAATACATAAGTGGCAGGCACTGCCTGTAGTTGATTAATTACTGATGTTATACTGCTGTCGCCAACAGCAGCATTCGAAGGAGCAGCGTCTGGCAATACGACAATGGTTAAAACGGTAAGCGTAAATACTGCAGTTATGACATACCAGGCTTTTTTGGTAATAATTGGCCGGATAGTGAAAGGCTTAGGGTTGACGTTGATCTGCCGCATTACGGCGGCCGTAAAATCAAACGAAGGCCCCTCGGCCGGATGCTGCTTTAGTAGTACTTTTAAAGTCGTTTCGCGCACGGTATCCCCCTCGATCATCTTCATCACCGATTCGGTAAAACCTTCGGCAGTTTTATCGGCATCTGCTTGTTTAAGCAATTGCTTTAGTTTGTCGTCTTTATCAGTCTGCATAATTTCCCTCCAATAAAAATCTCAAATCTTTCTCTAACACTTTACGCGCCCGGTATAATTTAATTTTAACATTGGGCTTTGATAACCCGGTGATCTCTTCGATCTCTTTTATTGGCAGATCGTTAATATAGTACAGTGTTACTAATAATGCGTCAATCTCCGGCAGCTTTTGTATAGCCGCCCGCACTTGTTGTTTTACCTGACGGGCATGTAATAACTCAAATTGGCCCGGTAAATTGTCGGGCATTTCATGTTGTTCTTCATTAAGAGTAATAGTTGAAACCTTGTTCTCCTTTAACCTTGTTATAGCCGTACGGTAAGCAATAGTATACAACCAGGTCGAAAATTTTGAGTTACCCTGAAACGAATGGATCTGCTGATACGCCTTGATAAAGCAATCTTGTGCCAGGTCCTGAGCGTCATCGGCATCGCGCAGTATTTTGAGGCTGATGCTGTAAACCATATCCTTGTATTTATTGACAAGGAACGCGTACGAAGCCGGATCGCCGTTCTTAACTTTATCTATATAGTACCGGTCTTCTGCAAGCTCCATTGCTAATGAGACAGAAAATTGAAACGTTTGGTTACAATAATAAATTTAAAGCTAAAATGTATACCGTCAATTAAATAATATAACCATTTGATAGATAAGTGCTTGCGTATATGCTGCTTGTATTTATAAAAAATAAATTATATTTTTGTATTAACACGCTCACCCCGCTTCCCGTCAGATCAGCGCGCTTAGGGTGGGCATTTTCTTTTTGTAGTCTAACCTAAATGCCGCTAATCCCTTATAGTAAACCGGCTTTAACACTTGCTCAACAATTACAGCAACTAAAAGACCGAGGCTTAATTATTGAGAATGATGATAAAGCAAAGCATTTATTAGAAAATGTAAGCTATTATAGATTGAGTGGTTATTGGTATCCATTTATAAAAGAACCAAAGTCTGCGCATCAATTTAAACGGGATGCATCTTTTAATCAAGCTTTTCGTCTATACTGTTTCGATAGAGAATTACGAAAGCTGGTAAATTCTGAATTAGAAAAAGTTGAGGTCGCTATAAGGGCCAAGATGATTTATATTTTGGCCCATCAGTATGGCCCGTTTTGGTATTCAAATAGTGCTTTATTTGCAAACCATAGTAAATTTAGTAGTACGCTTAGTGCGCTCCAAAAAGAGTATAATAGAAGCCGGGAAGATTTTGTTTTGGCATTTAAAGTAAAATATAGCGATCCCTTACCGCCCAGCTGGATGATTTTTGAGATAGCATCATTTGGTGTTTTATCTCACTTATACGAAAATCTAAAACCAAGCAGACAAAAACGTGAAATTGCACAATACTTCGGCCTAGATAATACTACTTTCACATCCTGGTTGCATAGTATAGTTTATATCAGAAACTTATGTGCTCATCATTCCAGATTGTGGAATAGAAGATTAAGTGTTGCTCCGAATCTACCTTTAAATACCCATAACCAATGGCTAGTGGTAACTACCAAATCTGATACACGAACGGGCATAACGTATGCTATTAATAATAGTACTTATTACGTGTTGTCAATGATCTTATATTTTGTTCAAACCATAAATAAGGAAAGTAAATTTAAACGTAAGATATTAAGGTTATTAAACAAATATCCTGCTATTGATCCCGCAGCAATGGGCTTTACCCGTAATTGGAAGACCGAACCTTTATGGATTGAAAAAAGTTTATCTTTTAAGATCAATCTCCTTCTTAATGATTTATTTTAAATATTTTGTATCCGGATGATGGTGATTACTGTCATATAGGCAAGCAGCTGAAAACAGCTACATTTAAAATTTAGAAATCATGCACGAAGTAACCAGAGACTGTATAGTATCCTTAGCCGCGTTTGCCGCCATATTTGGCATAGCTTACGTTTTTTTAATGACCCGCCACCGCGAGCGCATGGATATGTTAGAACGTAATGTACTTACCAACCCTTTCCACCGACCGCAATATGGCTTGGCTACCCTTAAATATGGGATGCTTTTGGCAGGCATTGGTGTAGGCTTTATTATGGGCTGGGTATTATATACCTATTGTGAGATGGATCAGGCACTGGGTGTTATATCAATGGTATGCCTGTTTGGCGGTTTGAGTTTAATTATCAATTACCTCATCGTCCGTAATAAATATAACAATAAAGACTAACCCTTAACCAGCTGCACGTCTGCAGCAATAACCCGCAGATTTATTAACCGGTTGAAAAGCGTCTTTCGGCGACTTAATGGAACCCCTTTGTCAAAAAACTATGAAGAAACTTAACCTTAAAACCCTTTTTATATTACTGCTGATGATTTGCAGCTTCACGGCTTTTGCGCAGGACAAAACCCTGAACGAGGTATCGGTAAAAGCACAGAAAACGCCTATAAAACAGGAAGCCGACCGTATTACCTACGAAATGCAGGCCGACCCTGAAAGTAAAACCAGCAATGTCCTCGAAATGCTGCGCAAAGTACCTTACGTTACTTTGGACGCTAACGAAAATATTATGCTCAAAGGTAACACCAGCTTTAAGATATTAATTAATGGCAAACCATCAAGTATGGCAGAGCGCGACCCTAAAACCATTTTGCGCAGCATCCCGGCATCCACCATACAACGTATCGAGGTTTATACCACTCCACCGGCTAAATACGACGCCGAAGGTTTGGGCGGTGTCATCAACATCGTCACCAACAAAAAACTGGTTGACGGTTATAATGGAACAGTTAATTTTAATGGCCGCTTTCCCGGCGGACCGGGCGTCGGCACTTCGTTTTCGGCTAAGGCCGGCAAATTTGGCATATCTGCTTTTGGCGGCGGCAGTTTGAATGATAATCCGCTAACGACAAACAGCAACAAACGTACTGCCACCGGAGCCAGCCCAAGCTTTCTTGATCAGCAAGGCAACAATAAATCAAACGGGAAAAATGGTTATGTGGGCGCCGAGCTTAGTTATGAGATCGATTCGCTGAACCTCATCTCCGCCCAGTTTAATATTAATGGCAGCGGCGCTAACGGTGTAGGTAACCAGGTAAGTTTACTCAGCGGACCCCTGGGCATTATTAACGGCTATTATCTGCAAAACCATAACAGCAATAGTGGTGACGGCCTTGATGCATCCCTGAATTACCAGATAGGTTTTAAAAACATCAAAAACAAGCTGCTCACCTTTTCATACCGCTATTGGCGATATAACAATACATCCGGGGCAAACATTGCTACAGCCAACCGAATCAATTATTCTACCCCCGATTATAATCAGGACGACACTACCTCTTCATCAGAGCAAACCGCGCAGGTTGATTTTGTGCAGGCATTTAAAAAAATCACTGTTGAAGCGGGGGTTAAGGCCATCTTCCGAAAAAACTCGAGCGATTTTAATTATAACTCGTTTAACACTGCTACTAACCGTTTTGAAAACAATACGGCTTTGTCCAATAACTATCGCAGTACTCAAAATATCCTTGCGGCCTATAATACCTGGGGATATAACGCCAGGGCGTTTAGCTTAAAGGCAGGTTTACGTGTAGAACAAACTTTTACCAATGCTGATTTTGTTTCGACCTCAACAGCCGCGCAGCAACGCTACCTGGATGTTATACCGTCCATAGCATTTAATTTGCCCATTAATACTTTAAGCAGCTTCAATGCCGGTTTCTCGCAGCGCCTTAAGCGCCCGGGCATTAACAAACTAAATCCATTTGTTGATCGTTCCAATCCTAATTTTGAAACCTATGGCAACCCCAATTTAACAAGTGTGGTTATATCAGATGTCCGGGTGGGTTACAGTCTCTCGGGCAAAGGGAACCTGAACATCGGTGTATTTTATGACTTCGGCAAGGGGCTGGATTTGCCGTTGTCTCATTATGACCCGGCAACCAACATTACTTACACTACCTACAAAAATAACGGCGACGTAAAAGGCTTGGGTAATTTTGTAAATATCAATTATCCAATAACCAAACAACTCAATTTTGGCACCAGTTGTAATTTAATGTTTTTTAGCCTTACCGGCGATGCCGACGGCACCGTAAAGACCAACCACTTTACCACCCTGGGCATATACAATACATTGGGTTATACCTTTGCCAATGGCTGGCGCGCTAATGCCAACGTAGATATAAATGGGCGAAATCCAACCGGCTTACAAGGCTCTACAAACGGGGTGATCAATACCGGATTAAGCATTAACAAGCAGCTTATTAAAAACCAGCTGGTATTTTCGGCAGCAGTGCGTAATCCGTTTAATAAATACAGATACACTATTACCACAACAACCGGCGCCAATTTTACGCAAACGCAAACCGACCAAAGCTATTTCAGAAACTTCACGGTCAGTCTCAACTATAACTTCGGTAATTTGACGAACACGGTTAAGAAAACCAAACGCAGTATTAATAACGACGATGGCGTCAGATAGCGCAGATTTTAAGGGCACTATTTACTATCTTGCAGGTGATAAACCAATTACCTGCTTAACCATGAAAAAAATATTTGCTATACTGCTGGCGCTGCCTTTGCTGAGCCTGGCACAGAAAACCGCAAAAACGTACGACCTGTTATTAGGCGGCTATACAGGCACTAATGCCGGTAAAGGTATAGCCGTTTACCGCTTTGATACACAAACCGGAACGGTAAATTTTTTAAACCAGTTTGAGGGCGTTGATAACCCCGATTTTTTGGCCATTACTAACGATAGCAAATTTGTATACTCCTGCAATGTAGACCCTAAGGGAGCAGAGGCACAAGTTAGCGCATTCAGGTTTGACAAAACCAGCGGCAAATTAGAATTAATCAACAAACAACCTGCCGGTGGTATTAACCCCGTGCATATTATTTTAGATAAGGATGGTAAAAATGTGATGATATCACACTACAGCAGTGGAAGCCTTACTGTATTGCCGGTAAATAAAGACGGATCGCTGGGGCCGGTTTCGCAAACTATTCAATATACCGGTTCCGGTCCGCACAGAAATCAGAAAGGGCCGCATGTACATTCGGCCATGCTTGCCGACAATGGGAAGAAATTGTTAGTGGCCGATCTGGGTACAGACCATATCAACATTTATAATTACGACAGCAAAAAACAACAGCCCATTATTACTGAAAACGCAACAGCCGAAATGACCGGCCCGGGCGACGGCCCGCGCCACATGGAGTTTTCGCCGGATAGGAAGTTTTTATATGTGATACAGGAGCTGAGTGCTTTTGTACGGGTTTATAAATATGATAATGGCAAACTTGCTTTTATACAGGCAATAAATATGATGCCGGCCGATTTTACCAAAAACAGCGCCGCCGATATTCACCTGTCGCCTGATGGTAATTTCCTGTACGCGTCAAATCGCGGCGGGGCTAATAATATTGTGCAATATGCCGTGGATAAATCGGATGGTAAACTAACCTTTGTCGATAAATTTGATGTAAGTAAGGCCCCGCGGGGTTTTACTATTGATCCTTCAGGCAACTATCTGCTAAGCGCCGGGCAGGAAGGAAATACGATCAATATTTTTAAAATTGACAAAACAAACGGTAAACTTGCACTAACCGATAACAAAATTGATATACCGCAAATAGTTTGCCTGAAGTGGGTATCGGTCGACTAAAAAAATGAAGAAAATAATCGCAGCGCTGCTGGTTCTCTTGGCAGCAGGTGTAGCCTCTGCACAAAACCATAAAGCAAATGATGCACAGGCCGCCAAATTTGTAAAGTATTATAATGCCGGTAAGCCGGATAGCATTTATACCCTGTTAAGCAATGCCGGTAAAGCTAAAGTGCCACTGCCGGGAGTAAGTAGTGCTGTTACGCAATTAAAAGGGCTTTTAGGTGACCTGGTAAGCCAGGAATATTACCAGGCGGCCCCTAATGGAGGCGACACCTATGTGGCGGTTTTTGAAAAATCGGGCCCGGTGCTGTATTTAAGTTTCAGTAAGGAGCACAAGTTAACCGGCTTTTTTACAGATGTTGATAAACGTGTAAGTCCCGGATCTGTAGCTATTAAATCAGCCGGTGCTGACCTCAGGGGTACGCTGACTGTTCCTAATGGCACAGGCAAAGTCCCGGTTGTGTTGATCATAGCCGGCTCAGGCCCTACCGATCGTAATGGCAATACGGTGCAAATGAATATCAGGCCTAACAGCTACCTGTTATTGGCCGACGCCTTTAAGCAAAGCGGCATTGCCACCTTACGTTACGATAAACGCATGGTTGGCCAAAGTACAGCAACAAAACCGCAGGCTCAAACCACATTTGACGACATGATTAATGATGCCATAGCTTGCATCAGGTTTTTAAAGGCCGATGGCCGTTTTTCTAAAATTATTATAGCGGGCCACAGCGAAGGTTCATTGATTGGGATGATAGCCTGCCAGCGCGAAAAAGTTGATGGCTTTATATCATTGGCGGGCCCGGGCTTCCCGCTCGATCAGGTTTTGAAGCAGCAAATAAAAGCAAATGGCACTGAGCCTTCCTATAGAAGGGCAGCGCCAATAATTGATAGCATTAAAGCCGGGCAAACGATAAAGCAAAAATTGGAGCCGGGTTTTGAAAATCTTTTCGGCGCGTCTTTACAGACTTATATGCACTCGCTTTTTCAATATAAGCCCCAACAGGAACTGGCCAAAGTAACGGTACCCGTATTAATTGTTCAGGGCACTACAGATATTCAGGTGGGCCTTGCAGATGCACTTGCATTAAAAAAAGCAAAACCCGATGCCAAGGTTCAAATTGTAAATGGCATGAGCCATATCCTGAAAGAAGGCCCGGAAGACAGGCAGCAAAACGCCGCAACTTATTTAAAGGCCAATTTGCCCCTGCATCCCGAATTGGCCCCTGCATTGGTTAATTTTATAAAAAGCGTCAAATAATTAAAAGATTTCGGCCCATCATTCGTCTGCACTGATTATGTACAATACTTTGTTAGCCTTACACTCGCTTACCCGCTGGCTGGTTTTAGGTAGCATGGCCTTTGCATTGTTTCGTGCTTATCGTGGCCGGTTGCTTAAAAAATCTTTTTCAAAGACGGATAATATTGCCCGTATAGTCTCGGCGACAGCAGCCCATGTGCAATTGGTATTAGGCGTAACTTTATATTTTATAAGCCCCATTGTTGACTATTTCCTGCATAACTTCAGTACAGCAGTGCACGAGCGTTCTATCCGTTTTTTCGGCATGGAACACATTACCATGATGCTGATTGCCATTACGCTGGTCACTATTGGTTCGGCGAAGGCAAAACGCAAACCTGCCGATCAGCAAAAATTTAAAACCATGGCTATCTGGTATACTATAGCTTTTGTCATTATTTTTCTGTCAATCCCGTGGTCTTTTTCACCCTTTACCAGCCGACCCAACTTTAGACCATTATAGTCAGTCGCTTTCTCTAAACATTCGGCAACAAAAAAGCAGCCGAAAAGGCTGCTTTTGATACGCGATATATTTGATCAAGATTACGCTTCCAGTAATTCGTCCAGGTTTTCCAGCCCCATAGAAAATCCTTCTTTGAAACCCATTTGAACAATTTTCTCCAGATCATCCTCGTTAGCAAAAGAAAGCGTGATTTCTACCTTAGAACCCGTATCTGTCGATAAAAAACGATTATCCCAGGTCATAGTCGGAAAGTTAGCGTCTATGGCCCCTTCTTCATTGCAAAAATTCGCATCGGCAACAAAGTTTTTTCCTGGCTCTATCGTCTGAAAGCTAACCTTGCACCAGGCTTTTTCACCGTTCGGCCCCGCCATGCAATATAACCAGTGCCCCCCTTCGGTAAAATCCATGGTTTTGGTAATGGCGCGCCATGGTCTGGGAGCCCACCATTTATCAAGCTGCTCAGCCTCGGTCCACGCCCTCCATACTTTTTCAACCGGTGCATTAAAAGCACGGGTGATATTTAATTTCCTGTTTGAAATGTCTTTTAAAATTTCGGTTTTGTTTGTCATAATGATTGTTTTAAAGATCTTTTAATACGTTGTCTAATTGGTCAAAGCGGTCCTCCCATATCTTGCGGAAAGTGTCCAGCCATTTGTCTACTTCTTTCATTTTATCGGCATTTACGTGATAGTATATTTCGCGGCCATTTTGTTTTTGAGTCACGGCCTCGCACTCAGCCAGTATTTGAATGTGCTTTGATACTGCTTGCCTGCTGGTATTAAAATGCTCTGCTAACGCATTGGGTGTCATGGCATGTATAGCCAGCAGGGCTAAAATAGCTCTGCGGGTTGGGTCGGCAATGGCTTGAAAAATATCTCGTCTCATTTTATCTGCAACTGATTGATTGCAAATATATATGCAACTTTTCGGTTGCGCAAATTTATTTTTAAAAAAATTTCCCCGGTATAGATTACAGGGATGGTTTTAAAACCATCCCTGTAATCTTGTTTAATAAAAATTAATGGCTACTTTTATTTACCAAGGTAAACCACAACACTTATGCTTATTTTAAAACAATTGCGAGCCATTGGCTTGTCTTTTATTGTGCTGATGTTTTTTTACACGCTCAGTTATGCGCAGACCATCAACCAGCAAGGATTAAATAAAAAAAACGGTGTCACTGTTACTCAAAAGGCATCCAATGTTGAGCTCACCTGGCCTGTTGGTGGTTCAGAACATGGGCGCGTAGTACTTGATCTGACTAAGGGCAGCCCATTGTTCAAAAGCATACAAATTACATCGGCAGGAAAATATAAAGAAGTTGCTGCCGACCTCGACCCGCAGTTTATCCTGACTATAGGTAAGCGCGATTTGATATCGCAAAACGGTTGGAACATTTTTTTTGATCGCGTGCCGCAAAAGCCCTTTAAATCATACAATGTTAATTTTGATAAGGGCAATGCCTCGGTAAAAAGTGACGGATCGCGCACTGTTGTAAGTATCGATGGTATCAGCTCGCATAACTTTAGCGGGCATTTAGAATTGACTTTTTATAACGGCAGCCCGCTGTTTAATATAGCGGCAGTGATGGCAACACAAGTCGATTCGACCGCTATTTTGTATGATGCCGGACTAACCAGCCCAAACCCAAAGTGGAGCAAGATCAGCTGGTCTGCAACCAATAATGAATTTACCGGTACGGCTTCAAAGGCGACGGATACGGCACGTAATGTCGAAGTGAAATATCGTACTATTATTGGCGAGACGGGCAAGGGCAGCCTGGCTGTTTTCCCGGCACCTCATCAATATTTTTATCCGCTTGACGAAGCCTTCAACCTGAAGTTTACCTGGTATGGTAATAACTACCGAAAAATGCTGCCGGGCTATGGCATCGGTATTCGACAGGACTTATACGGCGATCACCGCTATGTGCCCTGGTTCAATGCCCCGCCGGGAACGAAACAGCGACTTAACTTTTTCTGTATGATCGGCGGGGGCGCAGGCAAGGTTTTATTAGAGCAGATTAAGTTATTCACCCATGGCGATAAGTTTATCCCTCTGCCCGGTTATAAAACCATGGCAAGCCATTTTCATAACGAATACACTACACAGGTACTGCTTAAAAACAAACCTGTAGAGGCCGAACCCGAATACGTCCGTGTGTTTAAAGAACTGGGGGTAAACATTGTTCATCTGGCCGAATTTCATGGCACCGGCCACCCTAAAGGACCGGATGAGCGTCGTTTGACAGAGTTGAACACCCTGTTTAAAGAGTGCGAAAAGGAATCGGGCAAAAACTTCATGCTTTTACCCGGCGAAGAACCCAACGAATTTTTTGGCGGCCATTGGCTGGATTTTTTCCCTAAGCCTGTGTATTGGGTAATGTCGCGTAAAGAAGGAGTGCCTTTTGTGGCCGATGATAGCCGCTATGGCAAGGTTTATCACATCAGCAATAAAGATGAAATGTTGAAGCTGCTGGAAATCGAGAACGGCCTGGCCTGGACCGCTCACGCCCGCACCAAAGGCTCGACCGGTTTTCCGGATGCTTATAAAAATGAGGCCTTTTATAAATCAGACCACTTTAACGGCGCGGCCTGGAAAAATATCCCGGCCGATCTGTCGACCGAACGCATGGGTAAACGTGTTTTTGATTTGATGGATGACATGAGCAACTGGGGCCTTAAGAAAAAGGTACTGGCCGAGTCGGACATTTTTAGTATCACCCGGGAAAATGAAATGTATGCTCACGTCAACATTAATTATTTGAAATTGAATACCCTGCCCGATTTTAAGAATGGATGGCAGCCCATATTGGATGTGCTGAAAAGCGGCAGATTCTTCGCCACGACCGGCGAGGTGTTAATCCCCGATTTTAAAGTTAATGGCGCCGAAGCCGGGTCGACGATCAAAGTAACGCCGGCTACCAGATCAACTATGGATTTTACGGTTAAATGGACCTTTCCGCTCAACTTCGCCGAGATAGTCAGCGGTGATGGCAGGGGTGTTTACAGACAACGCATTAATCTGAAAAGTACAACAGCATTTGGTACCCAAACGTTCCATATCCCTATCAATTTAAAAAACAAAACCTGGGTGCGCCTGGAGGTATGGGATGCTGCGGTTAACGGCGCATTTACGCAAACGGTGTGGGTAAATTAATAATCTAAAGTGATTGATCCAAAAATAACTTATAAGTCAGTAAAGGTGATCCAAAGTGATCCAAATAAAAAAGTAAATTTTATAAATGTCCTGTAATTCAGCTGTTTGCATTTTTTTGGCGATCCAAATGATCCAAACTGATACACATTTCCGTTTGGATCACTCACTGCACAAAGCCGCTATACCATTATGGAATAGTAAGAACTTTTGCATCCTACAGAAAAATCCTTACTATATTTAGTATAACCAACAGCACCTTATTATGAAAAGACTACCCATTTTTATGATATTACTGTTTACGGCGGTAGCTGTAAACGCACAATCAACAACAGACAGCGTAGAAATTAAGTTTAACAAGCTACTTGATGAGACCGGCATGGTTTTCAAAATGCCGGAAGGTTCGGTTAAAACACCTATTGTTAAAAACCGCCAGATCCATTATGATTACGCGGTTAAATATCCCGATCGGAATATGGAAATCAGATATACCATAGTGCCGATGGCCGGCCGCGTGGCAGAATACCAGGAGTTTCAGAAAAATCACGCACCGGGCAGCGCAATGGCCGATCCGAATAAAGGATTCGACGCTTTCACTTATGTAACGGCAATAAATGCCGGCGGCGGCGTTCAGGACACCACTATTAAAGGACGCAGATTTCCGGCCGCGGACGTAAAAAAAGAGTTTGGAGCAGATTATGGAGCTTTTTTATTGATTCCGGTAAAGAACAACTCTTTTGGTACCGAATACAAATTTTGTAGCCTGGTTTCTCTGCAAAAAGATAATGTGGCCAATGTCTATATTTTCTACCTGTGCAACTCCATGAAGGAACTGTTTGATACCTACCAGGCAATAGGCGCACAGAATATCTATTATGCGTTGAAATTTAAGGATTAACGCCTGGATGAATAGCGCATATTTGCAAGGTGAAGCAATAAGAATTTGCGTCATATAAAAATCCTTGTTATGTTTAGCAACTAATTAAAATCTGATCATGAAAATACTTCATGCTTTTATTGCGTTGCTATTTGTTTCAATAACAGCCGGGGCACAATCAAAAACCAATAATGTCGAGGCTAACTTTACGAGATTGCTCAGCCAGGCCCGCATGACTTTCAAGATGCCGGCCGGCGCGGTAAAAGCACCGATTGTCAAGAATAAACAGTTAACCTACCAGTATGCGGTTAAGTATCCAGGCCGGGGCATTGAGATCCGTTATGCTATTTTGCCGAAAGGCCTGCCGCCGCAACATAATCAAGCTCCATTAAATGGTAAGCCGGCGGGGCCGGTTAATGACCCTTTCGATACTTTTAGTATGGGTGTGGCTACTAAAGTAGCTGGCGGCATAAAAGACCCAAAGATGCAAATAGGCGGATTTGACCCTGTGCAGGCCAAAAAAGAGTTCGGGGCCGATAAGGTTACATTTTGGATGATCAACCTACAAAACAACTCTTTTGGAACCAGTTATAAGTTTTGTAACATGGTAGCCATGCATAAAAATAATGGGGCCAATGCCTTTGTTTTTTATCTTGCCAATTCCCTAAAAGATCTGACAACCGCGTTTAACGAAATAGGGCCTTATAATATCTATTATAATTTAAAATATAAGCAATAAGCTTACATCGGCAGCTCAATATAAAATGTGGTTCCGTAACCGGCCGAGCTTTCAAACCACAGACGGCCGTTATGACTCTCGATGATTCGTTTGGAGATGGCCAGTCCTAGGCCAAAAGGCTGCTCGCCCTCGGTGCCCAGGCGTTTAGCCGTGGTGAACATTTCAAAGATCTTATCTTTATCACCGTCAGGTATGCCCATGCCATTATCGGCTATAGAGATGAGTACTTTACGCTTGTCGGTTAAAGTTTTAATACTCACAAAGATCAATCCGCCTACATAGCTGAATTTTATCGCATTAACAATCAGGTTATTAAATACCCGCCATATTTTTTCGCGGTTAATGGCGGCAATTATTGGCGCATCATCGCACTCAAAAGAGATCTGTTGTTTTTTCTCGCTGGCTTTATATTGCAATAATTCAACCGAGTTATGCAGCATCTCTTTAATATCCATTTCTTCTTTTACCAGCTGCACTTCGTCACTGGCCAAACCCGAGCTTAACAACTCATTGATCATTGCGAGCGAATGGGTTCCTGTTGACTCAAGCAGCTTCAACATATGACGGTTTTCCTCGGATGTTTCCTCTTCATATATCGCGTTAGCCAAACCAATCATACCTGAAAGCGGGTTACGCAGATCATGCGCCATTACCCGCATAATGCGTATTATATTTTGATTAGCACGCTCAAGTTCTTCCAGTGTCTGCTGTAGCTGCTCGTTATGCAATCTGGTATTTTTATGATTTTTACGGCTCTCTTTAAGTACACGCACCACCGAAAAACTGATCACTATCAGCAATATTGAAACCACAGTAACAGCAATGATGTATAACTTTTGCAGGCGTTCATTGTGCTCCAGTTCTGACAATAAATTTTCGCGGTGAATAGCGTTCAATTCGCGTTCAATGTCAACCGCGCGCAGGTTTGAGTTGGTTTTATCCAATGAATCTTTCAACCGAATGTATTTAGCCTGATACTGATAGGCTTCGGTTGCCTTGTGACGGGCAAAAAGGTATTCGGCATATAGTCTGTTCCACTCAATTTGAGGCACCGGATTATCCTTACCAAACAGGTCAAGCAACCGTTTGCTGTTAATAAAGGCAATGGCAGCCTTATTATACCGGCCCAATTTTAAATATAACTCAGCCTGCTTTATATATGGCGGGATACGTATCCCATCTACGTCCTTAATACGTATCGCAATACAAGCCGAAAGATATTTTTCAGCCTCAGCTAATTTACCTTGTGTAAGCGCTAAACCACCCAGATTATCATAGACAATAAAGCGCGGGGCGCAGGTAGTTTCTTTAGCTATCCGGCCTTCGGCGTCTGTCTTATCAATAAAAGCAAGATTCTTTTTATAATAGTAAGCCGCGCTATCATACATACCGGCTCTTTGATAAGTAACGCCGGTATTATCCAAAGCTGCTTGCGTTAAGAAAAAGACCCTCTGCGCCGACATGTTTTTATGACAACCGACCAGCTCGTGGTAACTCTGCACCCAATAACGGGCCGCTATAACATAGTTTTGTTGATTGAAATATATATTGGCGATTTTTGAAGTCAGATTGCCGCCGTCACAGCCACGGTTAGTGCGTTTACGGGCTTTATCATAATACTCCAGAGCGTTGGCATATTGTTTTTGGGCAATAAAGGCGTCTGCTTTAACCAGCAGAGTTTTGTAATAATCGTCCGGATACCGGGCGATATTGTCTGTCTTGGCAAAAACCGCAAGGGCGCTATCGGCATAAAGCGAGGCCAATGACCCGTTTAAGTGGTACCAGTTCGACATATAATTGTAATAAGCTACTATCTGCGGACTATTACTCTTAAAGCGCAAACGTTGTTTCATCAGCATATGCATGGCGCTATCGGCTTTGCCGGCTATGTAAAGGCTATCAGCAATTTTTACATATTGCCTAATGAAATTATCAGCCCGATCATCTTTTGAATTGCAAGCTAAAAAGAAACCCGAAATGCAGATGGAAAGAAAGACAGAAAGGAAACCACGCGCCGCACTTACAGACATGACAATTTTTAGATGGGTTTTAAGCTGTTGCAATCTCAAAGATATAAAACTTTGTATAGTAACCTATAAATCAGTTTGTACAGCAATAGCATTTATCAATAAACACCTTAACTTGGCAATATGAATATCCTGATAGCGCCCAATGCGTTTAAGAATAGCCTCGATGCTAAAAGCGTAGCTGAAGCTATAGCCGAAGGGCTTAACCAAAGCAGCTTGAGTTGCTGTTGCCATATCTTCCCCGTTGCCGATGGCGGCGACGGAACCGGGAGACTGTTAATTGAACATTTTAAGGGCGAACGGATAAGCACCAGAACACATGATGCTTTGGGCCGTCCAGTTACCGCTCAATTTGGTTTGGCAGATAATGGCCATACGGCCATAATTGAAATGGCTGACGCTTCAGGTTTGCACTTGCTTAATACGGCGGAGTTGAATCCAATGCAGGCAAGTTCTTATGGCACGGGCGAACTGATCAAAGCCGCGCTGAATAAAAACATCAACAGGGTAATCATCGCTATGGGCGGTTCAGCTACTGTTGACGGGGGTGTTGGCATATTGAGCGCATTAGGGATAAAATTTTTTAATCGGCAAGGCGATGAGTTAGCACCAGCTCCTGCTGCATTAGGTGATCTGCATTATGTCGATACCAGCAACTTAGATCAGCGTATACTTAACGTTGAGATCGCGATTTTGTGCGATGTAGACAATCAACTACTCGGGCCCCAAGGTGCCGCTACCATGTTTGGGCCGCAAAAGGGCGCTTCGCCTGATGATGTTGTGAAATTGAATATGTTTTTGAACAACCTTGCAGCCATCGCTCTAAAACAAACCGGCAAAGATATGGCTGCTATTAAACATAGCGGAACAGCCGGTGGTGCCGCTGTCGGTATGTATGCTTTTCTGAATGCCCGACTGGTAGCCGGTGCCGATAATTTTTTAAAGCTGACGGGTTTTAATGAAGCGCTTCAGGACATAGACGTAGTGATAACCGGCGAAGGCAGTATTGATGAACAGACACTGCATGGTAAAGCTCCGGTCGCAGTAGCCATGATGGCCAACCAAAAAAACATTAAAGTGATCGGGCTGGCGGGTAAGGTGCTGGCAGAACCCGGCGGGCAATTAAATCGGTGGTTTAATAAACTAATATCTATAAATAAAACACAGGTCGATTTGGAAACTGCGCTAAAAAATACCCGCCAAAACCTCGTTTCGACGGCCAAAGAAATAGGCGATTGGTTAGCGAATGCCTAATGGAGTTCTCGCTTGTCGTTTGCGGCCCAGATGTCGCGTATCGTATCCTCATCGCCATGGCCGTCAGGCACTGCTGTGCTTGGATTATTAGCGTAGTACCAACGCTTTTTGTCCAGAGGCGAGGTGGTTTGACGACCGCCCGGCATTTCGACGTGCCCGTTCGGGTCGGTCTTTTTTACCCAATCAAAGGCATAGTGCAACCAGTTTTGCCGATAAGCTGCTGGCTGGTGCGCAAACCAACTGATCTCGTCATACCCCCAAACCCAAATACTCAGGCCAGCGGCATGAGCCTGACTTGGTTGTTTGCTTACACCATAGTTGTCAAACTCAACCAGGTAAGGCAAATGCGCGCAACTCCAGCCGCTTGGGGTAATGCCGCCTTTGCTGCGCAAAAATAAAGCGTCGGTGTGTCCAACTTCCAGTTTGGCTTCTTCAGGCTTGTCAGGAATTTCTTCTATACGTAACGGGAAAGCGTGTACATCCATCAACAAATGCCCGTCCTTGACGAAGCCACCACTCGGCACGTGCGAATCGCAGATCACCATTTTGCGGCGGGCGTGTTTGTGTGCATATTCGCGGATTAACCCCAGGATCTGTGCATAATGATCCAGATTCTTGTCGTTCTTGTTCATTAGCTCAACCTGGCCAAAATGCAAACCTTCAATACCTGCATCTATGTAAGATGCGCCCAGGAAATAAAAGAACAGCTTCGTTTCATTTTGGCTCACATCGGGTACCGAGCCGCGTCCCCACTGGCCTTTAAATTTACCGTCGGGATATAACATCGCATCGTAACTAAAATTACGATGTTCGACAGGTAGGTTCAAAGCTTTGAAAACCCAGTCGGGCACCGGCAGTTGGTTAACCTGCGGCGTTACAATCTCAAAGATGCAAGCTTGCAAAATAATATCCGGATCAAAGGCATGTATTTTTTCGGCAAGCTCTTTTTCCCTGATCAGATTTTGAGGGATATCACCCTCCTGGCCCCATTGGCACACCGCCCGCCCGATGAATTTAGCACCGATATTTTTAATCATGCGCAGATTATCATCAAAATCGCCCTGACCTATCAGCAGGCTTTGCATCGTAATAGCCCGATCGAGGTAGTTTTCCAATACCTCCCGAGATATTTTGCCTTTGAATTTGTAGTCCAGCTTTTTTGCGGGCTGATTGGCAATAGCGGTTGTGCTCAGTAAGCTAAGAATGATTAATAGGTTGCGGAATGGTTTCATGATATACTAGTTTATGTTCATTTCGAACGGAGTGAGAACGCCATGCACACGCTAATAACCATGTGTAGATTCCTCTCGTTGGTCGCAATGGCAATCTGTTAAAGGAGGGGCTGCTTATATCCCCCACTTTTTATTAGGCTGCGGGCCCATTACAAATTCCAGCGTCCCGCCGTTTAATATTTGCTTATGCTCAATATAGCATTTGTTATAAGGCTCGCCGTTTAAAGTGGCCGACTGAATATAAACGTTAGCCGGCGAATTATTTTTGGCGACGATGGTAAATATTTTACCTGTAGCACCCGCACGAATAGCCACCCGGTTAAATGTCGGGCTAAATAATTCATACCGTGGATTGCCAGGAGTGGCCTGGTGCAACCCGCTTGCTGCCAGCACATACCAGGCCGACATCTGGCCAACGTCCTCATTACCTACCAGCCCCTCAACACCGGTCTTATAGGCATTGGCACAAATTTTACGCACCCATTTCTGGGTAAGCCACGGAGTGCCTAATCGGTTGAACATAAACGGCACCAGGTGAACGGGTTCATTAGCTTGGTTATAGTAGTCGTTCCAATTGTAATTATCCGGTGTGTTTTCAAAGAATGAATTCAAATCGGCAATCATTTTTTCGCGGCCGCCCATTAATGCTGCCAGGCCGTCAATGTCATGCGGAACAAACCAGCCCTGCTGATAAGGGTTGCTCTCCACTGTACCATATCCCTGGTGCAACCGGCCATTGTTTGGCCAAGGCTCCCAGTCACCGTTGGCTTTCCTGGGACGGAACCAGCCTTTTTCGGGGTCAAATATCTTTTTGTAGGTCTGAGCGCGTTCGGCATATAGCTGCACATCCTCCGGATGCCCTAACCAGGTGGCTAGTTGTGATTGGCACCATTCGTCAAAGCCATATTCCAGCGTGGTTGAGATATCCATCGCTTTACGCTCAGGTGTATTGCCAAATTTCTCAACCGTATTGCGCGCATATTTATAGGCCTTCTGCCCGTCAAAATTGCGAATCCCTTTGCTGTAAGCATCTGCAATAACGGGGATAGCCGGGTTACCCACCATGCAGCCCGAGTAAGCGTTTAAAAATTCCCAGCGCTCCAGGTATCCGTTACCGCTTTGATCGGCCAGTTCAACCAACGAGTTGATCATATCGCTTACGATAGTGGGGTTAATAATAGTTTGCAGCGGAAACTGGCTTCTGAAAACGTCCCAGCCGCTAAATACCGAACGTTTCACAAACTTGTCGGTATGATGTGTTTTCATGTCGCCGCCCATATAAGTGCCATCAACATCGGCAGTGGCGCGCGGATCGATCATGGTGTGGTACAATGCCGTGTAAAATACCGTTTTCTGATCTTCTGTACCACCGTTTACACTAATCGCTGACAGGCTTTTGTTCCAAAGCGTTTTAGCATTAGCGCGTACCTGCTGAAAATTCCAGCCGGGTATTTCAGAGGTTAAATTAAGGCGTGCACCCTC
Organism: Mucilaginibacter panaciglaebae; assembly: GCF_039539265.1. Lineage (NCBI taxonomy): Bacteria > Pseudomonadati > Bacteroidota > Sphingobacteriia > Sphingobacteriales > Sphingobacteriaceae > Mucilaginibacter > Mucilaginibacter panaciglaebae. The sequence goes on from NZ_BAABCV010000005.1 coordinate 87,889, forward strand.
CATGCTTGAAAAAGAGATGCCCGTCTTTAATAGTACCACTTCTTTATCTTTGGCTTCAAACTCAGTAAAAAATCCAAGATGTTTGCCTTGCAGCTCTTTGAATTTAGAAACAATATTAGCCTTGGCTATCAGTGAATCATATTTCAAACTTGTTACACTTTCGCTTTTGCGCGATATGCCTGCCGGGATATCAGCCATCCAGGCTCCATAGTTTTTAAATGGTTTGCTAAACTGCGCGTAAAAATAAACGGTGTAATTAGCCTTACCATCACCATTGCCCCAACCACCGCCTTCAGGCGGGCATTTCATCCAGCCGGTAATAGTGTGGTCGTCAATCACTTTAATGTATTGCTCGGTAGAGGTGCCGCCAACGCGACGCGCCAGGTCGACCTGAATGCGCGACTCTTTATTTTTGGGGAACGTGAACCGCATGATGCCGCTATGCGGAGCCGCAGTCATTTCGGCGTGTATATTGTAATCGGTGAGCGTGGTAGCGTAATAGCCGGCTTGCGCTACTTCATCTTTTTTACTGTAACGAGAGCGATAGCCAGGTAACTCAGGATGCCTGCCTGCCACTACATGCATTGGGCCGGTAGTTGGTGTAACCAGGAAATTGCCCAGATCGCCATACCAGCCTATACCGCTCATTTGCGTAAAGGCAAAGCCCTCGATATATTTCATTTCATAGCTGTAGCCAGGGCCATTATCGCCGCCGGTTATAGTGTTTGGGCTTATCTGTACCAACCCGAAAGGTGTTGCTGCTCCCGGAAAAGTTTTTCCAAGCCCGTGATAAATTCCGGCATCGGCTGCACTGGTGCTCGCGCCTATAAATGGGTCGACATAATCGGCAGGCGTTTTGCTTTGTGCCGATAATTGCGATGCCGCGGCCAGGGCCAGCGCGCAAAGTATCAATCTTTTCATCAGTATAATTGGTTCTTTATGGATGGTATCCGCAGCTAAATGTCGGAAAAATAAAACAAGCACCGCGCTGCAGATTCTTCATCCCCAAAGTAAAATAATTATTACGTAATCGATTTCTCAGTTAAAAATGGGTTTTAGTGTTTAAATAGCGATGTTTTTATAAAAAAATAAGTTTTATTTTGATCTTAACTTAAAGTGTATACCAATTTTGCTGTACACTTTGCCAATTACCCTGAATGAAAAAATACGCTTACATAACATTACTGCTGGCTGCAGTAGGCATCCTTTATCAATGCACTGCACATAAAATGCTGGCCACTAACCCACCCAAGGCCGATATCAATTCATCGCCGGTAATCCCTGCTGCCGAGTCTATCAGCAAAATGAAACTGGAGCCGGGCATGGCCATTAAACTGATTGCTTCTGAACCGCTTATAAGTACACCGGTGGCGATAACTTTTGACAGGTATAACCGGATCTGGGCTATTGAGATGCAGGATTACATGCCCGATACTTCCGGCCGTGGAGAAAACGAGCCGCTGGGTAAAGTGGTTGTGTTAAGCGATAAGAACAAAGACGGCATAATGGATACGCGCAAAGTGGTGATCGATTCGCTGATAATGCCCCGGGCCTTTTGCCTGATCGGGAACGGCATCTTAGTTGCCGAACCACCTCGCCTGTATTATTATGAGCTAAAAAATGACAAAATAGTAAAACGAACTTTGGTTGATGCTAAATATACCGACGGCGGCAACGTTGAGCACCAGCCTAACGGCTTATACCGTGCTTTGGATAACTGGATCTACAATGCCAACTCGCCTAAGCGCTATCGCAAACAAGGCGATAAATGGCTGATCCAATCAGCTCATGAAAAAGGGCAATGGGGTATCGCGCAGGATGACCAGGGCCGTATGTATGCCAATGACAACTCGACCAACCTTCAAGGCGACTACTTCCCGCCAAGCCTGGGGCTGACCAATAAGAATCAGCGAGGGCTTGCCGGTTTTAATGAACGCACGGTAGCGGACAACCGCACTTTCCCCATACGCCCGACGCCGGGTGTAAACCGCGGTTACATGAAAGGTATTCTGGACGACAGCCTGCGTTTGGTAAACTTTACTGCAGCTTGCAGCCCGATGATCTATCGAGGTGGGTTGTTTGGCCCTGCTTATACGTTTAACGCTTTTGTTGCCGAGCCTTCAGCCAACCTGATCAAACGCGATATATTAAATGAGAGAGGTAACGTAGTAAAAGGCCGTGAGGCCTACCATGGCCGCGAGTTTTTAGCGAGTGTGGACGAGCGTTTCCGCCCGGTGGGTTTGTATGACGGGCCTGACGGTGCTTTATACGTTGTAGACATGTATCGTGGCATTATCCAGCATAAAACTTATTTAACGCCCTACCTGGCCGGCCAGATAGCCAAGCGTAACCTGATCAAGCCGTTGTCATGCGGCAGGCTATATAAAATATATCCGGCAGGTAGAAAGCTGGTAAACGTTACCTTCCCGGATGACGCTGTTAAACTAGTGGCGTTATTGGGTAACCCGAATGGCTATGTGCGGGATAAAGCTCAGCAGATATTAGTTGATACAAAACCTCAACAAGCCCTGCCGGCTTTGCGCGAGGCGGTTAAATCTGATAATCCACTGTTAGTAACGCACGCCTTATGGACCCTGGAAGGTTTTGGCGAATTAAAAGCTGATGAGGTGTTGGCGTTGCTGCAATCGCCCGATTGGAAGATCCGTATGCAGGCTTTAACGGTATCGCCCAATATCATTGATCAGGATAACTATAGCCGCTTTACGGCGGTGTTGGCCAGGATGGTTGCCGATAACGACACAACAGCCATAACTGCTGCACCTTACATAGGCTTTGTAACCGGCGCCATTCAAAAGTATGACCGCAAAGCGGCCGACGGGCTACTGTTTAGCCTGGCCACAAAATACCCTAAGAATATTTATGTGGCGGATGCCATTGTATCTAACGTCCAGGGCCGCGAAGAGGCATTCCAAAAAGAAATGCTGGCTGCTGTGCCCGATACTGCACTTACCATTAATAAACGCATAGGCCGGGTGGTTGCCGCTATTGAGGACGCTAAACTGAACAGCGACCCGGCGCTCATGGCTAAATACTTTCCCAGAGGGGTGGCCATTTTTGGTACGGTTTGTAAAACCTGCCACGGCGAGGACGGCAATGGCGTTACTGCATTGGCGCCGCCGCTAAATAAATCAGAGATTGTTAATGGTGATAAGAGCCTGATGATATCTATTTTGCTAAAAGGACTGACAGGCCCGGTGAAGATTAACGGACATGTTTATAAAGCGCCTGAGATCGGCGGCGAAATGCCGGGTTTTGCAGATAATAAGGATTTCAGTGACGACGATCTGGCACAAGTGATGAACTTTGTACGTCGTTCATGGCAAAATAAGGGCAGCAAGATCAATGCATCCGATGTAAAGACGCTGCGCGCCAAACTGGCTTCGCGCGAAAAGGTATTTACGATGGAGGAACTGCAGACGCCACAAAAGCAGAATCCAAATATCAGGACTAACTAAGCGGACTGGATTAGCACGCGTTCTGTTTCACTTAAATATGAAACAGGTGAAACAAATGAAACGATATTTTTTATAATTCATTGCAGATAAGCGGGTTATATAAAGCCCCTGAAACAAACTGAAACAACATATAAGTCAGTAAACTTTCGCTTTAAAATTTGTTAACGCGTTGATATTCAGCAGAGCATAATTGGTGTTTGGGGTGCCTGTGAAACAAGGTACCGCTTCATTTAGTGGTTATTCCAAATAATCTGCTAAATTTATGTCAACCAATTACCATGACCTGGATACAACCCGTCAATCCCTTACATCATCTTGCACTATCGGCATTGGTAGCATTGGTGCCGGTGCTGGTAATATTTTGGGCGCTTATTATTAAAAAAACTAAAGGGTACAAGGCCAGTTTAATGGCATGTGGGGCGGCCTTTATCATAGCACTTACCGTTTATGGTATGCCGGTTAAACTGGCTGTACTTTCCATAGCTAACGGGGCCATCTACGGCTTTTTCCCCATATGCTGGATCGTCATCAGTGCGGTATTCCTGTTTAACCTGACCGTAAAGAGCGGCAAATTTGAGATCATTAAACATTCCATGGCGGCTATTACCGCCGACAGGCGCTTACAAGCCATGTTGATCGCTTTTTCGTTCGGCGCTTTTTTAGAGGGCACAGCGGGCTTCGGCGCCCCGGTTGCTATTACTGCGGCTATGCTGGTAGGTTTAGAGTTCGACGCAATGTACGCAACCGGTTTATGCCTGGTAGCTAATACTGTACCGGTGGCTTTTGGTTCTGTAGGGATTCCCATCGCGGTGGCTTCACAAGTTTCAGGGCTTAGCGAAATGCAGATATCGCAAATGATTGGCCGAACGCTGCCCCTGCTATCTTTTATTACGCCACTTTATCTGGTACTGCTGATGTCGGGATTTAAAAAGGCGATGGAAGTATTGCCCGCTATTTTCGTTTCGGGCGGATCGTTCGCCTTACTACAATTTTTGACATCTAATTTTGTCGGACCGGCCTTGCCTGATATCATTGCCGGTATAGGTTCTATTATTTCGCTGGTTGTATTTCTTAAGTTCTGGAAGCCTGCCACTATCTGGCGGTTTGCTAATGAGCGCTCGCCGCTTACCGTTGTAAAGGGCGAGTATACGCTCAACCAGATCATCACGGCATGGTCGCCTTTTTTGTTGCTGACTATCATTATCCTGACTTGGGGCCTGCCATCGGTAAAAGACTTTCTGAATGCCCACGGGCAAGTACAATTTGCCTTCCCCGGGCTTAAAAATGCCATTGCCGACTCGAAAGGCGCACTTATTCCGCATGTTTTCAAGTTTAATTATTTGTCGGCAGCCGGTACAGCCGTTTTGTTGGCAGGATTGGTGGCAGTGCCCCTTGTGGGGTTAAGCTATCGCCAAAGCCTGACTGTTTTTGGCGAAACCATGAAACAACTCAGGTTCCCGATTATTACTATTATGTCTGTACTGAGCTTTGCTTATATGATGAACGATTCAGGTATTACCACAACTATAGCTATCCTATTGGCAAATACAGGCCCTTTATTCCCATTCTTTGCACCCATTTTGGGTTGGCTCGGCGTTTTCATTACCGGGTCGGACACGGCATCGAATGCTTTATTTGCCAAACTTCAATATGTAACTGCAACCAATATCAACGTGGCTCCGGTGGTAACTGTGGCGGCAAATTGTTCGGGCGGTGTAGTGGGTAAGATGATATCGCCGCAGTCTATAGCCGTGGCGGCGGCAGCTGGCGACCTGGTAGGTAAAGAGTCGGCATTGTTTAGGTTTACAGTTAAGCATAGCTTTATTTTACTGATGCTAATCTGTCTGCTGGTGTTAGGGCAAGCTTATTGCTTTAGCTGGATTGTCCCATCGCCACCGGCAAATAAAATAAATGGCGTAACTTTAAACACCGGACAGCCGGGCTATATTTGGTTGATATTAACATCAGCAATTTTGGTGGTATTTATTACCACAATCAAGTTAACCGGCAAAAAATCTACCTTAAAAGCTAAAGTATGAAAATAGTGGTTCTTGACGGCTACACACTTAATCCCGGCGACTTATCCTGGGACGCGCTGAAGGAGTTAGGCGATGTTACTATACATGACCGTACTCCCTCCGATCAGATCGTTTCGCGATGCTATGGTGCCGAAGTAGTGCTCACCAATAAAACCCCGCTTGATGCAGCTATACTCAACCAGCTGCCCGATTTGAAATATGTGGGGGTATTGGCTACAGGTTATAACATTATCGATATAGCGGTTTGCAAACAAAAAGGCGTGCTGGTTAGCAATGTGCCGGGTTATGGCACCGCTGCTGTAGCTCAATTTGTTTTTGCCCTGTTGCTGGAGCTGTGCCTGCACGTGCAAAAGCATAGCGATGCTGTTTTTGAGGGGAAATGGTCCAGAGCTGTTGATTTTTGTTTTTGGGATTATCCCCTCATCGAACTTACCGGCAAAACTTTAGGTATAATTGGTTTTGGCACCATTGGTCAAAAAGTGGCCGATATAGCCGCGGCTTTTGATATGCAGGTTATTGCCCACAGCCGCCGCCAGACAGATCAATCGCACCGCAAAAATTTTAAGTGGGTTGAGCTTGATGAGTTGTTGAAGCAAGCTGACTTTGTAAGTATCCATTGCCCGCTTACCCCCGAAACACAAGGGCTGATCAATGCCGGAAATTTACGCAAAATGAAAGCATCGGCTTTCCTGGTCAATACTTCGCGCGGGCCCATCATTAATGATACAGACCTGGCGGATGCCCTGAATAATAATGTTATTGCCGGAGCCGCCGTTGATGTGCTGTCTAAAGAACCGCCGCCGGCAAACAACCCGATCTTTAAGGCCAGGAACTGCATTATTACGCCGCACATTGCCTGGGCTGCTCAGGAGGCGCGCACAAGGCTGATGAATACCGTGGTTGATAATCTAAAAGCCTTTGCAACTGGCCGGCCGGTTAATGTGGTAAATAATTAAAATTCCTGAAACATATTTATTTCCAATAGGTTTACTAATAAAAGAAAAAAAATAAACCTATGAAAAAGCTAAGTTACGTAGCAATGATCGCAGCTGCCGGATTGATGTTCCAGGCCTGCCACAGTTCGACAGACAGCACTAAGGCTGCCGATAGTGCAAACGCAGTAAAAGATTCAACTACCACCGGCGCGGCAGGTATTGCCGTAGTTGCCGACGATGCTAAATTTGCGGTTGACGCCGCCAATGGCGGCATGACTGAGGTTGAATTGAGTAAACTGGCTGCCACTAAAGCAACAAATGCTGAAGTGAAAGCATTTGCCAATATGATGGTTATGGATCATGGCAAAGCCAATGAAGAGTTAAAAGGCATAGCCGCAACAAAAAACATTACCCTGCCAGATTCGGTAAACGCCGACTCTAAGAAAGCGGTGGAAGACCTGTCAAAAAAATCAGGTGCTGATTTTGACAAAGCTTATGTAGACAAAATGGTTTCTGATCATAAATCTACTGTTGATATGTTTGAAAGCGCTTCAAAAAACCTGAAAGACCGGGAATTAAAAGCATTTGTTGATAAAACTTTACCGGTTATCAAAGGCCACCTGGACCATATCAATAAGATTCAAGGCAGCATGAAATAAGAAAAAATATCATTTTTACGAAAAGCGTACAGTGCGGCTTCGGCCAAAAAGTACGCTTTTTTATTTTGACGAAAATGAACCGAAAGCCGGGCGAAAGCTATTTAATTTGGGTATAAAAATTTTTGCAGAATAACATTTGGAAAAATTAAAAATAAATTATTTTAAAATTTATTCTACTTAGTACATAGGATTTTATACTTTTGAGGACTTATTACAATCGGACTAAACCAGTCGTTCTTTATGAGAATAATGAGATCAGTTAATTTTAGAGGAGAAGTTTTAGCGGACTTCTCCTTTTTTAACGCTCATTATTCAGAACTAACTGCTAAACAAAATGCCGGCCCCCGCCGTTCATCTTAAACTACAATAGTGCTTAACAAGGCATCGTATAGTTTGTCAATTTCGACAGGCTTTCTTAAAAACCCTTTAAAATACGAGTGATGTTCGCTCTGGTATTCGGCTGTAACATCTGCCGTTAAGGCAAAAATCGGTGTTTTGTGGTTCACGTTGCCGGTATCTGTCATGATAGTTCTGGTAGCCTGAAACCCATCCATCTCGGGCATATGAATATCCATCAAAATAAAATCGAATGCATTTTGTTTTGATTTTGCTACGGCCTCCACGCCATCTTTAGCCAATTCAACTTTTAATTTCCAATTTTTCAACAGTTTACTAATCAGCATTGTATTAATGACATTGTCTTCGGCAAGCAATACTGCGCGGCCTTCTAAACTGTCAGTATATTTAGAGCGTACTTTATCGGGCTTTAAAGTGCGTTTAAGCTCAATCTCGAAATAAAAGCTTGAACCCGTTCCTTCTTTACTTTCCAGCCGGATATCACCGCCATGTAGTACTACCAGTTTTTTAACTATAGCTAATCCAAGGCCCGAGCCGCCTTGTTTGCGTGTGGTAATGGATTGGGGCTGAGAAAAGCTTTCAAAAATATCCTGCAGAAAAGCCGGTGCTATACCTATACCGGTGTCATTAACAACAAAGCGCAACCTGTCTTGGGCACCAGATGAAGTTGTTTTTTCAACCAACAGATCGACATGGCCAAAATAAGTGAACTTGATAGCATTCGTAATTAAATTGCCCAGTATTTGCGTGATCTTGTTTTCATCCATTTCATACGATTCGGCCACGCCATCGCCAATTTTGAGATTAAGTTCAAGGCCTTTTTCGTGAGCCAGGCTCTCATAAGTCTTCCTGATATTATCTAACAGCAGCCTGAAATTGGTTGGCCGCATTTCCAGCGTGGTCTTGCCGGCTTCAAGTTTGGTAAAGTCAAGGATGTCATTAATCAGCATCAATAAACTGTTTGATGCAAAGCGCAGCGCATTGATAAGCTCCTGTTCTTCAGGCTTAGTTCGGTCTGCCAGTAATGAAGATATGGTGATCACCGCGTTTAAGGGTGTGCGTATTTCATGGCTCATGGTAGACAAGAACTCTTGTTTTACAGTGGCCGTCTGCTCGGCTATATTCTTTTTCTCAATGATCTCGGCTTTTTCAAGTTGTAATTGCGCTTCCTTTTTAAGGGCCTCCATTTTATTGATGAGCTCATAGTTTTCAATGATCTTAACGGTTTGGGTATTGATCACGCTTTCGCGCTCGGTCATATAGAGCTCTAAATATTTCAGCGCATTAACAGGGTCATTTTCCAGCTTGTATATCTCATACAACAAATGGTAGCATTTAAATTTTACCATCGAAAGGTGGTAGTCGGTACTGAGGCTAAGGCCTTTTTTAAGTTCGACTTTGGCCTGGTTCCATCTGCCCATTTCAACATACAGCGAGGCCAGCTTATGGTAAACCATGCCCAGGCCCAGGGTTTCGCCCATTTCGAGGTGTATATTAAGGGCCGCTTTTAAATCCTCTTCGGCCTGGGCCAATTTTTTTTGCACCAGATATATCTTGCCTCTGCCATAGTAAGCAAAAGCCAGTCCGCGGATATCGCCGGTTTGTTTTTTAAGCTCGATAGACAGCTCAATAATTTCAAAAGCTTTTTGGATGTTATGCTGTTTCAGGTAAATACCGGATAGCGGGTTATAAGCATTTGATTTAAGATTAAGGTCGCCCGCTACTTTGGCAGAGGCTATGGAGTCTTCGTAAGCTGCAATGGCATTTTTCTCGTCGCCCAGATACTCATAAATAGTCCCTAATGATTTTAAGCATCTGGCCAGGTTATGATGATCGTTATACTTACGGTAAGTGTTTATACAATCAACCAGGTTAACCATACCTAAATGGTAATTGTTGGTTTTGTAGTGTACCCCGGCAATATTATATCTGGCGTCGGCTATCCCCTTTTCATCGCCCAGCGTTTCATATAAAGCCATGGCCTCAGTCGACATATTTAACGCTTGTTCGTGCTGGCCTACAACCATCAAGAACAAAGCCGCATGGCTAAGACTCTTGGCCGTCAGGCATGGTTCATTAATTTTTCTGCTGATATCAAGCGCCTGGCCGGCTAACTCGATGCTGCGCTTTAAATTGTAGGTTCGGCACGAATATGCCTCGTCTAATAAAGCCGAGACGTGTTCCTTTTCATTATGCCGGGAGTTTAGATCCATGCCTACAGTACGGTCAATTTAGTGCCGGAGTTTATCGGGGTTAAATAATTTGGTTAAAAAACTGGTATATAATCAGGTAAGTTACAATTAATTTGAATAAAAAATTCTACTTGCAGTAAATAATTGTAATAAATAAGAGAGGGTGAATGGCGGTTAAAACAAACTGGTTTGCAAATTTACAAGCGGCGCATAGCTATTAACCGCCGATGCGCAGATGTGATACAAAGCGGTTTCATGGTAACGCGAGGCCACTACAATTTCGGCGCCCCCGGCATGGGTGCTAAACAGGTTGTAAACCAGTTCAGGATCATTATTGTCTTTGGACAAGTGCGCTAAAAACAGATGACTCATATAGGAGGGCTTGTAATCCATAAACAAAGCAAGCGCCTGTTTATTGGATAGGTGCCCTTTCCCTCCGCGGATACGTCGTTTTAAGTGATATGGGTACCGGCCGCGCTCCAACATTTCTTCGTCGTAATTAGCTTCTAAGAAAGCTGCGTGGCATTGCTGAAAGTGCTGTACCAAGTTTTCGCACACAGCCCCTAAGTCGGTAAATACGCCTACTTTAACCCCCTCATAAGCAACCGTAAAACTATGCGGATGTGCTGCATCGTGCAATTTCATGAAGGGCGTAACAAGCAGTTCGCCAATGCTGACAGGTGTTTCGGCTATGAAATCAATGGTCAGATCTGCGTCGATTGCTAAACCGCCGTGCAACAAAGTAAGCGGTGTAATGTAAACCGGCAGTTTATATTTTTTGGCAAGTATGGCCACGCCACGGATATGGTCGGAGTGCTCATGCGAAATGAAAATAGCTTTAACCTTGCGCATAGAAAGTCCCAGGCGGGCCATGCGTGTTTCCGTTTCGCGGCAGGATATGCCAACGTCAATCAATACAGCCTCGTCTTTATTACCGACGTAATAGCAATTACCATTGCTTCCGGAATTTAACGAGGCTACAAATAAAGACATGCTACAAATTAACGGTTTTTAGGCCATGATAAAAATTTAACTCCAAATTTATTTTAGCTGTAATCCAAGTCCCGGAGCATTGCTCAATTGATATTTTCCTTCAACCAGTACCGGGGTTTGATAAGGGTTGTTGGTAGTCAGAAAAGGCCCGTCTATATCGGCCCAATCGCATTGCGGAGCCAGTGCTGCGGCGGCTAACGAGGCGCAGCTTGTTTCGCTCATGCAGCCTATCAGCACTTTCATATTCAGCTCGTGCGCTTTATCGATCATTCGCTTAGCTTCATACATCCCTGCCGATTTCATCAACTTGACATTAATACCATGATAAACGCCTTTGGCCTTCTGTACATCAGCAAAACGCTGAACGGATTCATCGCCGATAACAGGCAGCGGGCTGTGTTGGGTAAGCCAGGCGTTACCTTCAATATCTGATTTCGGCATGGGTTGCTCTACCAACACCACACCTTGTTCTTTAAGCCAATGAATCATATCCAGGCTTTGTTGCCGGTCTGTCCAGCCTTGATTTGCATCTACATAAACAGGCTGGGCGGTTACCGAGCGGATGATTTGGATCAGTTCCTTATCATTATCGCGCCCCAATTTTACTTTGATCACCTTAAAACCTCCGGCCTCTTTTACCTTCTGCCGAAAAATATCGGGTGTATCAATACCAACGGTATAGCTGGTTGAAGGCATCAGTTCAGGATGGCTATCCAAAAGTTGCCAGCAAGGTTTGCTAAACAGTTTGCCTTCGAGATCATGCAAAGCAATATCAATAGCCGCCTTAACAGCCGGATTGCCCGGCGCCAGGCTGTCGAGATAATCTATGATCTCCGCAAAATCAAAAGGAAACTTAAACAGGCTGACATCAACCTTATTTAAAAATGCCGCAGCACTTTGAAAGCTTTCGCCCATATAAGGCACCATCGAGGCCTCACCATAGCCAACATAGCCTTCATGTTCAAGCTGAACCAGCATAATTGGCGTGGATGTACGGGAAAATCGTGCGATGGTAAAGGGATGTCGCAATATCAGCTCGAAGGGTTGATAAGTCAGTTTCATGTTATAATCTGAAAGCTAAAATACTCTTTTTAAAATGATGGTTATCTTTGTCCGGACAATATAAAATGTCGAACACCGAATTTTGAATGATGAATAATGAAGGAATAAGCTTCGATATCCAGAATTCATTATTAAGTGAGTGCGTAACAATTATAAAATACCGATGCCTGTAAAACCCTACGAGCCGTTCAAGTCGGCTAACTTTAGTAATAAGTATTGCTTTTTAACCGGCCAGCTGCTTAACAGCCCCGAAGAAATTATACAGGTTTTTCCGCAATGGCTAATGAGCCTTTACGGCCTGGAAGAAAAGCCCTTTAAAATGCTCGACGAGAGCATGGCTACTTACAAGGATATCAAACTGCCGTGTTCGGCAGCGGTGAATGAAACCTACCTGGAGCCGCTGGAAAAGGAGATAGCACAGGCGTTTACCACCGGCTATGAGGCGGTGAAAGCAATTGATGAATTAAAAATTTTTCAATGGGCGGGCAAATTATTGTATGGCATTATTTTTAATGAAATACAGGCGGGTATCAGGCAGCAGCATGCGCAGGGTGAGGAGTTTAATATTTCGCAGTCTATCATTCATAAATTCAGCAACCTGCATTTAATGCTGCAAACGCTTAATCTGCCGGTATTTTTAGAAGATTTTACACCTTATAGTATTTTCTTGTTTAAGGTTGAGAATAATGAGCAGGAGTTTGGCTATCGCGACGAGATCAATACGCTTACTTTTTCTTTGCGGATAAAAGATTTCGGAATGATCGTCTGTTTCCAGGATAATGGGGCCAATAAGCAATTCCATAAAGAGATAGTGGAAAAGATAGGCGACAACACGCTTCATCCCATACAGTTTGAAGAATTTAGCGGACGTGTATTTTACTCGGCCTATTTATTTAACCGCCTGCCCGAATATACCTTGCTACCTGTCAATGAAGCGTTATACATTGAAGCAGAACCACTACGCGGGATGAGCAGCAAGCCGCTTTTTGACCATTGGCAAAATAAGGTATACGCCCAGGTGCTTGAAAACTTTTGGAAAAACTGGGGGTTCCTGCTGCTGGAGATCATTAAAAATCCCGAAGAGCCTATGAGCTTTTTATTTGATGCCGAGGGTAAATTTATTAATGCAGCAACGATTGCACTCCCTCGGTAACCTTGTGTATAAATTGAGGCGCCAGGCTTGGGTGTAGTATCAAAGTTATGGCTACACCACAAAAAGCGCCAAAGAGGTGTGCATCGTGGTTGATATTATCACGAGCATGTTTTGAAGCAAAGTGGCAATAAATCAGATACAGGATACCGAATAAAATAGCCGGGATTTGAAATGGTAAAGGAATGATCATCATCATAGCCATCGGTTCATATATAATGAAGCCGAACACCACAGCACTGATGGCTCCCGACGCGCCAAGACTGTGATACCAATAATCGTTTTTATGTTTGGCTAACGATGGCAGATCACTGATGACGAGGCTGGCGATATATAATACCGCAAATTGCCAGTGACCGATAGTAGCTTCTAAAGTAAACGCAAAACAATAAAAAGAGATCATGTTAAAAGCCAGGTGCATCCAGTCGTGATGAATGAGGCCGCTGGTTAACAGGGTATACTGTTTTTTATTGCGATGTACGCTGTAAGGATGAAACATCATCTTACCAAACCATTCCTCATTATTAAAAGTTAGTATTGAAGTAACCAGCGTAATAGCAAATATAAAAGACGCAACCGGGGCGTAGTGAAGATATTCAATCATTTTAAATCAAGTTTAGTATCCGTTAATAAACGGGCTACCGGGTAGCGAAGATAGGTCTTTTCGAAATAAGGCGAATTGCGGTATACAAAATTTAACTGTGCAGATGCGCTTTTTGCCAACGCAGGGTCTTTTGCCTTCGCCTCATCCAGCTTTTGGCGTAGGGCCGGTTGCTTCTTTAACAGTTCGGCTGCGACATCCTCAAACACATAGGGCGAGTAATATTCTTTTTCGTCAAATATCGAATCAAAGAAATTCCAGGCAAAGTAGGAGTCGACACCCTGCGGCTCCAATGTTTCTACAATGAAGCGGTTAAGCGGCTGGTTGGCATAACCACATAGTCGCCGGCGTAAAACTTAACTTTCATATTAACAGTGCTTACCTTTACGTTGCTATGCAGGTAGTGGCCTTCATACGGCCGGTTAGGTGTTTTATGGTCGATGATATAGTACATCTGCACGTCAAGCGTGGTGTCATGCGCCAATGGCCGTATAGCAACCCTGTTTAGCTTGTACAGATCAATCACTTTCCCCCAAGCCTGCGGAATGATATACGCTGTCGGTTTATTGACAGTAATTGTTGGCAGATAGTTGTCATAATATTTAATGGTTTTAGTGAATGGCTTGCTGCGGTCATAATATAGGCGATTTAAGCCGCTCACTTCGCTGGGCTTATAGCCCGCTGTAAAACCTTTAAAAACCAAGGTGTCATAATGGCCTGTATCTAGCGTCCAACCAAGTGCAAAACTGTTTTGGTTTCTCACCTGTTCATCGGCCTTAGTTTTTAATTCGCCTATTTGCCTGGCATCGCGTTCAACAACATCTACTAAAGCCTGCATAAAATCATAAGTAGCATAAACGCGTTTGTCAAACGGCTTAAGCATATGCGTCTCAGTAATATAACTGATGATATTGTGTTGCGATGTATACCCGGTTGCAAAGCGCGGCGTTTCCAGAAAACTTACTATGCCAGAGTCGGGGATGTTCTCTTCAGCTTCTACATAAGGGGTCATCTCGAAACCGCTTTTTTTCATGCGGCGGTATAGTTCGGGCGATAACGTCTCAGAGGTATACTTAGCCAGAATGGGATTTTGTTTATCCTTTTGCGTCTCGATCAAGGTCATCACGTACTGATAATCTGCACCATCGCTGGTGTGGTTATCCAGGAAGACCTCGGGTTGCCAGGTGTTGATGATCTGCTCTAATGCCCAGGTGTTGCGGCTATCGGCCTTGATAAAATCGCGGTTCAAATCCAGGTTACGTGAGTTACCTCTAAATCCGTATGAATCCGGCCCGTTTTGGTTGATACGGCTAAGGCCGCGGTTAAAACTTCCGTCGATATTATACAAGGCCACCATGCAGATCACCACGTTTTTGGGCAGCGCATTCTTTTTAAGCAGGTCGCGGGCAAACATCATGCTGGCGTCAATACCCTCAGGTTCGCCGGGATGAATACCGTTATTGATAAGCAATACACGTTTATGCTGTTTTTTAACAAGCGCCGGATCAAAAACTTTGTCGCGCGATAGCACCACCAGCGTAAGCGGTTTGCCAATGTCAGTCGTGCCGTAATTAATCAACTTCATTTGCGGATTAGTTTTAGCCAGCGCTGTATAATAACTAATTACCTGACCGTAGGTAGCCGTATAATTTTTATCCCAACTTAACTCAAAGGGAGTTAGCTGAGCTTTGGCAAAACAAACAGACAGGCAAGCGGCTAAGCCGAGTACAAACTTTTTCATAACATTTTAGCAAAATGAGTACGCTTTGTTAAGGTAATGATTATTAAGACGCGCCGTTAATCCCGGCTTGTATTTTTTTAGGCAGCCCTTTTACCACTTCGTTGTAAGAGTGATCAATCATGCCGATGAGTTGCTTGCGGGTAAGCGAGCCATTCATATACACAGTGTTCCACATTTTTTTATTCATGTGGTAGCCTGGCTGCACTTCGGGATGCCGTTCGCGTAGTTCTACAGCTAATTCAGGGTCGCATTTCACGTTGAAGTTGTCGGCTTGCTCCAGTCCTATCAGTAAAAAAAGTTTACCGGCTACTTTAAAAACCAACGTTTCCTCGCCAAATGGAAATCCTTCTGTCACGGCTGGCTTTGCCAGGCAATAATCGCGCAGCTCTTCTATATTCATTTAGTAGTTGATCTTTTTGGTATACGGCACAGCCGGTCCAAAATTTACTTTTAAGCCCACCTGTATCTGGCGATATTGATCAGGTGAGTTATTTTTGAACTTGCTGGACGGATCGGCATAGCCGTCAAGCCCCTCGCTAAAGGTGACGTTGTGTACATATTGTATGTTAAGCCCTATAAAAGGCTCGCCATAGGTGTTGTAAATTTTAAACTCATACCCAAAACGTAGCGGAACCCCAATATTCAGACTGTTGTCGTTGCCCGGAAAACGATACCCGCGTGCATCATAACGTTGTATAAATTTCATATGATTAACAATTACCCCTACACCGATTCCTCCATACAGATCTTTCAATATCGCTCCTAAAAAAGAGCCTTCATAATCAATAGCTTCGCCGAGCGAGTAATCGCCATGTACAAATACCGCTGTGTATTGATTATTGTACTGACGCGTGGAGGGGTCGGTAATAATGCTGCCGCCCGAAAGTTGGCCGGTTTGAATTTCAAAACCTAACGGCACATACGGTGTTAAATTGTAATAGGCGACAACGTCAAAAGATTTACCTTGATTAGCCTTTTTCAAATCGGCAAAAGGATAGTTGACGCCGCCAAAAACGCCTAACCCCCAATTGCTAAAATTGTAACTGTCCTGGGCATACGCACCGGCTTCGGCAAAAATTAAAGTGATACAAAGTATAAGCTTTCTCAAAATCAAACATTAAGTTACTTTAGCTGAAAATAATCAAATAGTATTACAAATATATGAACTTTAATTTGCCAACCTATTTTACTGTCACAGAACGTTTTATGCGTTATGTTGGTATAGATACACAGTCAGACCCTACATCAAAAACCTATCCCTCTACCGCCAGGCAAAAAACCCTCGGAAAGCTGCTGGTTAAAGAGCTTTTGGAGATTGGGATAGCCGATGCTCATTTAGATGAGTTTGGCTATGTATATGCCACTATTCCGGCCAATACTGACAAACTCAATGTGCCTGTTATCTGCTTTTGCTCGCACATGGATACCTCGCCCGACTGCAGCGGCGAAAACGTAAAACCCATTATCCATAAAAATTATAACGGCACAGATCTGGTTTTGCCGGATGACCACACCCAGGTATTAAAGATGGATGAGCACCCCGATCTGAAAAACCAGATTGGGAACGACATTATAACCGCCAGCGGCACCACATTATTAGGGGCCGATAACAAGGCCGGGGTTGCCGAAATTATGGATGCCTGCTATCAGCTGGTAAATAATCCTCAAATTAAACATGGTACTATTAAAATATTGTTTACTCCTGATGAAGAAATCGGCCGTGGCGTAGACAAAGTAGACATCCAAAAGCTGGGCGCTTATGCCGGCTATACTATGGATGGCGAAAGTGCCGGAAATATGGAAAATGAAACTTTTAGTGCCGATGGTGTCCGCCTGATCATAAACGGCGTAAGCTCGCACCCTGGGTTTGCCAAGGGAAAAATGGAAAGCGCCATCAAAATAGCATCCATAATCGTGGCTATGCTGCCGTTTGAGCTTTCGCCCGAAAACACAGAAGGGATGGAAGGTTTCATTCACCCGGTTGGCATCAATGGGCATGTTGAACAGGCGACAATCGATTTTATTATTCGTGATTTTGATGCCGATAAGTTAACCAGGTATGCCAACGAGATCGGGGAAATAGCTGATGAAGTGCTGGAAGATTTCCCCGGCTCAGGTTACGAACTGCAAATACAAGAACAATATCGCAATATGAAACAAGTGCTCGACCAACACCCTGAAATCGTGGAATACGGCATGGAAGCCATAAAGCGAGCAGGGTTAGATGCCAAATTATGCAGTATTCGCGGCGGCACCGACGGCTCGCGTCTGTCATTTATGGGATTGCCGTGTCCAAATATTTTCGCCGGCGAACACGCTTTCCACAGTAAACAGGAATGGGTATCGGTACAAGACATGCAAAAAGCAGTGGAAACTATTTTGCACCTGTCAGCAATTTGGGAAGAAAAAGCCTAGCGCTTTTTCTTCTGCTATTTTAGGTTGTTGTGCCACTCGTAAACACTTTGGTTAGGTCAATATACCTGGCCAGGGATTTTTGGGCTTTGCGAGATTGCCTGGCGCTTACTGTGACAGGCATGCGGTTACTTTCCTCAAAGTCACGTTTCAATACAATGCCGATACAACCAAAATCTTATCCCTGAACTTTTTCACGGTACGGTGCCGCCCGGCCTACGTGGCGTCACCTTAACTTTTTTGACAACCCCTCGATTATAAGCCAGGATACCGGCGGATTGATTAAATGTATAGTTTTTGCATTTGCTATGTATGGCTTACGGGCCTGCTTGAAAAAGTGAATATAAAATTGAAGATATAAACTGCGGCGACTAACTTTGCGCCGGAAATTTATATTTTAAGAAGAAGTGCCGGTTGTATTTTATATGTCGGGCGGGCAATAATTTAACCGCTTGTTAGCATAAAACGCATTAACTGCGCTCAAAATCAGGTTTATTAGCAGAAAAACTCGTGCAAAACCATTTAAAAAAAACCTTTTTCAGTATTAGATTTTTCCCTACATTTGCAGGCTAATTGTTGCTCATTGAAATCGCTACGAAACTATTCAATTCCTTTTACCGGTTTAGCGCTGGGAAAGCATCATTTTGATTTTGATGTAAAGGATGATTTTTTTGACGAGTTTGATTACTCGCTGGTTAAGAAGGCTGATTTGAAGTGCGGGGTTAATTTGGAAAAACAGGAAACAATGGTGATTCTTGATTTTCATATCACCGGCACTATCCAGGCTACTTGTGATACCTGCCTGGCCGAATATCCCCAACAAGTGGAAATTCGCGAACAGCAGATAGCCAAGTTCTCTGACGAGGAAATAACCGATGATGAGGAGATCATCACCCTAAGCAAGAATGATCATGAGCTGATGCTTGCCGGGTTGATCTATGAATATGTTAACGTTGCAGTGCCATTTGTAACAAGCTGTGGCGACGTGGGCAACACCCAGTATTGTGATAAAGAGATGCTTGATAAACTGAAAAGCTTGTCGGGAGGTAATGAACAAATTGATAACACGGACCCACGGTGGGACGCGCTAAAAAAAATTAAATAATAATAACTATAAGTTATGCCACATCCAAAACGTAAAATATCAAAATCAAGAAGAGACAAGCGTAGAACTCATGATAAAGCTGTCGCTCCAACGTTAACTACTTGCAAAGTTACCGGTGCAGTACATTTGCCACACAGAGCATATACTGTAGATGGTAACGTTTACTACAACGGTAAATTACTGATAGAAAAAGCAGTAGCTTAACACTAATTTTCTACTATGAAGATTGGCTTAGATATTATGGGCGGAGATTACGCCCCCAAAGCGGCTGTTTTAGGGGCTATCGAAGCATACAAAGTATTATCTGACCATACACTTGTGCTTATAGGCGACAAAGAGGCGGCTTTAAGCATTCTTCGTGAAAATGATTTTAACCCGGATAAATTCGAGTATGTACATACTACCGAAGTTATTGGCATGGGTGAGCACCCTACCAAAGCGGTTGTTCAAAAACCAGACTCAAGTATCAGCGTAGGTTTTAAGTTGCTTAAGGAAGGGCAGATAGATGCTTTTTCATCGGCAGGTAACACCGGCGCAATGCTTGTGGGTTCTATGTTTAGTGTTAAAGCCATCCCGGGTATTCTTCGCCCGGCTATTACTACCATTGTTCCGCGGGTAAAAGGCGGCATCGGCATACTACTTGATGTGGGCGCCAATGCCGATTGCAAACCAGAAGTGCTTTTGCAATTCGGGGTGCTTGGCAGCCTAATGGCCCAACATGTTTATGGTATTGAGAATCCCCGCGTAGCGCTGATGAACATCGGCGAAGAAGAAGAAAAAGGAAACCTGCTTTGCCAGGCTACTTATCCTTTAATGAAAGAAACATCCCAGTTTAACTTTATTGGTAATGCCGAAGGACGTGACCTTTTTGGTGATATGGCCGATGTTTTTGTATGCGATGGTTTTACGGGGAATATTATTTTAAAACTTGCCGAGTCTTTTTACGTAATAACCCGCAAAAAAGGGCTAAAAGATGACTTTTTTGACAGGTTTAACTATGAGCAATACGGTGGCAGCCCTATTTTGGGTGTGAATGCGCCGGTTATTGTTGGCCACGGGATATCAAGCCCTGAAGCCATTAAAAATATGGTTCTTTTATCTAAAGATATGGTTGAGAGTGAGTTGGTTGCTAAGATGACCAAAGCCTTTCAATAAAAAATTATAACTATGAGTAAAATTACTGCAGCTATTACGGCTGTCAATGGTTATGTACCTGATTATGTATTAACTAATCAGGAGCTATCTACCATGGTAGACACCAACGACGAGTGGATAACCACCCGTACCGGTATCAAAGAACGCAGAATATTGAAAGGCGAAGGTCTTGGTACCTCAGACCTTGCTGCACCTGCGGTACAGGGCTTGCTTGAAAAACGCGGCATCGGCCCGGAAGAAATCGATCTGATCATTTTTTGTACAACCACCCCTGATATGCCTTTCCCGGCTACGGCTAATTTGTTTGCGCACAAAATCGGTGCAATAAACGCCTGGGGATTTGATATGCAGGCGGCCTGTTCGGGCTTTGTGTTTGGTTTAGCTACCGGCGCACAGTTTATTGAAACAGGCATGCATAAAAAAGTATTGGTTGTTGGTGCCGATAAAATGTCGTCGATAGTTGACTATCAGGACCGTGCTACCTGTATTATATTTGGCGATGGCGCGGGCTGCGCTTTATTAGAGCCTAGTACTGACGGTCATGGTGTTTTGGATTCAGTATTAAAAAGCGATGGTTCGGGTATCCCATTCCTGCACATGAAAGCCGGCGGCTCTATTAAACCTGCCAGCCACGCTACCGTTGATGCACGCGAACATTATGCTTACCAGGAAGGTAAAACGGTATTTAAGTTTGCCGTTACCAGTATGGCCGATGTAGCTGCCGAGGTAATGGAACGTAACCATTTAACAGCTGAAGACATTGCATGGTTAGTGCCGCATCAGGCAAACAAACGTATTATTGATGCCACGGCTGCCCGTACAGGCCTGAGCGATGACAAAGTAATAGTGAACATCGAGCGTTATGGCAATACCACCAACGCAACCATACCTTTGTGTTTGTGGGAATGGGAAAACAAATTTAAAAAAGGTGATAACCTGATATTAGCTGCTTTTGGTGGCGGCTTTACCTGGGGGGCGATGTACATTAAATGGGCCTATTGATGTGCAAATGTGTGGATATGTCCCAATAGCTATCGGGATGCAAATGGATTGATTTTCTTTTTGTTAGTACATTAAAATAAAACCATACCGCTCAATACACGTTAAACGTTATACCATATGCACATCTGCATATCTGTAAATTTGAAGCGCACATCTGGATATTCGCACATTGAATTGTAGATTTGCACATTATAACTAACTTAGAAATAATACACATTATCCAAAAACCCTATAATCTGCAACAATGGATATTAAACAAATACAGGATCTTATCCGCTTTGTTTCCAAATCGGGAGTAAACGAAGTATCGATCGAACAAAAAGATTTTAAGATCACTATTAAAACCGCTCAGGAGCCGACTGTAGTTCACGCAACTATTCCGGTTGCCGCACCTGCTGCCGCTGCACCTGCGCAAGCTTTGCCTGCTGCACCAGCCGCATCGTCTGCGCCTGCCGCACCAGCCGCTGCTGATACATCAAACTATGTAACTATCAAATCGCCAATGATCGGTACTTTCTACCGCTCGTCAGCGCCTGATAAACCATTGTTTGTGAATGTAGGTGACGAAATATCAAGCGGATCGGTAGTTTGTATTATCGAAGCCATGAAATTATTCAACGAGATCGAATCAGAAGTATCAGGCCGTATTGTAAAAATACTGGTTGATAACGCTTCGCCGGTTGAGTATGACCAGCCGTTATTTTTAGTAGAACCCATTTAGTGGTTGATTAGGTGAATGGTTGATTAGTGAGTGGTTAAGTCCGCAAATAATCAATCAAAAATTGATTAAAAAGATAACTTAATCACTACTTAACTAAAAAAACATGTTTAAAAAAATATTAATAGCTAATCGTGGCGAAATTGCCCTGCGCATAATCCGCACCTGTAAAGAAATGGGTATTAAAACGGTTGCTGTATATTCTACTGCCGACCGTGACAGTCTTCACGTACGTTTTGCTGATGAGGCTGTTTGTATTGGCCCGCCACCAAGCAAAGATTCCTATTTAAATATTCCAAACTTAATATCAGCTGCCGAGCTCACCAACGCCGATGCTATCCATCCGGGTTATGGTTTCTTGTCAGAGAATGCTAAATTCTCGGCCATTTGTGCCGAGTACGGCATCAAGTTTATAGGCGCTACTGCCGAGCAGATCAATGCTATGGGCGATAAAGCATCGGCTAAAGAAACCATGAAAAAAGCGGGTGTGCCAACTATCCCCGGTTCTGAAGGTTTGTTAAGCGATGTTAAACAAGGTATCGCAATTTCTAAAAAAATTGGTTATCCGGTTATTCTGAAAGCTACCGCCGGTGGTGGTGGCCGCGGTATGCGCGTGGTATGGAAAGACGAAGAGTTTGAAGCTGCCTGGGACTCGGCACGTGCTGAGTCTGGTGCTGCTTTTGGTAACGACGGTATGTACCTGGAAAAATACGTTCAGGATCCCCGCCACATTGAAATACAGGTAGTAGGCGATCAGTACGGTAAGGTTTGCCACCTGTCTGAGCGTGATTGCTCTATCCAGCGCCGTCACCAAAAGTTGGTTGAAGAGGCGCCATCGCCGTTTATGACCGAAAAGCTGCGTAAAAAAATGGGAGAGGCTGCTATTAAAGGCGCCAAAGCGGTTAAATATGAAGGAGCAGGTACTGTAGAATTTTTGGTTGATAAAGACCGCAACTTCTACTTTATGGAAATGAATACCCGTATCCAGGTGGAGCACCCGGTTACAGAAGAGGTGATTAACTTCGACTTGATAAAAGAGCAAATTAAAGTTGCGGCCGGTATCCCAATCTCAGGTAAAAATTACGAACCAACAATGCACGCCATTGAATGCCGTATCAACGCCGAAGATCCGTTTAACAATTTCCGCCCATCGCCCGGTAGGATAACCAACTTCCACTCGCCAGGTGGTCATGGTGTACGTGTTGACACACATGTGTATAGCGGTTATACTATCCCGCCAAACTACGACTCAATGATTGCCAAGGTTATCTGCGTGGCTCAAACCCGCGAAGAAGCCCTGAGCACCATGGAGCGCGCGTTAAGCGAGTTTGTTATCGAGGGTATTAAAACTACTATACCTTTCCACTTGAAATTATTGAAAGATCCAAACTTCCGTGCCGGTAACTTTACTACCAAGTTCATGGAGACGTTTGAGTATGCTGAATAATTTTAAAGTATTAATCTAAATAAGAACTAAATTGCGCCCGGCAGCGTTATAGCCTCCGGTAATATCAATGAGCGACGATAATAAGTTAGTAAAAGCAATAAAGGATAAAGGTAAAAGTCTTGAAGCCGAAATGTCATTCTTTGACCATTTGGAGGCTTTAAGATGGCATTTAATACGCGCCGCTATCGCTGTTGTGGTATTGGCGTTAGTTGCTTTTTTTAACTACGATTACATCTTTAACAATTACATCATGGGGCCTTTCCGCCCTGATTTCTGGACCTACAGAATGATGTGTAAGTTGGGCGAAGGCTTTTGCATCACCAAGTTCAATGCCGTGATTATTAATACCGAAGTTGCCGGCCAGTTTATGCTGCAGATCAATTCATCGGTGTTGATTGGTATTATTCTGTCTATACCATACATTTTGTGGGAGATATGGCGCTTTATTAAACCGGCGTTATTAGAAAAAGAACGGAAAGCAGCAAGCGGCTTTGTGTTTTATGCATCGATGCTGTTTTTGCTGGGTATCTTATTTGGCTATTATGTCATTGCGCCTGAATCGATTGCTTTCCTGGCTAATTATGAGGTAAGCGATACTATTAAAAATGAGTTTACCGTAAGTTCATACTTATCTATGGTAGCTACCATTACCTTAATTATAGGTATTGTTTTTGAGTTGCCGATATTCATTTATATTCTGGCATCAATTGGTATCCTCACCGGTACTTTCATGAAAAGAACCCGTCGTTATGCCGTAGTGATCTTGCTGATCGTCGGTGCGATCATTTCGCCATCGCCCGACTTTTTAACCACTATGATTGCCACCCTTCCGTTATTTGTTTTGTATGAGGTAGGCATTGTGGTGGCGTCGGTAGTCGAGAAACGTCGTGCCAGGGCTCACGATGAACTGATGAATTCATAGATCATTATCACCCCACCTTATAATCATGATTGAAGGATTAAAAATTGCAATCGGCGCAGATCACGCCGGGTTCGAACTGAAAAATGCTTTATTGCCCTTATTGGGCGAAGGCGTGAAAGATTTCGGTACTTTCTCCAAAGAATCATGCGACTATACCGACTTTGCTCACCCGGTAGCAACGGCAGTTGAAAATAGCGAGTTTGATTACGGCATATTGATCTGCGGTAGTGCCAATGGCGTAGCCATAGCGGCTAACAAACATCAGGGCATTCGCGCTGCATTATGCTATAATGAGGCGGTTACCGAGCCCGCCCGCAGCCATACTGATGCCAACATATTATGTATACCGTCAAACTTTGTGACGGAAGATCAGGCTAAAAAAATTGTCGAAATATTCTTTACCACCAAATTTGAAGGCGGCCGGCATGCGCGCAGAGTTAACAAAATAGCATGCGATTAATAAGCTATTCTTACATATTATTCAAAAAAAGCGGCAGGGTACTTCTCTGTCGCTTTTTTTATATTGTAAATTCATAAATTAGCAGCATGACAAGTACAGCTGAGGAATTTCTGATCGACTCAGAAAACAAATCATTTGATATCAACCACCGTCGCATCATCAACTACAATATCAATAAATATGATACGGCGGTTGATCGCGGCTTGTCGCGTATCATTAACCTTGAGAACGCTAAGCGCCGCGGCCATGTGTTGAAGTGGAAAATGATGGAAAACCTTGACAAGGTATTACCCGAGTTTGAGGCGAATTTTCAGAAGCGCGGCGGTAAAGTGATTTGGGCTAACGATGCAGCGGAAGCCAATAAAGAGATACTTAGCATTATTCAAAAGGCCGGCGCCAAAATGATTGTAAAATCAAAGTCGATGGTGACCGAGGAGATCGAACTGAACGAATTTCTGGAGCATCACGGCGTAGAATCTATTGAAACCGATCTGGGCGAATATATTATACAATTACTGGGGCAAAAGCCTTACCATATTGTTACGCCGGCTATGCACTTGTCGAAAGAAGATATTGCTAAACTGTTCCATGAGCGCTTTGGTACACCTATCGACTCAACGCCCGAACAACTAACCCAAAAAGCACGCGAACTGCTGCGCGAAAAATATGTGACAGCCGAAGTCGGTATAACCGGCGGCAACTTTTTAATTGCCGACACCGGCAGCATCGCCCTTTCAGAAAATGAGGGTAATGCACGTTTGAGTACATCATTCCCTAAAATACATATCGCTGTAGTGGGTATTGAAAAAATTATCCCGTCGCTGACGGATCTTGATCTGTACTGGCCAATGCTGGCTACCCACGGGACAGGCCAGAACCTGACCGTTTACAACACCGTATTGAGCGGCCCCCGGCAGCCTGATGAGGTTGATGGCCCCGAAGAGATGTATGTGATATTACTGGACAACGGGCGCACTAACCTGCTGGCTCAAAAAGAGCAGCGACAGGGCTTATACTGTATCCGTTGCGGTGCTTGTTTAAATGGCTGCCCTGTTTATAAAAACATCGGCGGGCACGCCTATAACACCTCCTATAGCGGGCCGATAGGTTCTATCATCACCCCGCATTTAAAAGGGATGGAAGAATTTAAGCACCTGAGCTATGCCTCAAGCCTTTGTGGTAAATGCACCGAGGTTTGCCCGGTTAAGATAGATATTCACAAAATACTGCTGCTTAACCGCCGCGATGCAGTAAAGGATGGCTATGCTCCAACCACCGAAAAATGGGGTTGGTTTGCCTGGAAAAAAGGTATGTTGAGCCGCAAGCTCGAGGACTTTTTTAGCGGTAGCACCAAAAACAAGTTGTTAAAAACTTTCTTCAAGAAAAGCTGGGGGCATTATAAAGCCATGCCACACGTTGCGCCAAAATCATTTACCGAGCAATGGAAGGAGCGTCATCAAAATCAGGAATAGGTTATGTTGATGTCATCTCTCGACCGTAGGGAGATATGACAACCTTGTATTTTTTTCACGCTGCTTGAAGTGGAAACATGGGCAGCAGACAATTTTTTTGTTGAGCACTTTCGATTAAAACCGCCTTCTACATTTTGCATCGGCGATTATCTTCCTTAAATTAGGTGCCCTCTTAACTTGTATATTGGGGGCAGTGCAAACAGATTAAATTGATGTATGATTTTTGACCGGAAGAATCTGGACGATAACGCGTTGATTGCAATTTACAAGAAGTTGCTATACCCGCGTGTTATCGAAGAGAAAATGTTGATCCTGCTGCGGCAGGGGCGCATTGGCAAGTGGTTTTCCGGCATTGGTCAGGAGGCTATTGCCGTTGGCGCTACCCTGGCTATGGAGCAGGGCGAGTATATCTTGCCTATGCATCGCAATTTGGGAGTATTCACTACCCGGGGTGTCCCGTTCCATCGTTTAATGGGGCAATGGATGGGTAAGGCATCCGGCTTCACCAAGGGGCGCGACCGCTCGTTCCATTTCGGTACACAGGAACATAAAATTATCGGCATGATATCGCACCTGGGCCCGCAAATGGCTCTGGCTGATGGTATAGCTTTGGCCGATGTATTGGCCGACCGCAAAAAAACCACGCTGGTGTTTACCGGTGAGGGCGGCACCAGCGAAGGCGATTTCCATGAGGCCGTAAACATTGCGGCAGTTTGGAATTTGCCGGTTATTTTCCTGATCGAGAACAATGCTTATGCACTGTCTACCCCTACCCAGGAACAGTATCGCGCAAAAAAACTGACGGATAAGGCTATTGGCTATGGCATAGAGGGCCGGCAATTAAACGGAAACAATATCCTGGATATGTACTATGGAATCAGCGAGATTGCGCATAGTATACGCCAAAGGCCCCGGCCGGTTCTTGTAGAATGCACGACGTTCAGGATACGCGGGCATGAGGAAGCATCGGGCACTAAATATGTACCTGCCGAACTGATTGCCGAGTGGCAGGACAAGGATCCGCTGCATAGTTTTGAAAACTTTCTGATAGCCGAAAATGTACTTCGCCCGGAATGGATCCCCTTTTTGCGCGATGGATTTTTAAAAGAGATTGACCCGGTTATTGACCGCGTATTGGCCGAAAAAGACATCCGGCCTAATATTTTTACCGAGCTTGGCGATGTGTACAGACCTTTTGCCAGGCCTTCATTTAAACTCTCGCCCAAATCAAACATAGTACGATTTATTGATGCTATACGCGATGGGCTGCTGCTCTCCATGAGCAAATATCCAAACCTGGTTATAATGGGTCAGGATATTGCCGAATATGGCGGTGTTTTTAAAGTAACCGAAAATTTCAGTGAGCTTTTCGGCAAAGAACGTGTACGCAATACCCCCCTTTGTGAATCGGGCGTTATTGGTGCCGCTATGGGTCTGGCATTAAATGGTTATAAAGCCATAGTTGAAATGCAGTTTGCCGATTTTGTAAGCAGCGGTTTTACCCAGGTGGTAAATAACCTGGCCAAAACCCATTATCGATGGGGACAAAATGTTGATGTAGTAATACGTATGCCTACCGGTGCCGGTACCGCAGGCGGCCCCTTTCACTCGCAGAGTAATGAGGCCTGGTTCACTAAAACCCCAGGGCTAAAAGTGGTTTATCCGGCTTTTCCGGCAGATGCCAAGGGCTTGCTTATGTCGGCCATTGCCGACCCCAACCCGGTGATGTATTTTGAGCATAAATACCTGTATCGTAATCTGACCGGCGAGATGCCCGAAGGGGAAATATTTATAGAGATAGGCAAGGCTCGCATAGTTAAAAAAGGCACTCAGGCTACTATTGTTACGTATGGCTACGCTGTACATTGGGCGCTTGAATACCTGAGCTTGCACCCGGATCAATCTATCGAGATTATTGATCTGCGCAGCCTGCAACCATGGGATAGCGCTACGGTCATTGCCAGTGTAAATAAAACGCATAGAGCGCTGGTGTTGCATGAAGATACGCTAACCAGCGGCTTCGGCGCCGAGGTTGCTGCCGTGATAGGTGAGAAGTGTTTTTCTGAACTGTATGCCCCTGTAATACGCTGCGCCAGCCTGGATACGCCGGTGCCGATGGATAAAAATTTAGAGAAGCAATTTTTGGGTAAATCGCGCCTTGAAAAGGCCATGCAGCAGTTGCTGAATTATTAGTTGGTGCATAGGCAGACATCCGCAGTTGTGCCTGCAGATCAAAATCCGCAGTTTTTACATATAAACAACAAATTTTTGTATAAACTTGTATGCACAAATAGTTGAAGGGGATATCACCATGAACCACGAATTTTATCGCCAGATATTAAACAAGCAGCAACAGGCTGAAGCAATACCTTCTAACAAAGAGATCACCGCCTGGGCTTTGCAGGTAATTCGTTTGTTGTTCCCTGAACAATCTAAGAAAGTATTTATTTCTATAGGGCAATTGCAGGATGAGTTTGCCAGGCTGCAGGATGAACTTTTGCATATTATGGAAGGCACCAAAGCCTGTGCCGAGGGCGATAACAAGCATCGTGCGCAAGGTTTTTTTAACAGCTTACCCGAATTATACCGGGTACTTAATACAGATATAGAAGCCATTTTTAATGGCGACCCTGCTGCATGCAGTGAATTTGAGGTCATCCGTACTTACCCGGGGTTTTTCGCAATATCATTTTATCGCCTGGCGCATAGCTTATATGTACATGGCGTTCCAATAATTCCGAGGATATTAACCGAGTACGCGCATTCAAAAACCGGTATTGACATACATCCGGCCGCTCATATTGACGAATATTTCTACATTGACCACGGTACCGGTATTGTAATCGGCGAGACTACCCGCATTGGTAAAAATGTAAAGTTATATCAGGGGGTAACTTTGGGTGCACTAAGCGTTGCTAAATACATGGCAAACACAAAACGCCATCCAACGGTTGAGGATAATGTGGTGATCTATTCGGGTGCTACCATTTTAGGCGGCGAAACAGTAGTAGGACATGACAGTGTCATCGGAGGGAATGTTTGGTTAACCAAAAGTGTTGAACCGCATTCGCGTGTTTTTCACGCTTCAACGGTGAAGGTTTTAAAAAAGAGCGAAGATTGAAATGGCAACATTAATTGAGTTGATCGGTAATACGCCGCTGGTTGAAATAAAGCGACTAAATCCAAATCCTAACGTTAAGATATACGGCAAGCTGGAAGGCAATAACCCGGGCGGAAGTGTGAAAGACCGTGCGGCTTTAAACATGATCAGAAGCGCTTTAGAGCGGGGCGACATCAAGCCGGGCAGTAAACTAATTGAAGCCACCAGTGGTAACACAGGCATCGCGTTAGCTATGATTGCTTGTTTGTACGGACTGGAAATTGAGATAGCATTGCCATCAAACTCAACGCAGGAACGTATATTGACAATGGAAGCCTTCGGCGCCAAAGTTACCTTGCTGGATGGCATCGAAGCCTGCCGCGATTACGCCGAAGACAAAGCAGCTAACCAGGGCTATTATATCCTGAACCAGTTTGCTAACCATGATAATTACATGGCGCACTATAAAACTACCGGCCCCGAGATATGGCGCGATACCGAGCAAAAGATAACGCACTTTGTAAGTGCTATGGGTACCACCGGCACCATTATGGGCTGTTCAAAATTTTTAAAAGAAGTTAATCAGAACATACAGATCATAGGCTGCCAGCCAACCGACGGCTCTTCAATACCGGGCATACGCCGCTGGCCTGAAGCTTATTTGCCAAAGATATTTGACCCCTCAAGAGTTGACCGTGTAATGGATATTTCTGAAGCTGCCGCAACGGACATGGCCCGCAGATTCGCACGCGAGGAAGGTGTGTTTGCCGGCATGAGCAGCGGCGGAGCATTATCGGCAGCTATCGAGCTGGCTAAAGAACTTAAAGAGGGCGTTATCGTCTTTATCTGCTGCGATCGTGGTGATCGTTACCTCAGCAGTAATTTATTCGGGTAAAATTTTTTGTTATGCTGAGATAGTGAAGCATCGGCTACGTCTGCTTTCCGTACCCAACCCGGATACAAAATTAAGTGATCCAAATTGGTTCAAAATCAAGACCTGTAAGTCAGAAAAAGTGATTCAAGGTGATCCAAACTAAAACCTTGGTTTTTATAAATTTCTGATTATCAATAGATTCTATTTTTAAGGCGATCTAACGTGATCAAAGTGATCCACATCAGTGTGGATCACATGGCTGCTTTATCCAAATACTGCGCCAGCGCGGCGATCCGTGCCGATACCGCAGCAATCTGCTGTTTCACTTCATCCCAATTACGTTGTTCTATCGCTTCGCGGATGCCCGGCATCGTTTTTACGCCATAACCGGTATAAAAGCCGGGGGCATAAATAGTGTGCCGATACCATGGGCGGCGTGGTAAACCTGCCGGCGACAGCAACTGTTGCTCGGCTTTGTAAACTATTTCATTTAATAATTTATGATCAGTGTCGGACGCAGGGGCTGCAGCTACTTTATTGGCCAGTTTGCCGGCACTTGCCTTTAATGCATCTAGCGCGGATGTTAGTGGCGAGAAATCAATAGCCGGCACTTCTGATTTAGCAAGTGGCGCATCCATGTGTTTGGTGGGGTCGGCTGCCAGCCTGTAGATATTGGTTTTTAACAACTGATTTTGCATAGCGGTGCTTTCGCGCATATTGTTAGCTAATTCTACTAATTCTTTGCAGTAGCCATCAAGTGTTGTATACAGGTTTCTGAAATCAAATGGCAAAACATCGGCATCGGCCATGCGCAGTACAGCATGACCAACGGTTTTAGCCAATACTGCGCTATAAACAGAACCAGGATCTTTAAAACGATTATAATCGGTATAAGAATCAATAATAGAATGGTATTCTCCGCCAGTGCCTTCTCCGCCATACCCTATATCCAGCGTAGGCACGCCTAAGTGCTGTAGAAACGACGAAAAGTCTGAGCCTGAACCCAGCGCATCAATGGGTTCAACTTTACGGTCCAGGATCTCTTTACGTGCTTTTACCGAGCTTGCATTAGCCAGATCATGTGCCTTGCTCCTTTCGCCCACGGTCACTTTAGTTTCCGGATCAATTACGCTTTTTGATACCTCGCCGATAAAGTTCTCCAATGCATGTGAGCCGCCGGCATGATAAAACCCGCGTGATATGTCATCCGAGTTAATATACACTACTGCTTTTTGCTGCAGCTCTTTGTCATGGTCTTCCACATACTCGGTCGAGCCTAGCAGCCCCGGCTCCTCGCCGTCCCAGGCGCAATAAACAATGCTGCGTTTAGGTTTCCAGCCGGTTTTGAGCAGGTCGCCTATAGCTTTGGCTTCGTCAAGCATAGCAGTTTGTCCGCTTAGCGGATCGTCGGCCCCATTTACCCAACCGTCATGATGATTACCACGCATTACCCATTCATCAGGATAAGTAGAGCCTTTTATTTTGGCAATGACATCATAAGCCGTCACCAAATCCCAGTTAAATTCCAGTTTTAAATGCACAACGGCCTTACCCGGGCCTACATGATAGGTAAACGGCAATGCTCCGCGCCATTCGGCAGGTGCTACCGGGCCTTCCAGTGCGGTTAGTAAAGGTTGAGCGTCTTTATAGCTGATAGGCAACACCGGTATTTTCAATATTGTAACAGCCTCTTTTCTGTCCAGCCGTTTCGCCTTATCGGTCGAGCCGATATTCGGTGTCAGCGGATCGCCGGGATAGATCACCATATCCATTACCGAACCACGTTGTACGCCGGTTTCGTTTTTAAATGCGCCTTTGGGATAAACATCACCGGCAAAATAGCCGTCATCTTTCGGGTCGGAATAAATGATACAGCCAATAGCACCATGCTCGTAAGCTACCTTAGGCTTAATGCCACGCCAAGATTTACCGTACTTGGCAATTACGATCTTTCCTTTTACATCAATGCCCATGCTGGCCAGCATATCATAGTCGTCTGGTAAGCCATAGTTCACAAACACTAACTGACCGGTCACATCACCATCAGCGCTCCAGGCGTTGTAAGTAGGCAACTGCCCGTTCTGGTCTGTCGTTGGGTCTTCAACCAACGGATTCTCTTTCAGGCCGGCTATAAACCTGGTAGGGGCGGTCATTTCGAGTAATCGCGTTTTCGGTGTCGGAAACAATACTTTGTATGGCTGCAAATGGGCATCAAACCCATACGATTTAAATTTTTTCAATATCTTTTCAGCAACCACTTTACCACCCGGCGAACCTAAATGATGCGGATAGGCTGACAAGTCTTTAAGTGTAGCGCTGATTCGTTCTGAGCTGATAGATTGATCAAATTGCTGCTCGGTTTGTAATTGTTTAGCCGACGAGTTGGACGTGAAACCCATTAAAGGGTTGTCCTGGGCATTTGCATAGGTGGCGCCAAAAGCGATAAGACTAAACGCAAATAATTTCTTCATGGATGTGAGGCGGTTGTTGTGCGCAATTAAGGTAGGTAATTTTTGCCTGAGGAGCAAGATTAGAAAACGGCGAGATAGATTAGAGGCGACTTATCCGGTAAATCAGGTCTGCCGGGCAATCTCTTTCATGATAGCGCAGTTAAAGCTGCTGCTTCATTCCAATTTAGTGTAGTGCTGTAATGATCTACTGTACCATTTTATTGGCGCAGCATGAACTGGCAAACGCTTCGGGTTTGGCTTTAAATACAAAACCCATGCTTAAAATGTAACCCATTGCTTCATGCAGCGCCTGGTTTGATTTAAACATGGGGTTAGTATTAATATCTGCGTGTACCTCCAGATCAACATCATACAGGTCAAGCAAGTCGCAAAGTTTGTATGAAATGTCAATCGACTTTTGTACCTCGGTAAGCATGCGTTCTTTGATACTCATTTTTTGCCCGGTACGCTCCTGGTGGATGTACATAAATCCGCCGCGGCCTTCGCGTAAAAAAACAATAACAGTAGCAAAGTCAGTAATGGCTCCCTTTACCTGCGAGTCGGTACCGATGCATACTTTGAGCTTGTTGCCTTGCAAGGTTTCGCGCTCAATGGTTTTTTCAACTTCTTCAATAATGGGCGATTGGATGACTTCTCCGCTAAATTTTCTCCATGTCATAAAGTACGTTTTTAGTATAAGTTAATGCATATCTTAAAGATAAAGCACAATACAGCATAAAACGTTTACCTTATGATGATTTATTTGTTAACATTTTGCCTATATATCAACAGGTTAACAAATAATCAGGACAAAAACCTACTGTTTTTTAATCTCAACGCGGCGGTTTCTCGCACGGCCCGGTTCGGTGTTGTTGTCGGCGATGGGCTTTTTGTCACCATAGCCTTTAACAATCAAATTGTCGCCGCTTACGCCTGAGTTAACCAGGTACGTTTTTACTGAATTTGCTCTTTCAACAGACAAAGCCATATTGTGCGCGTCGGTGCCTTCGGCAGAGGCATGTCCATTAAGCACAAATTTTACGGTTGGATCTTTTTTCATCTCGGCAGCCGCTTTGTCCAATCTTGGGTAAGATTCGGTTTTCAGAATGCCTGAGTTAAATTCAAATTGTATGTTGGCAAAGTTATAGTTTGGTTTTTCAGGAACAGGCGCAGGGGTCGGTTTTTGAGCAGGAGCAGGTGCGGGTTTTGGTGCCGGAGCGGGCGTCATAGCTTCGGTTTCAACAGGAGCAGCCGCAACCGGCTTTGGTTTTTTTGCCTTACAGGCATCTAACAAAATCATGACTGATAATACGGAAACGGATAAAGAAAGAACTTTTACAAATTTCATAATGTAATGGATTGTTTGGTTTAAAACGGGCTTTAAGAACCGATATTGTAAATAATACACTAGTTAATAATCGGCGGCTAAGATATTTTAATATTGTTTGAGGCTAAAGACAACGTTATCAACAAATAAACATTTTGTTGGTTAATCTTTATGTAAATGAAGAACATTATATTTTTTGGCGACAGCCTGACAGCGGGATACGGCTTAGTAAATGTACACAATGAGTCACTTCCGGCATTGATACAACAAAAAATAGAGGCATTGGGGCTACAGTATAAAGCAATCAATGCCGGATTGAGCGGAGACACTACCTACGGTGGTTTAAGCCGGCTGGACTATTGGTTAAGCCGGCCGGTTGATGTTTTTGTTTTAGAGCTCGGATTAAATGACGCAATACGAGGTGTGCCGGTAAGCATGACCAAACAAAACCTAATACAGATCATAGACCGTGTTAAAGAGAAATATCCACAAGTAAAAATAGCTTTAATGGGAATGCAACTAC
Source organism: Mucilaginibacter panaciglaebae (assembly GCF_039539265.1). Lineage (NCBI taxonomy): Bacteria > Pseudomonadati > Bacteroidota > Sphingobacteriia > Sphingobacteriales > Sphingobacteriaceae > Mucilaginibacter > Mucilaginibacter panaciglaebae. The sequence continues at coordinate 122,061 of NZ_BAABCV010000005.1, forward strand.
CGAGGTTCCTGACTAACTCAAGAGTAGAAGCATTTAGTAATATATACAGGGATTTGGCACACGGTCATCAGCTGCCTTTTGTGCCATTTTACCTGGAAGGCGTTGCCGGGAAACGGCATTTGAACCTGCAGGATGGCCTGCATCCATCAGCCGAAGGCTATAAGGTTATAGCTGAAAATGTTTGGCCGGTAATAAAAAGCTTGTTGTAATGCCATTGCGAGCAATGGCGCAGCTAAATAAGAATTGCTGCGCTTAGATCGCAATGGCAGTTTTTTATACAGTAACAGTTAACGTAGTGCCAGTTATAGCTATGGTGTATCGCTTAAGGGCGCGCGTTGCGGGCCCTTGTATCAAGGCGCCGGTTTTACTAAACTCGCTTCCATGGAGGGGGCAAATGAATATTCCCTGGCTGTTGTTATAATTAATGGATGTTCCTTCATGTGTACAGGCTACTTGTACCGCGGTGAATGAACTTACTACATTCCCACCAGCCAGTCGTACAATGATAATGCCGTTGCTTACTGACTGGTCGCCAATGTTTTTTAGAGACGAATTCAAGTCAATATCAACTGTCGTGCCTGTTGCCGGCGGATTATTATTGCCGCCCGAAGGGCCGGGACTGCCACTTTTACTGCATGATACTACGCTGCAACCCATACACACTGCAAGGGTGCCGATACCCAGTTTGGTTAAAAATTCATTACGTTCCATGTTAGTTTTATAGAGGGTAACTGTTGTTATTCTTCTTTCATTTTTTTATGCTTGCCGCTAAAGTCAAACATGCGCGAAATGGTGAAACCAATACGGTACTGACCTCTTGAGTAACGTTGCTGCGACCTGCTTAGCATATTCATTTCAGCAACAGAATTGGCATTGGTAATATTTACTGTAAATACGTGTCCTCCGGTTTCAACCTCATAGCCAAAGCCGAGGGGGTCTTTGAAGCTATAAGTGTCGCTTCTGAAGTTAGAAAAAGGATGGGCATAATCAATAATAAACCCGGTATGATTGGTCAGCTTTATACGCGCGGCGGCTTGCAATGAGAAAAACGATTGCTCGTTATTAGCAGGACTTATCGGGAATGGGGTGTTTTGACGAAGGTAGCTTGGTGCCACCTGCAGGGAAACAGCCGAAGCAAATTTATGCGCTATAATTACCTGGGCAAAGTACGATAATCTGCTGCTAAAAGTAGGAAACGTTGCGCCCTGGTATGGCTGCGCACCGGCCTCGCCCAACAAGGTAACCGCCAGTGGCGAGCTGCCATCGGATATTTGGTGAACTAAGGCCCACTTTAATTCCAACTGTATTAATTGCCCTATGGTACTGCGCCCGAGGTCGACATTAAAGTTGTCGCTCACGCCATATTCAAATCCAAAAAAAACATCATTAACCCTATCTATGCCAAATGCGGTCGATCCACCACCATTAGCACCGGCTATGTCGCCAAAGCGGTGAATGATCTGAAAATTAAACTCATTTTTTTTAACCATCTCGGTAGTTTGAGACAGCACCAGCCGGGAAGATTTAAAAATGGCTACCGGGACCGGTTTTTCATCTTTACTCATGGCGCTCATTAAAGAATCAGCTGCCGATTTTTCTTGTGCCTTTGCACCGATGGTCAGTGCAAGTGCGGCTACTAATACGATGTGTTTTTTCATTGTCGTGATAATTGTGTTTAACTTATTTGGCTGCCGTATAGGTGGCAGTAACATTCATTTTAATGCTTTCGGCGATGTTGTGAAACACCAGTCGGGGTATATCAATGTGATGATCGACGCATTTAACCATAAATTCTGATTTCATGGTGATGGTGCCGTTGTTGACAGTCAGAGTACCCGGTATGGTACGGTTTTGTTTTACATTATGTACATCGAGCACCCCGGTAACGGTAATGGGATAAGTGCCATTCTTAGTCAGGTCCGGGTGCTCTTGTATCTTACCTTTAAATGTCGCGTGCGGGTATTTATCGCTTTCCAGGTAATCGCTGTTAAAATGCTCTTGCATTAATGATTTTGGGAACTTGAATGTGTTGATTGCTACGCTGAAAACCAGGTCGCCGGTACCGGAGTTATAAACCGATTGCCCGGAGCTGGTTTTAGCTGCTATATCTTCGATAGGAGCACTTGAAAAGAGACTGATCTCGGCATTCTTACACATGTAAAGTCCCTGTCCCGTCTGGAATAAGCTCATCCAGGCGAGTAAAATAATACTGATATGTTTCATGTTTTACTTAGGTTTTGTTAGCGAATTAATGTTCCAGTTAAGCCCTACCGCTACACCAAAGGTTTGCACCTTAACCTGGCTATAGCCGATGTCTGACAATGGTAACTTTAAATAAGGTGTCAAACTTAAACCCACTTTAGAGTTCACTTTGCGCTCATAACTTGCCTGCAAGTTCATGATGCTGAAAAAATATTTGCCCTTCCCCTTAACCGCATAAGATGACGGACCTGGATATGGCGTGTCGCCATAGTCATACTTGTAGCTTTCATGCATCATGATGTATGAAGATATACCTGTACCAATACCAATCTTGTTACCCGATTTGTTAAGCAACTGATAGCCAACGTTTATCGGGATGTCCAATACCCGGCAGTCTGCAGTTACAGTCTGGGGGTCATATCTAAATTTATAAGCGGTATGATACGCGCTAAATGGCAAAGAGTATGGCTTGGTTGAATAAGTGGCGCCGGTGCTGACAAAGAACTTCTTAACGCCTACTGTAAACAATAATCCGACATTAGTACCCGGGCTGGTAGATTGAAATGAGCCTACGCCGTTAACCTCTGAAGCTGCCAGTACACTTAATGCATATTGGGGCTTGAAAGCAATACTGGTTTTAGTCTTTGCCGACTGTGCAGGCGACGCAATAGCCACCGCATTTATGCCCGTTCTTGACGGCTTAGTCAACACCTCCGGATTTGCGCCTGATATGTCATTGATAGTAATTGCACCGGTGCTTAAAGGTGCTATTGCCAGGTAAGACCTTGTGCTGTCGGCCGCCAAATTATTGTTAAATGCAGGTGCATCTAACCTTTGCTTTTTACCGTTTGACGATGCTGCGCCATTGGCTTTGTTAAGGCCGGCTAAATACTGCCGCTGCACCCTGGTTGGTTGAGCGGTGCTTTTTTCAATAGCCGGCGCGTTTGCAGCCTTAGCATTTGATGATGGGGTTGGATGCGCGGCGGGTTGACTGTTTACGACTACTTGTTGCTGGTGCGTGGCAGCGGCAGGAGCTTGTGCTCTTGTTGTTTTATTAACAGCTACCTGCTGTTTATTTTGCACTGTAGTATCAGCCTGCGGCGCAAACAGCCACCAGCCAAAAAATGCAAGCAACACTGCTGCAACGCTGCCCAAAACAGGCAGCCAGAAAACCTTCCCACGATGCTTCCCCTGTTCAAGCATGTTCTCGAAGTTATCCCAATCACTTTCTCTGAACGCCGGTTCATTAACCGGGTCCTGAAGACTGTGTTTGAAGATATCATCTATGCTCTGTTCTTTTTTCATTCCCTAATACCTTTATTACTATAAAATACCGGCGAAACGCTGGCCGCATTGATAGCCATCACAGGTGTAAAACCCACGCCGTTTGAATAATTACCGGATTGATCTGCATCCAGGATCATCTGCTTTAATTTTTGCCTCGCTTTAAACAGATTTGATTTTGAGGTGCCGATGTTGATGTTCAGCATTTCGGCAATCTCCTCATGCGAGTAGCCGTCTATGGCAAACAGGTTAAATACCGTGCGGTACCCCTGCGGCAGCTTTTGTACCATAGCCAGCAGATCATTATAATTTAAATTATTATCTGTGGCTACACTTGAGTCATAAACATGCTCTGCTTGTTCCAGATCTTCGGTATAAGCCATTTTAAGGTTTGCCCTATAATAATCAATCGACACATTAGTCATAATCCGACCCAGCCAGGCTTTAAACGGCCGCGATGTGTCATACGATTCTATTTTAGTGAACACCTTAAAAAATCCCTGGTTCATCACCTCGGCTGCTTCATCCCTATCGCCGGCATAGCGTAAACAGATAGCCATAGAGAAGCCGTAAAATGCTTTATACAGCATTTTCTGACATTTCCTGTCCTGTTTTAAACAGCCATTAATCAGTTGGTGTAACTCTTTTTCGCCCATTGGGTTAATAATAGTTGCCTGGGTGACTTTATCCGTTAATTATTAGCATCACGTTAATTAACAATGAAAGGTTGCCCTGATCAATAAATTTATTTAAAAAAATCGAATTGTATATAATAAAAAAATGGCGCTGACTATGTAAATTTTAAAAGCATAGGCAACCTTTTAGTATTGTGGTTCGTGTTTCAGGTAAACACCTGTGATAAAACAAGAATAACGATACTAAAATGGTTCCATTATCAATAGTTATTATAACCAAAAATGAGGCTGAAGCAATAGGCGAGTGTATTGCAGCTGCAAAATTGATCACTGACGATATTATTATTATAGATAATTATAGTACCGACGAGACCAGCAATATTGCTATTACTCAGGGCTGCCGCTTTTACCAGTGTAATTGGGACGGTTATGGAGCCAATAAAAATAAAGGTATCGTGCTGGCTAAGTACAATTGGATTTTAAGCTTAGATGCTGATGAGATTGCCGACCTGGAGCTGATACTTTCTCTGCATAGCCTGAAATTAGATGACCCGACAGTGGTTTATGACGTTCGGTTTAAATCTTACTTTGGAAAAAAACTAATACGTTACGGCGCCTGGGGACGAGATCACCATATCCGCCTGTTTAACCGTACACGGGTTAAGTGGTGCAGTTCTAATGTGCATGAAACGTTGTTACTGCCCGAGGGCACCCAAATGCAACGATTGGACGGCTATATGCATCATTACTCGGTAAAAGACCACCGTGAATGCTATACTAAAGCACTTTTCTACGCACGCCTAAGCGCAGAGAAGTATCTGAACAATGGGAAAAAAGCTAATATTATAAACCTGTATCTATCACCAATATTCAGCTTTGTAAAGACATATGTTTTGTACGGGGGATTTTTAGATGGAAGAGAAGGCCTGGATATAGCCCTCATTACTTATAAAAACAAATGGCTGAAATACCACTACCTGCTCAGGTTAGAAAACGGCCAAAAGAAAAAGAAATACCTTAGGCCTGAACTGGCTGTGGAGTATTAACTTCAAGTCTTATGAAGGCCGCGGGTCACTTAAAAAATTTTTCTGCGAATGCGCTGCAGCTGGTAGCTAACAATATTTTCGGTTTAGTTATTTTTTATGTGCTTTCAACCGGTTTAAGTAAAGCAGATTTTGGCCGCCTCAACCTGGTGCTGGCTATTTTGCTTGCTGCTTTTAATGTTCTCTCCTGTGGTATCGACCAACTCATCGTCAAAAAAATTGCTGCGGATGATGACCGGCAATCTGCGCTTTCGTTGTATATCATTCACACCCTCATAACCGGCATTATTTTGTATAGCATGCTCTTAGCCGGCTATACTTTCATCCCCAACAACACTTCAATTTATCAATTACTGCTGCTCGTAGGTATCGGCAAGTTGATGATCTATTTTTCGACACCTTACAAACAAGCTGCTAACGGATTAGAGAAGTTTAAGCTGATGGCATGGCTATCAGTAATATCTAACTTTGTGCGATGCGCATGCTTGTTGGTTTGCCTGTTGGTGCATAGGTTTAGTCTTAGCACCGTTGTAGCTGTTTTCATCGCCGGAGATATCTTAGAGTTTGTAATAGGGTTGATCTTATTCAAACGTTGGGCTGGCATACTGATAACACTAAAGTGGAATAAGAGAAAGTATTTCGAACTGGTTAAAGAGGCATTACCGCAAATCGGCGTAGTGATCATTACTTCGTCGCTTGCACGTTTCGATTGGATATTTATTGGTATCATGCTGTCTGCTATTAAATTGGCGGAATACAGCTTTGCCTATAAGGTGTTTGAAATAGCCTTGTTGCCGCTATCGGCCGTTGCGCCGTTGCTGATACCGCGATTCACCAAAATGTTTAAACAAGGCGATATCAATATCAATGGAATGAAATTTTTAATGAGTACAGAAGCTATCATAGCGGGCCTGTCAGTACTATTGATCAATATTTATTGGAGCCCCGTTATAGACTGGGTAACGCATGGAAAATATGGTGCGGTAAACCAACATGTGATATTCTTTCTGTCGCTATGCTTGCCACTACTTTATCTCGAAAATTTTTTATGGACGATGTTCTTTGCGCAGGGCAGAATGAAAATGATACTCCACGCTTTTATTATCACGCTGGCAGTAAATGTTTTGGGCGATATAATATTAATCCCACTCTTTCAAAATGAAGGCGCCGCAATAGCTTTTTTGTTGGCGTGTATAGCGCAGATCATCTTTTATCTGGATAGAAATAATATTGCCGGTTTACAGGGTGTATGGCAGCCGGTACTCACCTGTACCATCTGCGCCGTTGTGGCCGGATTAGGAGCGCGATCGATAACCGCCGATAACTGGCTTGTTATACCCGTAGCAATAGTTTTTTATGGCGGATTACTGTTGATTACCGGGCAGATTAACCACAGCGCGCAAGCACGTTTAAAAGCTATATTTAGCTAAACCTGATTTTTGTAGTCGGTTATGCTTAGCGTATGCTGGCAGAAGCTATATTCATGCGCTTGATTGGAGCAAATAACGGTAAGCCGGCCTGTTGCGAATTGCTGTACCAGGTTGATATACCATTCCACTCCTTGTGCATCCAGATTGGAGGTTGGTTCGTCCAGCATCAGAATAGGTGTATCTGTACAAAAGGCCAATGCCAGCTTTAGCCTTTGTTTCATTCCCGACGAAAAATATCTGATCAACTTATTGGCATTTCCGGGCAAATTAAGAAGGTCAAGGATAGCGGCTTTGTCTATTCCCGGTTTATAGTTTTTAAACTTGAAATGGAAATCGATCATTTCGCTTAATGAAAATTCCTCGATCAACTCAAGATATGGTGCCGCAAGGCTCAGGTAATTGTATACCTCGCTTACTTCTATTGGAGTGCCATTGCCGGTATACACAATCTCACCCATTGACGGCGCCAAACTACCATTCAGAATAGCTAATAAAGTAGATTTTCCTGATCCGTTAGAACCCAATATGGCATAAGTTTCGCCCTGATTAAATGTATAATCAACCCCGTTGAAAATCCAGTCGCGGTTAAAGCGACGGCCTATATTTTTAAGGGTGATTTGCATGGCGTTTATTTGGTCAATGGTCGATAAACCATAGTCCATAGCTACAATACCCCTTAATTATGGACTATCGACTATGAGCTATGGACTTAGAACTATGAATTCCCAAACCCTTTCATGATGCCGCGTTGCGAGTTCTGCACAAAATTGATGATCTCGTCGCGTTCAATAGTTGGGTTAAACTCGGCTTCAATAATGTCGAGTGCTTTGGTAATATTATATTTTTTCAGGAAAATGACACGGTAAATTTCCTGTATCTCGGCAATTTTTTCATTGGTAAAACCACGACGGCGTAACCCTACCGAGTTAATACCAATATAAGATACAGGTTCACGCCCGGCTTTGGTATATGGTGGTACGTCTTTACGAACCAATGATCCACCTGAGATCATGCAGTGTGCACCTATCTCAACAAACTGATGTACTAAAGACCCGCCGCCAATGAAAGCAAAATCGTATACATTAATATGGCCGGCCAGTTGTACCGAGTTGGCTACAATAACGTTATCACCAATCACACAATCATGTGCCACGTGTACGTAAGCCATCAGCAGGCAGTTGCTGCCTATGGTTGTGGTGTTTTTATCTAAGGCGGTGCCGCGGTTAAGGGTTACGCATTCGCGGATCACGGTATTATCGCCAACCGTTACCGTACTTGGCTCGCCCTTGTATTTCAAATCCTGAGGCGGTGCCGATACTACAGCGCCTGGAAAAATACGGCAGTTTTTACCAATGCGGGCACCGTCCATAATTACAGAGTTTGAACCTATCCAGGTGCCCTCGCCAATTTCAACATCCTTGTGGATGGTAACAAATGGTTCGATCACCACGTTATCGGCTATTTTAGCCTGCGGATGTATGTATGCTAGAGGCTGGATCATGCTTCTTCAGTTTTTGTTTGTTTAACAATTTGTGCCATCAGTTCGGCCTCAACAACTACGCGCTCGCCTACCACGCCTACACCTTTCATTTGTGCTATTCCACGGCGTATAGGTGCAAGCAAATTGCAATGGAATATAATGGTGTCGCCTGGCACTACTTTATCTTTAAAGCGGGCATTCTCGATCTTAAGAAATAACGTTATATAATTTTCAGGATCAGGTACCGTATTCAGCACCAATATACCACCGGTTTGGGCCATTGCCTCAATTTGCAAAACACCTGGAAATAAAGGCGTTCCGGGGAAATGTCCCTGGAAGATGCCTTCATTCATTGTGACATTTTTCAGACCCACCACATGGCTTTTGGTTAGTTCCAATATCTTATCGACCATCAGCATAGGATAACGATGCGGTAATATTTTCATGATCTGTTCGGTATCATAAACCGGCTTCATGGTTGGGTCGTACACCTTAAAGTGTTTACGGCTGCGTTCTTTTTTTATCAGCGTTTTGATCTTTTTAGCAAAAGCTACGTTTGCCGCATGGCCCGGTCTGGCTGCCATAATGTGACCGCGCAATGGTACGCCAACCAGCGCCAGATCGCCAATCATATCTAATAATTTATGGCGGGCAGGCTCGTTTTGATGGCGTAGTTCGATGTTATTTAAAATCCCTTGCGGTGCAACTTTGATATCCTTACGGTTAAACAGTTTAGCCAGATGGTTCAGCTCTTCCTCGTCTACTTTTTTGTCAACTACAACAATAGCGTTATTCAGATCGCCGCCCTTGATCAGGTCATGTTTTAACAGCATTTCCAACTCATGCAGAAAGCAGAACGTGCGGCATGAAGCAATGCTGTCAACAAACTCGGTTATCGACGATATACTGGCATGCTGACTCCCCAAAACCTGCGAATTGTAATCAACCATGCAAGTAAAGCGATAGTCATCGTCCAGAGGCATGGCTACCATTTCTACTTTACGGTCGGGTTCAGAATAATGGATGTTATAGGGAATATGATAATATTCGCGGTCGGCTTCCTGGTCAGTGGAGCCAACCTGTGTTAATGCTTCAACAAATTGTATCGAGCTTCCATCCATAATCGGTGTTTCGGGGCCATCCATATCAATAAGCACATTGTCTATCTCCAGGCCCACTAATGCGGCCAATACATGCTCTATGGTACTAACGCTGGCGCCGTTTTGCGAGATAGTAGTTCCGCGTGATGTATCTGTAACGTTATCTACATCGGCATCAATAACAGGCATTCCGGCTATATCAATCCTTCTGAATTTATAGCCATGGTTTTCGGGTGCCGGATTGAAGGTCATGGTAACCTTTTCGCCTGTATGCAAACCCGAGCCTGAAATAGAGACGGGTGCCTTAATAGTTCTTTGTTTGATGTTCATACTATGCTCATTCGTTCATTAGTTTCACTTGTGGTTTCTGGTGAAAGTGATAATAAACGTTAGTCTTTTTTTAATTCTTTGATGATTTTTTCGAGTTCGTAAACCCTCTTGTCCAACTCGGGCAGCTGCCGTAGTTTAGCGTATGCCCGCAGGTAGTCTTTATAAGGCATATGCGGTCCGCCACCCCAGGCTTGTCCTTCTTGTTTGATTGAACTATTAATGCCGGCTCTGGCCGAAAATTGGCTTCCATTAGCGACGCTTAAATGACCGGCAATACCAACCTGGCCGCCCATCATTACACGTTCTCCTATTTTGGTGCTGCCCGATATGCCGGTCTGCGCAGCAATAACGGTATTTGCACCAACTTCTACATTATGTGCAATTTGCACCAGGTTGTCAATCTTTGCACCCTTACGGATGATAGTTGACCCCATCGTTGCGCGGTCGACAGTTGTATTTGACCCTACCTCGACATCGTCCTCTAAAATAACATTGCCTATTTGAGCTATCTTTTTGTAGGTGCCGTCAGCAGTAGGGGCAAAGCCAAAGCCATCGCTGCCAATCACGGCGCCCGAGTGCACAATTACGTTGTCGCCCAGCGCGCAGTCAAAGTACACCTTAACACCCGAAAACAGGGTTACGTTTTTACCCAGCGTCGCATTGTCGCCTATATAGCTGTTTGGGTAGATCTTGCTTTTGTCACCAACTTTTACCCCTGGTCCAATATAGGAGAAAGCACCAATGTAAACATTCTCGCCAATTTGCGCGGTCGGGTGGATAAAACAAGGCTGCTCAATGCCGCTTTTATCCAACTTGATAGTATTGTAGGCTTCTAATAGTACTGAAAAGGCGCTATAAGCATCTTCAACGCGTATTAAGGTAGCTTTAACAGGACTTGCCAACACCTGACTGTTATTTACAATAACAATAGATGCATCGGTGCTGTAAAGATATTGCTCATACTTGGGATTGGCCAGAAAAGACAGCGAGCCAGTGCCCGCTTCCTCTATCTTGGCTAATGCGCTAACCGCCACTGACGAGTCGCCCTCGACGGTTCCATTTAGTATTGAAGCTATTTGCTGTGCCGTAAATTGCATTGGGGCAAATTTAATGTTAAAATTATATTATCAGCGATTAGAGATTGGTTAATTAGAGATTAGTAAAATGGTTTTTGTTACGAAAGTGGGCAACGAACCCTCTAATCTCTGATCAACTAATCACTAAACCCCAAATCTTTACTGTAACAAAGTATATGTTTTTCAACCGTTTTAGCAAGCGCCTCCAGGTTTGAATAGTCGCTGGCTGTGGCTATATCTTTAACGCTTCCATCCTTCATCAGTATACCGATATTGCCGTCGCCAACGCGGTAGGCATTGTTTTTTATGGAGTCGGTAAATACAAAATAACCAATCTCATCAGCCGCAATGCCGTATCTGTTCATGGCTAATTTACCCAGCTCTTCAACCTGTTTTTGGTCGGCCGGTTCATTAGTTATCTCTACATGCGGTAATTTGCGATGCACAAAATTGTTGCACAGGGTAGATAGCACAAAGTCGTCGCTCAAAGCCCAGACTTTTACCGCCGATAGTATATCTGTATCATCCAAATGCGTAAAGATCTCTAAGTGGCCGTCTTTAATAAACACTTCGCTCGTAAGCGTATGATTTAAAAAATGACCGAGCGAGGGTGTAGCAAAAAGTTTCTCGCCCCGTAAAACCATTTGGCGTGCACGCTCCAGAATTTTCACCAACAGTTGCTCGGCAGCTATCACCGTTTTGTGCAGATATACCTGCCAATACATCAGCCTGCGGGCTATGATAAATTTTTCGACCGAATAAATGCCTTTTTCCTCAATGACAATGTGATCATCCTTTACATTCAGCATTTTGATAATGCGGTCATAACTCACCACGCCTTCAGATACGCCTGTAAAAAAGCTATCACGATTCAGGTAATCCAGGCGGTCCATATCCAACTGGCTGGATACTAATTCATGCAGGAATTTTTTAACATAAGTGTTTCTGAAAACGCTGATAGCTTTGGTTAACCGGCCATCAAACTCTTCATTCAGCTTATCCATCAACAGGATAGAAATATCCTCGTGCGATACGCCTTTAACAATGGTATGTTCCAACGCGTGCGAGAACGGGCCGTGACCAACATCATGCAATAAAATGGCGATGGTTAGGGCTTCTTCTTCGTCAGTAGTGATTTCATGGCCTTTTGCGCGCAGCGTTTCAATGCTCATCTTCATGAGGTGCATAGCACCCAGGGCATGATGAAAACGCGTATGCAGCGCACCCGGATATACCAGGTGGGTCATGCCCAATTGCTTGATATACCGCAGGCGCTGAAAGTAAGGGTGTTCAATCAAATCGAACACCAACTCGGTTGGTATACTGATAAATCCGTAAACCGGGTCGTTTATAATTTTCTTTTTATTCAATGTGTAGTTTATACGCTGCAAAAGTCCTAAATTATGACATATGTTGTACCTGCTAATTGTTAATTTTTGTTAATACTATGCCATAAAGCATAACAAATGTCAGGCTTTGGGGTTATATGCCTATGTTTGGTCTGAATTATGCTTTAACAGCCTGACTTACTGAACGACATTTATTTATTGAATATTATCAAATATTATGCAGGATACGACAATACTGTGGGCTGATGATGAAATTGACCTGCTAAAACCACATATACTTTTCTTGAACGAAAAAGGTTACAAGGTGACAACTGTAACCAACGGAAATGACGCTGTAGAATCTTTTAAAAGTAACTACTTCGACCTGGTATTTCTGGATGAAAATATGCCCGGGTTAACTGGTATTGAAACATTGGCACAGATCAAAAACATCAATAACGATGTGCCTATTGTGATGATTACCAAGAACGAGGAAGAATACCTGATGGAGGACGCCATAGGTGCTAAAATTGGTGATTACCTGATCAAGCCGGTACACCCGAAGCAGATCTTGTCTACCATAAAAAAACTAACCGAGAATAAACGCCTGGTAACTGAAAAAACCACCATGGCTTATCAGCAGGATTTCAGGAACTTAGGTATCACGTTAAATGATGCGCTGAATTTCCAGGAATGGGTTGATGTTTATAAAAAGCTGATATACTGGGAACTTGAACTACAGCAGCTGGAAGATGCGGGTATGCACGAGATCCTTACCTTGCAAAAGGCTGAGGCAAACACACAGTTCTGCAAGTTTGTAGAGAAGAATTATCTGAACTGGCTGAAAGATCCGGATAATGCACCGACCATTTCTCCGCAACTGTTTAAAAAGAAGGTATTCCCGAAACTGGAAAGTAATGTGCCGGTATTCTTTATATTGATTGATAACCTGCGTTACGATCAGTTTAAGATCATCAACCCTATCATATCCCAATATTTTAAGTTAGAAGAGGAGGATACTTACTACAGCATTTTGCCTACCGCTACCCAGTATGCGCGGAACGCCATCTTCTCGGGCCTGATGCCTACAGAAATGGAAAAACGCTATCCGGATATGTGGCAGAATGATGAGGATGAGGGTGGAAAAAACTTATTTGAGGCCGATTTTGCTGCCGACCAGATAAGCCGTGTTTATCGTAAGGAATGCAAGCACTCGTATACCAAAATACTTAACATTGACGAGGGGCGCGCACTGAATGACTCGGTAAGCAACCTGATGAAAAACGATCTGAACATTGTGGTCTATAACTTCGTAGATATGCTTTCGCATGCGCGGACGGATATGCAAATGATCCGTGAGCTGGCCAGCGATGATGCGGCATATCGTTCATTAACGCTGTCTTGGTTTGAACACTCGCCTTTGATGGATCTGTTGAAATTCCTGGCTACTAAACAAGTGCGTGTAATTATCACCACTGACCATGGTACTATCCGCGTTAAAAAACCAAGTAAGATCATAGGCGACCGTAATACTAACACCAATCTGCGTTACAAACAGGGCCGTAACTTGAATTTTAATGCCAAGGATGTATTTCACGTACGCAATCCGCACGATGCGATGCTGCCGAAATTGCACGTAAGCTCAAGCTTTGTCTTTGCTAAAGAGGATACCTTCTTTGTATACCCAAATAACTATAATCATTTTGTGAATTTCTATAATGAAACCTTTCAGCATGGCGGCATCTCGTTAGAAGAGATGATCATCCCGATAGTGACCTATGGGCCCAAATAAAAGCTTAGTTGATTAGATATTATTAAAAAGAAAGAGCGCTCCGCGATATACGGGCGCTCTTTCTTTTTAAGATCTCTTGATTGTCTAACCGGAGACGCAAGATGTTGCGTTTCTACTGTGCGTTTTATCTAGAGACGCGATGTTTCGCGTCTCCCGCTTTGCAATTTCCGCATGTTTCTGCTCCTATCCGCGACATGGCTTTTTTAATATCTAACAGGAGAAGCACAATGCCTCTCCTCCAATCTAATCCTTCCTTATCTCTAAATTCCTATAATCGTGTAAGTTTTACCCGCTACCGTATTAAAATCATACAATAGTGTCGGCTTTTCTCCGGTAGGTTTCAATTGTGCTTTTTCTGAGATGATAGGCTTAGCCGTTTCTTCATTTTGATAAAAGAAGTTGCTGTTGGCGCCTTTAGCTGTTTTGATAGTGCCGCTGGTCAGTTTTAGGCGGTTAGGTACGCGCAGGCGGCAATTACCGCCTATGGTCGATTTGATTTTTACCTCACTCAGTTTGCCGTTATTCCACTTCATACTTACAATTTCAAACCCGCCGCGAGCGCGCAGGCCACTCACACTTCCTGCAGGCCAGGCATCGGGCAGGGCTGGCAACAGGTTTAGTGCACCATCGGCACTTTGCATAAGCATTTCGCTGATACCGGCCGTGCAGCCAAAGTTGCCGTCGATCTGAAACGGCGGATGCGCATCAAACATATTTGGATAAGTTCCGCCGCCATTGTTTGAGCTGCCATGATTTTTGCCGGTTGGCGTCAATTGGTTTTGTATTAATTTGTAGGCGTGATTGCCGTCCAGCAGTCTTGCCCACAAATTCACTTTCCACCCCATCGACCAGCCGGTGGATACATCGGTACGATAGATGAGCGAAGTACGCGCCGCATCAAACAGCTCAGGTGTGCGGTAGGCTGATATCTGGTTGCTAGGATACAAACCATACAAATGCGATACGTGTCGGTTATGATCATTCGGGCTGTCCAGATCATGCAGCCACTCCTGCAGCTGGCTATGCTGGCCTATCTGCATAGGCGGCAGCCTGTCGCGCGCCGCTTTCAGTTTGGCGGCAAATTCCTGGTCGATACCTAGTATTTTGGCTGCTGACATTACCTCACTGAAAATATCGAAAGCCAGCTGATTATCCATGGTTACGCCGGCGTCAATGGCAATGCCGCCGCCATATGCCTGCGGATTGTTTTCGGGCGATACTGATGGGCTGATAACTAACCAATGGTGTCCGGGCTCTTCAATTAAATCCTCAAGAAAAAATTGTGCTGCGCCCCGTATTGCCGGATACACGGTTCTCAGATAAGCTTTATTGCCGTTATACATATAGCGGTCCCAAAGCTGGGTGCTTAGCCATACGCCACCTGACGGCCACAGGCCTGAGTAGATAGCATCCACCGGGCCGGTAATGCGCCACAAGTCGGTGTTGTGGTGTGCCACCCAGCCGCCCACGCCGTACATGGTTTTGGCAGTTTGTTGGCCGGTTACTGAAAGATCCTTCACCATTTGTACTAATGGCTCGTGCATTTCGGCAAGGTTAGTTTCCTCAGCCGGCCAGTAGTTCATTTCAGTATTAATATTGATGGTATATTTACTACCCCATGGCGGGCTCATTTCTTTATTCCAGATGCCTTGCAGGTTGGCCGGTTGGCCGCCCGGTTGCGACGAAGAGATCAGCAGATACCGTCCAAACTGAAAATACAGCTCCACCAATTGCGGATCATTGCCGGTTGCAAAATCGGCTATACGCTTGTCTGTTGGATTTTTAGCTGCGTCTGTAACACCCAGATCCAGCTTAACGCGGTTAAAATATTTTTGATAGGCTGCAACGTGGTTCTTTACCAACGTTGCATAAGGGATAGGCCAGGCTTTGTTTAAATAATTACCGGCCCGGGCTGCTTCATCGGCACTGATATCGTCATACTTCACAAAATTTGTGGCGATAGATATAAACAGCGTGACCGCATTTGCTTTAGACACATTAACTGAAGTATCGGATGCCGACACATCGCCGCCATCTAACTTAACCCTTACCAGCGCCTGGAATTTATCCTGACCTTTAATGCCGTCGCGGTTACCTGATATGCCCGACAATACTAATTCGTCTTTGCCTTTGGTGATTACGCTTGATTTCTGCGGACTTGACATCGCTGCCGAAAAATTAAGACTTCCCGGCTTGCTTGCCGACAGATGCACCACAATAACCTGATTGGCGTTTGATGCAAAAGTCTCGCGTTTGTAAGTTACGCCATCAACAGTATAAGTAGTAGTAGTAATTGCTTTGGCAAGGTCCAAATCGCGGTGATAGTTTTGGTACTGCTCATGCCCGGGGAAGTTAAGATAAAGATTACCAACCGGCTGATAGCACATGCCGTTATCCTTACTGGTCATCATTTTTTTAGAGGCCAGGGCCGCTGCTTCTTTGCGTTTATTTTCAAAGATAAGGCGCTGCACCTCCTTTAAAACTGATAAAGCCTGATCGTCATCATTCCGGCTGGGGCCGCCGCTCCACAATGTGGCTTCATTAAGCTGAATGGTTTCGCGGGCCGGATTACCATATACCATACCTGCCAGGCGGCCATTACCTATAGGCATTGCGCGCTCCCACACTGAGCCCGATGGCGTGTCGTACCAAAGCTTTAAATCGTTTTTTTGTTGCGCAAACAAAGGGCTAGCCGCGCATGTCAGCGCCAGCGCCAAAAGGTTTCGTCTCAGGTTCATGATAAATTGGTTAACAGCTTAATTTTATTAAACTTTTACCAAAGTAATCATTATCCGTTAATAATTGCAATCGATTGCAATTATTTTTTATGGTTTATTGTTAATCTTAAAAGCTCCATCACCCAAACCGCCCTGGCTGTCTAAGCCTGCAATTTTTATGGTGTATTTGCCATTAATATCAGATGTATAAAAAGATACACGCGCTTTGCCGTTCCGGTCAGTAGTGATGTCAGGCTCCCAAAATATGGTTGAGCGGTAATCAGCTACTTTCACAGGCGATTCCATATTGTACTTTGGGCTATAAAATAACTTAGGGCTTGCCAATGGGATCGGCTGGTATTTTGCAGTAGCCGGAGGTGTAGGCCTGTACCAGCCTGCGCCGCTTTGGGTGGTAAGCTCAACATGTGCCCAGTCATAATCCATATGGCCTGCCCGGTTTGTATTCCTATTGCTATATGCAACCTCAAGGCCTATAAGTCCTTGGATGTGTATTCGGCTTAATTCATCTATTACATCACTTGAGTTCTGAAACCATACTAATTTGGCACGACCGGGCGCATTGATGGGGAACGCTGCCACATCTTTAATATCATCAGCACGTACTGCTGGTATTGAGTCTATCGGCTGCGGTAAATCTATATCAAGCGGCAATGGCCATCCATCTATTCGCAGGTCTATAGAATAGCCATTAAACTCCAGTATAGGTATAATCTCTTCACGAATAACATCGTCATGTTTCATTAATATAACCCAATATGAGCCAATTACTTTAAACCCGGGTAACTTTTGAGCAAGCAATTCATATAGATTAACAGCGCCCGATTCCTTAATATCTTTCTTATCAAACACCAGATCCGAGCCGCCAGGCCCGAAAACATTCCGCGATTGTGGAATAATTTTGGTTGAGTTGATCTTCACCTCTTCCAATACCCGGCCGGTTAGCTCAAAATCGTCTTTACCTAAGGCCGCTTTACGCTTAACGTAATTTAATTGCACAGTATCCGTGTTAACGTACCAGGGCGTTGACAGGATTTTGGCCGCCTCTGGCGCTATTACTGATTGAAAACGATCAACCGATACGTCACCAAAGTTTTTCACCTTTCCCTTGCCATTAATAGCTTGCAGCAAATAGGCGCCGCTGTCAATGCGGGGCAGGTTTTTAAATTCAAAAAGGCCATTTACGTCTGTGGTAGTCTCGTCCGAAAATACCGGCCGCAGCGACGTTATCCTTACGATACTGTTTGCAAGCGGTTTGTTGACCGCGTTGCTGGCCCTGCCACGTATTATGTACGGTTGTTCCGCCTTAAATTTCACAGGTTTGGCAGGGGCAAAGATATCTTTCCAATCATATCCCGTCCATCCCTGTGTCAGCATCAGGTTGTCCAGCGCCTGCCACGCGTATTTATCTTTACGGGTGACGTAATAGCCCGGGTTTTCAATTTCTCCTTTCAGGTCTGATCTGAGCAGCAGACTGGCAGCTATGCCGTTGTTGTCCATGCTGTCAGGTTTAACCTGAGAATCATCAGTTACCGCCAGGGAGAAACTACCCTGCACCGGCATGCCACTTTTGTCTTTTACGTTTATCTCTAATCCCACGCTGTCGCGCTTAAAATATCTGTCTTTGTTAGGTTTGATGCTGATGTTCAGTGCGTCGTTATTGTCAATAAACACGGCCCGTTCATTAATCGGGATACGGCCCTTAAAGAAGGTAAACCTTGCGATGCCTGTTGGGAACTGGTTCTTTGCCACCGTAAGGATAGGGTTATTCAGGTTAACTTTTTGCGAATAGTAAACCACACCCCTGGACATCCCTGTCAAATAGCAGGCACTATCGGCAGGCAATGATTGGGTGCCGGCAATTTCAATCTTCACGCTGTCACCTTTTTCGGGGTTATCAATATGCATTACCGTACCTGCCGATTGAATTTTAGGCAACTCAAATGCCTTAGCTACCGGTTCGCTTATTTGCGCCCTGTAGGTCTCGCCGGCCTGTGGGGTAAATTCAAAGGTGCCCATGCCTTGATGAAGCGGCATAAATGAGGCTATCTTATTGTTTTTACTGTCATAGATCCCGCCCGCTACAGCAATGCCCCGGCCATCTTCGACAATTGCTTTAAACCCAACCACCGATTTAAGGCCCGCTACCAGGTTGCCGCCTTCGGGCAGAAATTGTACATCGATATTTTGGAGGCGATTAACCATAAGCGGTACCTGCGTTATCATATACCCATCGTCTTTATTCAAGCTGGTAATTTGTAGGCGAATGCGCCGCCTGTCTGATTTGCTGTTCAGTTCCTGACTGATGTTCAGGCTGCCGTCGGCACCGGTTTGCATTTCCTGTTTTGAAAGATAATGCCATTCGTCGTAAACCTTAACCTCAACCTTTTGATAGGCTACTGCCCGGGTAGGATCATCAGCCCGGGTTAATTTAAGATTAGCCTGCAACTGATCTTTATTACCGGCCTTCTGCATTTTAACGGACGAGTTTACCAGCCAGCTTTTTGTAGAAGGGATACCCAGATAAAAACGCTGCGTAAACATATAGTCGCCGCCAAAGTTCTGCATCCAGTTGGTGTAGGCCCGCAGGGTGTACCCGCCTTCTTTAAACATGACCGGCTTTAACGGTATTTGCCCCCATCCAATTCCATCTTTGACGGGGATGCTTATTCGGCGCACCACGTTTGTGCTATCGTCATCCAGTTCGACATATAATATGCCGCTTTGGCGGGAGGCGGTTAAGTTTACGCCGTCAAGCAGGTAACTCTTAAACCATAAGGTATCGCCAATATTGTAATAGGGCTTGTCGGTATGGAGGTAAAGCTTCTCAATCGGCAGGCGTTTGTTAAAGCTATCCAGCGGTGCAGTAATGCGGGTCAGGTTTTTATCGGTAGATGGCAACAGAAAGGCCTGATTGGCTGCGGCTTGTTCTCCATCTATCGTATATCTGAACACCTGCCTGCCCAGCTCGCCGTCGGCATTGATGCCCTCCACAGCTACTTTATAGGTGCCGGGCCCGTCGGCATTGAAAAAGTTAAAAGTGCAATTTCCTGATGTATCGGTTTTTAAATAGGGGTTCCAGTAGATGGTGGTACGCAGGTCGGGCATTTTTGTGGCATTGCCGGGGTGGTCATAATGCGGCGAGTAAAATTCGCGCACCTTGTTAAAGCCTTTGGGGGTAAGGTTTATCATGGATGGATTGTAGAACTTTTTAATCATGCCTCGATTGGTGAAGATCAAGATAGTAGGGCCGCCTAATATGGCTTTTAATGCCAGGTTAGCATCTACAACTTCTATTTTAATAATGTCGGTAGCATCCAATGTGCCATCATTAAAGATCTCGCCCTTTTCAATAGGGTCAAAAATCTTTATACCATCGATTATGATATTTACATCTGTCAGCTTTTGACTATCACGATACTTAGGATAATTGAGAAACAAACGCCTGTATGAGCCTTTGGAGATTGTTGTTTGAACAAAAACAATGCGTGGTAGTGCCCCCTGTAAACAAATACCCAAATTAGCACATAATTCAGGTTGAGGTATTTTGTAAACTTTGTCAACGGACTCTTCAGGGACTTGAAAAATACCTTGCATAGCAATAGCCTGTTTAGGCTCTGGTTTTTTAGCCCTTATCTTTACTTCTTTCAGCCGATGTACTTTATCCAGCATACCCAATCTTTCATAAATATCATCTTCCTTTTTACCACTTTCTAAAAACTGCTGCAAAGTGCTGTGAATATTCAGGCTCAAATCGGCCGGGTTTGGGTTGGGATTAATTTTTATTCCGGGGATACTATCCAATATCAGCTTAACCTTATCGCTGCCTTTATTAGTCCGAGCTTCAATAGCAAATTTAATGCTATCGGTGGCAAACATGGGTTCAAAACTAAACCGGCCATCAGCACCTGCGGTGGCTCTTTTAAGCAGTTTGGCTTTTAGCGATATTAAGCTGACATTAGCGTCTGCAACCGGAGCAGGTTTATTATTTAAAGTAACTACCTTGCCCGAAATAACCATCCCCAATCCTTCAACTGGGAATGCGGGTTGATTATCAACCGGGCTGTTCAGCTCTTTCCAGCTAAAGCGGCGGTATCCTTGGGTAAGCATCAGGTTATCCAGGGCTTTGTCAACCTCCACACTTTTGTTGGCGAAGTAATAGTTAGGTTGTTCTACATAGCCTTTCAGATCAGAAGTGAGCAACAGGTTTGAAAAAATAGTGCTTTCTTTGTTTTCATCAAAAGGTACTTTACTTTCGTCGATCACTGACACCGAAAAATTACCGAATGTGGGCTGGCCCTTGCTGTTTTTTGCTGTTAATTTAACCTGGATACGCTCCTTGCTCTTATAGCTAGCCTTTGCAGTTTTTATGTCCAGAGACAGCTGATCATTGCTGCGGATAAAAGCAATACGCTCGTTCAAAGGTTCGCCCGAACTGTTAAACAAAGTAAATTGAGCAATACCAGTGGGGAATGATTGTTTACCAAGCCAGATAGAAGTAATAGGCTTTTCTATTTTTATCGGAGACGAAAAAACGATCTCACCATTTATATGGGCAATTATATTAACCTGCGACTGCAATAAAGATGCCGATGCCTGTATCCTGAGTAAAACACTGTCTTTATTGGGTTGATATATACTAAGCACATATCCTCGATCTGCCGCCTGCGGTAAAGCAAAAGTTTTGGTACTGCCATCATCAAAAATAATATTGGCTTTATAAATTTTACCGGCAATTGGCCTCAATAAAAAACTACCCATGCCGGCATGCAGGGTTTCTATTTTAGCTACTTCTTTGTTATCATCATCCGTGATATTGCCCTTGACGTTTATACCGAGTCCGTCAACATCTACCGCCTTAAAGGCTATCCTTGAGTTGCTGCCATTAACCAGGTTGCCGCTTTCGGGAAAGAATTGCACATCGCTTTGCGACAGGGTAGCCTTAACCGGGAAATCACGAGATACTGGGTATTTGTCGCTGCCCTGTAAAATGGTGTGGATATAAGCACCTTCAGGATGCTGTTTAATATCATCGGGAATCGCAATTCGTAAATTGCCCAGTGCATCGGTTTGGCTATTTTGCTGCCATAGGGCTTTGTGGTTTACCCAGATCTCATAGCGTACATCCTTTTCGCCTAAAGCCTTGCCTGCATCATTGGTATAATTAAGCAGGGCAGTAAGTACCTGCTTGCCCTTGTTATCCCGGTAACTGAAATCAGCCTTAGCGACAATGTCACCGCCGGCGATATCCCCTACCAAAAAAGTATGGTCATAAAAATAGTCCTCGCCTGCATTACGCATCCATTGCGTGTAAGCGCGGATACGGTAACTGCCCTGGTGGTAATCGTCCTTCAAAATAAAATCGCCCATAACCATGCCCGAGGTAACCGGTAGCTTAAGCTGTTGTAACAAGGAATCCCGCTCATTGATCAGCTCCACATACATAGCTCCGCTTAAGGCCGATAGTTGATGCCGCGAACCGATGGTCAGGTAGCCTTTAAACCAGATGGTATCGCCCAAGGCATAGTAAGGCTTGTCGGTGTGCAGGTATACTTTTTCCTGCGGGATGCTGTCTGTCCAGCGTTGCAGGTTGGTAGTCAGTTTGCCCAGAACCGGGTCGTCCGGGCGCGAAGTAAAGGCAAGAAGAGAAAAAATCAAAAAAATAAGGCACAATCCGGTAAATGCCCGAACTTGTATTTTCATGGTGCAGATGTTTAGGTTTAGATTTTTAGAAATTATAACGCAGTTTCAGCGATGTATATTAAGGTCTAAAAAGGTAATGATGCCAATGGAATATAAGACTTTTCATAATTGGGGGAAAGATTGGAGTATTGGTTACAACTAATGTAAACAGATTATTACATTGAATGCAAATAAAAGGCGTTTTGAACTTGAAAAAATGACTTATAAGTCATTTTTTAGCGCCTTTAAGCCCTGAAAAAATAAACCGGTATCGCTAAAAGCAACACCGGTTATAACCAACTCAAACTAAATAATGTAGTGCCAACCCCCTAATTAGCCTACTATTAGCTATTGTTATTAATGGTGATATGGTTAAGGTTATTTGAAGGTATAAATTATACTAATTAGTTTTGTTGTTCATTTTGTTCACATTTTTTTACCCGTTTAAGCTATTGAAAATAAGGATGTTGTAGTCGGTTGTTTAAAAGTTGATCTCCTGCTCCTGTTTATTCGTCTAAATGGTTGCAGCATCCGTTGCTTATATTTCGGGGTTTTATTTAAAGATTTACTACTTTGCATTAATATAACACTTATAATAATAAACGTATACGTAGCATTTTAAACTTAGTTGTAAAATGCGCTTCATTTAAATATTGTATGTCTAAATTTCGTAGTACAGACTGGTTTGGCAAGAGGGATAAAATGGGCTTCATATACCGCAGCTGGATGAAAAACCAGGGTATGCCCGAGGATATGTTTGATGGCCGCCCGGTAATTGGTATTTGTAATACATGGTCTGAACTTACGCCTTGTAACGCGCATTTGAGGGATATTGCCGAAAGTGTACGCCGCGGAGTGCTTGAGGCCGGGGGCTTTCCGGTCGAGTTTCCGATCATGTCGCTGGGCGAAACCTTATTGAAACCTACCGCAATGCTATTCAGAAATCTGGCTAGCATGGATGCTGAGGAGTCAATCCGCGGTAATCCTATCGACGGTGTAGTGCTGCTAACCGGTTGCGATAAAACTACACCTTCAACCATGATGGGCGCCGCCAGTGTTGATCTGCCCACTATTGTTGTACAAGGCGGGCCAATGCTGAACGGTAAATATAAAGGCCACGACATAGGTTCGGGCACTAACGTATGGACTTTCACCGATGATTTAAAGACCGGTGCGATGAGCTATGCCGAGTTTACTGAAGCTGAAAGTTGTATGTCCAGAAGCCCCGGCCATTGTATGACTATGGGTACGGCATCGACAATGGCATGTATGGTCGAGTCGTTAGGGATGTCATTGAGTGGCAGCGCGGCGATACCTGCAGTCGACTCCAGGCGTAAACGCATAGCGCAGCTTTCGGGCAGGCGTATAGTAGAGATGGTGAAAGAAGATCTGAAGATGTCAAAAATACTAACCCGCTCAGCTTTTGAAAATGCGATAAAAGTAAATGCGGCCATTGGCGGATCATCCAACTTTGTCATTCACTTAACTGCCATTGCAGGCCGTATGGGTGTTCCGCTTGATATTGAGGATTTTGACAAACTGGGCAGTAAAATGCCGTTGCTGGTAAACCTTATGCCATCGGGCAAATTCCTGATGGAAGATTTTTATTATGCTGGCGGCCTGCCTGCCGTGATCAAGCAAATGAGTGATGTGCTGGATATGGAAGCGCTGACGGTGACCGGTAAGTCGCATAAAGAGAATATAGTCGACACTGGTAATATCTATAACGAAGCCGTTATTTATCCATTTAACAAACCGTTGATTGAAGAAGCAGGTATTGCCGTTTTAAAGGGCAACCTGGCTCTAGATGGCGCCGTGATCAAACCATCGGCTGCTACACCTGAATTAATGCAGCATCGCGGACGTGCGGTGGTGTTTGAAAATATTGAAGATTACCATGCCCGCGTTGATGACCCCGACCTGGATATTGACGAAACCTGCGTAATGGTGTTAAAATGCGTTGGCCCTGTGGGCTACCCGGGTATGCCTGAGGTTGGTAACATGACCTTACCTAAAA
Organism: Mucilaginibacter panaciglaebae; assembly: GCF_039539265.1. Classification (NCBI taxonomy): domain Bacteria; kingdom Pseudomonadati; phylum Bacteroidota; class Sphingobacteriia; order Sphingobacteriales; family Sphingobacteriaceae; genus Mucilaginibacter; species Mucilaginibacter panaciglaebae. Next base: position 146,195 of record NZ_BAABCV010000005.1, read on the forward strand.
AGATACTGGCCAAAGGTGTTACCGACATGGTACGTATATCAGATGGCCGAATGAGTGGTACCGCCTTTGGCACTGTAGTGCTGCATGTATCGCCTGAGTCGGCTATAGGAGGTACGCTGGGATTGGTAGAAAATGGCGACATGATCCGGCTGGACGTAGCAAAGCGCGTAATTGAGCTTGAAGTTCCGGAGGAGGAATTAATTATGCGTCGCGGCAGATGGGCCCCACCACCGCTGACTTCAGAGCGCGGTTATGTGAACCTATATGTTAACCATGTGCAGCAAGCGGATAAAGGCGCTGATCTTGATTTCCTGGTAGGAAGTTCAGGCTCAGATGTGCCCCGTGATTCGCATTAAATAAACACTGATGGTAATACTGATCCTGCTTCTCTGCATTGTTACACTGATCGTACTTATCACCTGGGCAAAGCTAAATACCTTTTTAAGTTTCCTGGTGATATCGTTAATGGCAGCGCTGCTTTTGGGCTTGCCGTTAGATCATATTGTACCCTCAATAAACAAGGGTTTGGGCGATATGCTCGGGTCATTGGTCATAGTAATTGCTTTAGGATCAATGTTGGGCAAACTGGTAGGCGTAAGCGGGGCTGCCCAGAAAATAGCCACTTCCATGCGCAATGCCTTCGGCGAAAAGTACATTACCTGGGCTATGTGCCTGACAGGTTTTATTGTCGGTATTCCGCTATTTTACAACGTAGGTTTTTTCTTGCTGATACCTATCATCTTTTCAGTAAGCAACCGGTACAAATTACCGTTGGTTTATGTGGGGATACCTATGCTGGCGTCGTTATCAGTAATGCACGGATTTTTGCCGCCGCATCCGTCACCCATGGCTTTGCAGATCCAGTTTCATGCAGACATTGTCAAAGTGTTTGTTTATGGCATAGTGGTAGCTGTACCGGCTATTGTAATATCCGGGCCGCTATTTGCGCGTACGTTGCGGGGTATGAAAACGCAGTCGGTAATTGCCATGTCTGTGCAGGATATCAACGATGATAAACTCCCCGGTTTATGGAATAGCATCTTGTCATCGCTCTTGCCGGTTATATTGATAGGCGCAAGTAGCCTTGTTGTTAAATTTGCAGGCGACAACGTGACGGTTAAAAGTATAGCGGGTTTTTTGGGCGATGCCAACATTGCTATGATGGAAACCATCGCGATAGCAACTTATACTTTAGGCATTCGACAAGGTATGAAGCTTACCGGGGTAATGAATGTTTATGTCGAAGCGATACGGGAGGTGTCTATGATCCTGCTCATCATCGGCAGTGCCGGAATCCTGAAACAAATATTTTTAGATAGCGGCGCAAACGGACAAATAGCCACCATATTGCAGGGGCTTAACCTGCCTCCTTTGTTGCTGGGATGGATCATAGCCGCCATATTAAGGCTGTGCCTGGGCTCGGCCACCGTGGCCGGACTCACCGCCGCAGGTATTATTTACCCGTTAATGCGCCAAACCGGAGCCGACCCAAACCTAATGGTACTTGCGGTAGGTGCGGGGAGTTTGTTTTGCTCGCATGTTAACGATACCTCGTTTTGGGTAACCAAGGAATACTTTGGTCTGAGCATGCGGCAAACATTCCTGTCGTGGTCGCTGATGGAAACTTTGGTATCTGTTATTGGGTTAATAGGCGTGCTGATACTGAATACAATAGTGTAATAATTTTTGATACTTTTGACTAGATCAACAAAACCATGAAGAAACTTATTTTAACCCTACTGCTTGGCGCGGCCATGACCTCAGCCTTCAGCCAAAAAACAAAAGACAATACGCTTACCAAAAAGGAAGCCAGCCAGCATTGGAAACTGCTGTTTGACGGCACAACCACTAACGGCTGGACAAATGCTAATGGTGCTGCCGTAACTGCGGCGCCCGGCGCCTGGGAAATTGTTAACGGCGCCCTGACGCTAAAAAAAGGCGCCAATGGCGGCGACATTTACACAGCCGATGAGTACGGAGATTTTGAGTTTACGGCCGATTTTAACATTGAGCCGGGTACTAACACCGGTATCAAGTATTTCTGCTATAAATATGATAAAGGCGGTAACCTGGGCTGCGAGTTCCAGATCATTGACGATGTTTTAGGCGAGGATAATAAGCAGGCCAACCACTTATTGGGCTCTTTATATGATGTACTGCCACCGGTAGAAGCTAATAAGAAAGTAAACCCTCCCGGCCAGTGGAACACCATCCGCATAGTAGCTAAAGGCAAAAATGTGCAGCATTGGGTAAATGGCAAAAAAGTGTTGGAATACACCCGCGGCAGCGACGAATACCTGGCCGGGGTAGCTAAAAGTAAGTTCAGCAAGGTTGAGCCGGTATTTGGTACGGTTGAGAAAGGCCGTATCCAACTGCAAGACCATCATGGGCCGGTAGCGTATAAAAATATTAAGGTAAGAAACCTGTAGCAGGTATTGATCCGACTGATCCACCGCAATAGGTGTATCAGTTGGATCAATTGGATCGGTCCAAAAAGGTAAGGCGCTGGTTATTAATAGCTTATGCTTTTGATGGCCAAAAAGTGGATCACTTTGGATCACTAAATATGACTTTTAAGTCATTTTTTGGATCAGCTGTTTTTGGCCACTTTGCCCTTAATACCCATGCCTTTTAAAGGGCTGGGTAAAAAAATCATCCACGATTCTATTAAACTCATCCCGATGTTCCATAAGCGTGGGGTGGCCCGAATTGGGAACAATCCACAAAAAGGCATTTGGGATATTGCGGTAAATATCCACGGTGTGATGAACCGGTATCAGGTCATGATCGCCACCGATGATGAGCGAGGGGGCCTTGATAGTCCGCAAAGCCAGGAGCGGAATATTGGGCTGCAGCCAGTCCAGCATAAATATTTTATAGGTATTTTTTGTTGCTGCATCCTTAAGGGGCATGCGTTTTTGCCAGTTGGCATAATCGCGTTGTTCGGCTTTCCAATAGGATGGCATCAACCCGGTCGAATCGGGCCAGAGGTTGGCACCTGTCGCTGCCAGCTTGATCACTTTATCGGGGTGTCGCATGGCGAGTACCAATGCATTAATACCGCCATCACTCCAACCTAAAACATAAGCTGAATCAATATGCATAGCATTAAGCAGCGCGTCAAAGTCGTCAGCCATCATCTCGAAACTCAGCGAGTCGCGATTGTCTTTGGTCCGTCCCTGCGCACGACTATCTACTGCTATAACCTTATACTTTTGGGCAAAATAGGGGATGTTATTGCCAAAGGCCTGCATACTGCCGCCATTACCGTGGATCATGAGCAATGGCCGGCCATTACCGTAAACTTCGGTATACATCCGGATGCCCCGCACGTTATAGAATTTGCCAACGCTATCATTATGGCCGTAAGGGATTTGTTTGTTTTGTGCAAAGGCTGCGGTTTGCAGCAATAAGCCAAAAGCCAGTATAGCTGTAAAGAAGTTTTTCATTTGACGGGTGTTAATTAACAGGATAGGCCGTAAATAATTACATTTGGCAGCCACCATGAATTTACCTAATAAGCTTATAAAAGTATTTATTTTATTCGGCTGTTTGTTTGCAGAAACTTGTTACGCGCAAACCAATGAGCCAGCTGCCTGGATAAAGCAGATACATAACCGCTGCCGGCAGATGTTATTATCTGACCAAACTTACGCTACCGAGCGCGGATTTATATTAACCGACGACATTAAATACAACACCAATGCAGCAGGCTATTTGAAAGCCCAAAGTGCCGATGGCAGCTGGCCCGATATCAACTACAAAGACCAAACCCGCGGTTCGTGGAAACCGTCGTGGCATTTATACCGGGTATTGCTGTTGAACCGCGCATACTTTAAAACACATAATCAGGCTTATCTGGCTGCTGCACACAAAGCTTTGCATTTCTGGATCAGGAACGATTTTCATTGCGAAAATTGGTGGCACAATAATATCAATGTGCCTTTTGCCTACAGCAGCGCCATGTTGCAGATAGGCGATAAAGCCGATTGGCAGGAAATGAATTACCTGAATAATGTAGTGACTACACGTATCCCGGTACATAATCCTACCGGGCAAAACCTGATCTGGCAGTTGGATAACGAAGCGAGGGTTGCATTGATCCATAACGATTATAAAGCTTTTGCCAAAGCCATTGCCGGTATGCAGGACGTTATAACCATAAGCACTAAGGAAGGCATACAGCCCGATTATTCTTTTCACCAGCATGGTCCAATGATGCAGGTTGGTAATTATGGGCTATCGTTTGTAAATAGCCTGTTGTTCTGGATGTCGGTGACGGCGCATACGCCGCTGGCTTTTGAGCAGCCCAGACAGCAAATTGTTTTTGATTATTGTACCGAAGGCTTGCGCTGGCTGATCTATAAAAAAGAAATGGATATCCCTGCCATCGGGCGCCAGCTCAGGATAAATACCGGATTAAAGCGTGGCGAAAACCTGCATGAACTTTTTGAGCTTATTAAGTCCTTCGATAAAACACTAAGCTGTAAAACTGTGATAGATGGTTTTGCCGATAAAAACCAATCGACGTGTACGATGGCGGGCAACAAAGGTTTTTGGGCAAGCGACTACATGGTGCAGCTTAAGAAAGATCATTACATGATGAGTGTTAAGATGCACGGCCCGTTTGTAAGCCGGCTCGAGGTTGCCACGAATGCTGAAAATTTAAAGGGCGCTTTTATTAATGACGGATTGACCCTGGTACAAAGCAGTCGCAAGGAATATACCAATATCCCCGCCGTATGGAACTGGACAATGCTGCCGGGCACCACCTGCGACACAACCATTGATCCCGGCAGCAAAGCGGCCCTGACTTCGGGCAATAAAGGTACTTTCGTAGGGCAAGTGTCTGACGGGCATATTGGTGCCTGTGCAATGGCTTACGAAAGGCTCAACATTAAAGCGCATAAAAGCTATTTTATGGTGAATGACATGCTGGTAGCCCTGGGTGCTGGCATCACATCTCCCGATAATAAAAATCTGGTAACTACAGTCGATCAAAGTTTTCACAGTGGGCCAATTGTAAAAGGGAATGGCTGGTTGTGGCATGATAACAAGGGTTATTATTTTATCGATAAAGATGAGCAGGTAAAAACCCGGTCAGAATATCGCCATTCGGACTGGGCGGGCATTAACCGCAACGGCACTGAAAACGATGCGCCGGTAAGCGGGTTGGTAACTACCACCTATATCGGGCATAATCAAAATGACAGTTACGCTTATATTATCAAGCCGGACATCAGCCTGAAACAAATAAAAGCAAAACCTGCACCTGATGTTAAGATATTAGCGAATGCTTCTGATTTACAAGCCATAAGTACTGCCACCGCAGTGATAGCAGTTTTTTACGAGCCTGGTAGCCTGAATGCAAGCGGCACCACCATAGCAAGTAATAAACCCTGTATGCTTATTTGTGAAAAAAATAAAGGCAAGATCACCGGTGTGTGGGTGTCAAATCCCGGTCGGAAGAAAACTTCCATTGAGCTGAATATTGGCGGCGTTAAGCAAACAATAAATATGGCCGACGATGATATGGCGGGAGCTTCGGTTAGTGTGATGTTGTAGGCAACGCAGACGCGTGTCTGTCCGTATTGTTAAAGATCAACAATACATTGCGCTGCGCTTGAAACAGATCATTAACGGTATTCTGAAAATCCTCGAACCTCGCGAAAAGATCAGGCTGGCACAGCTTATTCTTTCTGATCTGGTAATGGGCGTGCTGGATATTGCTTTTCTGGGGATGATGTTGGTAGTCGTCAATTTCTACCTTAAAAACCAGGAACCGGCAGCATTGCCATTTCTGCCGTCGGTTTTATTAAATCGCAACTCGCTTTTGTTTATTGGCGTTTTTCTGGTGCTCTTCGCAATGAAAAACTGGCTTGGTTACCTCAGTTCGCGCGCTCAGCAAGCTTTCTTTTACGGCATTGCTTCGCGGTTATCTGAACGTAACATCCGTACTTATCTGAAAGACGATTATCTGCGTTTTGTTCATACTGATTCATCTGTGCTCATTCGCCGCATCAGTAATCAGCCTGTTGAGTTCAGTAATTATATTCTGACCAATGTGCAGCAGGTGGTGTCGCAGGCCATTTTGATTTTAATTACCATGGCCGGGGTACTGCTTTGGCACCCAGGCTTGTTTTTCATGTTGCTTTTGCTGCTGTTACCGCCGGTTGTGGTGCTGGCTAATTTTATCCGTAATAAACTAAAAATAATACGCGATAACAATCGTGCGGTAAGCCAGAAGGTTATTCAGTATTTAAAAGAGTCATTAGAAGGTTACACAGAAAGCAATGTGTACCGCAAGGACGATTTTTTTGTGAGCCGTTACCACGCGCAGCAATTGCGGCTCAATAATAATATTGCCACCCAACAAACGCTGCAAGGCTTCACCTCACGGTTGGTGGAAGTTTTTGCCATTATGGGCTTTTTTGTGCTCATCGCCATTAATAAATTCTCGTCGGGTACGCCGGCCGTGAGTCTGCTTACCATCGGTGTGTTTATGGCTGCCAGCTACAAGATCATCCCCGGTATCATTAAAATACTGAACAGTACCAGCCAGATTAAAACTTACAGCTTCAATATCACAGATCTGCAGCCGGTAGAAAACCAGATAGCCATAATAGACGAAGCTGTTCGGTTACGCTCTGTAGTATTTGACCAGGTTAAGTTTAGATATGACAAACATTATATTTTAAACAATCTGAGCTTTGAGATACAAGGGGGCGATTTTGTGGGATTGTCGACGGCATCGGGCAAGGGCAAGACCACCATTATTCAGTTAATGCTGGGTTTTTTAAAGCATCATAAAGGGAATATCCTGTTTAACAATACTCGAACCAACTGGATTAAAAGACAGGGCTTTTTAAGCCGCATATCGTACATAAAACAGCAAACCTTTATTATCAATGATACCCTTGCTAAGAATATTACCCTCTCTGACGGATCTTGTGACACGAAGAAGCTGCATAAAGTAATCAGCTTTTGCGGCTTGGACGGGTTGGTTGACAGTTATGCCGACGGAGTTTATGAGTTTATCCGCGAAAACGGCAAAAACATAAGCGGGGGTCAGCGCCAGCGCCTTATGCTGGCCCGGGCGCTTTATCATGATTTTGACATGCTGATACTGGACGAAGCTTTTTCTGAGATGGATGAGCAATCAGAACGAATGATCCTGGGCAGGCTGAAAGAATTAGCCCGCCGGGGCAAGATGGTGATACTGATTACGCACAATACCGGCAGCCTGGAATTTTGCAACAAAATAATCAATCAGGAGGTGGTAGACTATGCGTAAAACGCTGATCATCCTGACACCGGGTTTCCCCGAAAACGAGGCTGACACTACCTGGCTGCCCGACAGGCAAATATTTGTGCGGGTGCTGCGCGATACCTATCCTGAACTGAATATTGTAGTGTTGTCATTCCAATACCCTTACCAGTCGCGCGAGTATTGGTGGAACGGCATCAGGGTGATAGCGCTGGGCGGCAAGGGTAAACGCGGCTTGTTAAGACGCCTGTTATGGTTTAAAGCCTGGCATAAATTGAAGCAACTACATAAAGAATATGAAGTGGTTGGCTTGCTCAGCTTCTGGTTGGACGAGTGTGCATTTGTTGCTCATCAGTTTGCCCAAAAACACCGCTTAAAAAGCTATGCATGGCTCCTGGGGCAGGATGCGCGGCCAGGTAACAGGTATGTATCCCGTGTGGTTACTGATGGCAGCAACCTGATCGCTTTGTCGGATTCTGTTGTCGCTGAATTTAGAAAGAACTACGGCGTTAGTCCGCAGCACCTGGTCCCCTGTGGGGTTGATCCGGCTATGTTTGCCTTGCAGCCTATTTCGCGTGATATCGATATTTTAGGCGCCGGGTCATTGATCCCGTTGAAGCAGTACCATTTATTGATTGAAGTTGTGCGGTTGCTAAAAAAGGATTTCCCTGCAATTAAAGTGGTAATATGCGGCAAGGGCCCCGAGTTACAGCAGTTGGAAGAGAGAGTTTCCAGGTACAACTTAGCGGCCAATATAGAATTTAAAGGCGAGGTGCCCCACCCTCAGGTGCTGGCCCTGATGCAGCGTAGCAAAGTGTTTTTGCACCCTTCAAGCTATGAGGGTTTCGGTAATGTGTTGCTCGAGGCCCTGTATGCCGGTGCTTATTTGGTATCATTTCTGCGCCCTATGAATGAACCGTTTGATCGTCATTATGTAGTGGCCGATGTACAGGAAATGGCGCAAACCACCGCACAAATATTAGCAGATAAAAATCGCGACCATTGGCCGGTATTAGTTTATACGGTTACTCAAATGGCGCAGGGTATTATGAAAATATTTGATCTGCCGCTTACAGTGATGCCGCAATTTGATGAATCTGCCGTGCAATTGCCTCGAACGATAAGTGCGAGGTAAAATAAGCCAAAGCTTTTTCACGCTCGGTAGCCACATCGAGCCATTGGGTTTGATGCAGTGCATTCAGTAACTTGGTCTCATCGCCGGGTGGAAACAGCAGCCCGATATGGCCGTCATTGGTTATCATCCTGAACGAAAAGATATCAGACACCACAGGTACACACCCGCATGATAGCGCCTCGCAAAGCGCCGTGCCGCTACCCTCGTAGTGCGATGCAGCTATAAAAAAATCAGCGCTATTAAACCAGTAAAGCATTTCGTCATTAGGGATTTTACCGACCAGTTTTATGGCATCCGCATTTGGCGCGTCATCTAACAACTGTTTAATCTGCGGCAATAGCTCTGCGGTATGGTAAAGCATGTAAAGACAGGCTTGCGGTTCGGTTTCAGCAAATTTGAGGAATGCTTTAACGGCAGTGATCGGGTCTTTATTGGTATCTAACCGGCCTACCCATAGGTAAGCCTTTTTTGCATCAATACGGGTTTCAGACCGGGCGGTTTTTCTGTCGATAGGATAAAATATAGACGACAGTTCCATCACCTCATAAATTTTTTTTGGCGATGCGAGGTTGCCTTTAGCTACCCAATCCAACCCCATATCCTTTGAGGCAAACAGGTAAGCATCCACACATTTGTCGGCCACACGTTGCAGAAATTTACGAATGCCTTTGGCCGGTTTTTCGGCATGGTTTTGTATAATGATGCGTGTTTTGCGCGGTAGGCTCAGCCGTAACTGGATAACTTGCAGCGGCTTATTCAGGCTATGTACAATCACCACGCCGGGGTTCAGGCTTTTAACCAGGCGATGCAGCTTTCCGGGGAACCACAGACGCTTACCCCCATAATTTAAAAAATGACGTTGTACGCCATCCTGTGTAATCTCGCCCTCATAATTGATGCGTGTGATGTTTGCAACTTTGCCATATTTTGACAGTGCTGCTAACACACCCCCATAGGCCCTCGTCCGCACCAGCCAGGGCTGCGGTGAGCTGTACAGTGGGTCATAATCATAGCTTAGTGAAACAAGCTGCATCGTCAAACAAGTTTAAAAAATATCAATATCGGCAAAAGTAAATTTGAAGCGGTTGGTTATTATGTCCGTATCAATAGATTTAAAAATGACATGGTATGAGGGCTGCGGTTTTAAATACGCGGCAAACAACCGGTGCAAAGCCGTACCCGGACTAACTTGAAAATGAATAGCCGGCAAGCCCAGCTTACCCGCCAAATGCCGTAGTTTTTCTAATGTCCTATTAAAATCATCGCCCACGTTGCCGATATCGCCAATATACAGGCCATTTTGAAGCTTTATCCAAAATAACGACTGATCGATCTGAATAACCTGGGTATTTGAGTAAGTTTTATACTTAAAGTATTGATCGTCCCTGTAAACGCCGTCAAAGCAGTCGGCCAATACTGAATTAGCTATGCCGGGCGCCAGGCGAAGGTAAGGCTTGAGTATCCACTGCTGATAGCGCCGGTAAACCGGTTTAAGCAATGGAAATTTATATGCTATCTTTTCGAGCGGAAGCGCCTTTACCGGAATCTCAAAGCGTTCCATAACTTCGGTACAATGCCAATTAAGTTTATTTATAAAACCCGGTAACGAATTTTGATTTGGAAAGCCAAACACCACACGTATGCCTTCCTGTTTACATAAAGTATAAGTATGATTAGCCAGCCGGGTAAACAAGCCCAGGTTACGGTACCCGGGATGCGTCATTGTATCTGCCGACTGGGCGGCTAAAATGCTTTTGCCATCATACCAAAGCAAGGTAGGTATTACACCGTAAAATGCTACCGGTTGTTTTAACTGATTATAGGCTAAGTATCCAATGTATTTTGCGCCTGTATATGCGGTATCATATTTCTTTGGGAAATGATCGGCGGCCGGGCTGCGCTGGTACACCGCCTGATGCAGCGCGGCCAGGTCGTCCATGTTTCCGGCGCCAAGCCGTTCAATTAATAAGCTATCAGATGGGCTAGTCATATTTGCAGGTTATGGTAGCATAAAGTTGATTAACGGGCGATATAAAGGGATTCACTGTGAGCCGCTCGCGCAAGGTGTCATCCTGCGCATCGGTTGGCGTATTAAAATCCATTGCCAGTAATTGGTAATAGCCCGCCTTTTTTGCCAGGTTGATCACATCGGCATCATAACTGCCATAAGGGAAGGCCAGGCTGGTAGCTGGTTTACTGGTCAGATTTTCAAGATACTGCTTTACCCGTACCATTTCTTCAAAAGCATCAGCCGGATTGATTCGCGTCAGGTCATTATGGTAGTAGCCATGCGCCCCGATGCTTGCATAGGGCGATGCTGACAATTCCTTGATTTGCTGAGGCGTCATCTGCAGCCAATAATCAGTTTGTTCGGCATCTTTTTTAAAAGGCACCAATGGGTAGAGCTTTTGCATCATGTCTGTTTTTTGCTCAAAACCCAGGTTGCGCAATTCATCCTTTAGCGTGATATGATTAATTGCCGATGTATAGTGATCATACAAACCTTTATAATACTGCCGCCCGTTATACGTAATTTGTTGCGGACCGAACTTGCTGACAATGCCCAGAAAATCGTTCCATAAAATATCCTGACCGTCGTTAGCTATGCCAGTTATAAAAAAGGTGGCCGGCATTTGGTAGCGCTCAAGCAGCGGCAGCACATATTTGTGATTGTTCGCAAAACCGTCATCAAACGTTAGGCAGATGTTGAATTTGTCTGCACTGAAATTGCCCGCATAATAGTCATCTAATGAAACCACATTACAATACTTTTTATAAAGCTGTAAATGCTGCTCAAATAGTTGTTGGGTTAAAAAGATCGGATTAAAGCGTGTATGATCGCGTTGGCAAATGCCGTGATAAATAAGTATCCGGCTGCCCCGGGCGTTTGTGTAAAAATTTTCGTCCAGGCCCAGGATATAACGCACGTCGCGTTTCAGCAATTTATACTTGTACCATAGCTTTGAACTTATTTTTTTAACGATACCCATATCCGGTTATTAGTTAGCCGATACCGGGAAAACCGCCTCGGGGTAATAGCTCTTAATTTGTTGCATTAGGCCCGGCAGGTCGCCTTCAATATATTTGCAACAACCGTTTATAGTTACCTGGCTAAAGTTTCTTAAATCGATGCCTTTCAATTGGTCCAATAGCGAAGCATCAAAAAGACGGATCTGGCTATGGTGTATAACTAAAAGAATATCGGACGGGTTAGTAGCGTAAAATGATTCAAATACGTTAGTGGCAGGTTGTTTTTTTGTTACTACAATTGCTCCGTCGTGGTGCCCGTCAGTTAAATTACAAAAAGCTCGGCGGGGATACATTGAGTTGTATAACTCGGCATCGGTAAGCATTTTGGTTTTACGGGCCAGGCGTATATGATCCCAAATATTCCAGTTGCCGGTCAGGGTCGAGTCGGTGCCAAAAAGTATAGTAGTATGGTTTTTTAAGTGATCGATCCTGGCGGTTTTATTAAACAGGAAGTAGTTTGACTCCGGGCACCATACCAGGGCCTCAAATTTCTTAGCCTGTTCCCCGGTCATAGCGATACCGTGTACACCGATCAGTTTTTTATGGAGCAGGTTCCAGTGGTTAAGTTGATCAATCTCATTATTAGCCAGGTTGTCGTCCCCCTCGCCTATATGGATCGTCGCCGGCATTTTGCGCTTAAGCGGATTATTAAGCTTTAATTTCCACCATTTTTCAAATTGTAACGAGTGGATGCTATGACCTTGTTCAATAGTTATAGGTGCGTTTTTTACGACCAGATGCTCGCCATGATTTACCACGGTTGTGACCCCGCAGAGCAGATTTTTGAATATGCCCCAGCTAACGCGTAAGGCTGACGGAACCTTTAATACAGCCTCAATTTCCTGCTTATAATTAGTGTGGATATAGTTTCCCCATTCGGTATAGTTGTTATAGGTTTTATCGCCAAGCTGGGGAAACAGGTTAAAATCCAAATGATCATGCGAATTAACCAGGCCCGGAAAAGCCAGGGCGCCACCAAAATCAAGTTGCAGGGCACTGGCCGCAACACCTCCTAACGGCAACTGCTTACCATTTTTTAAATAAATATTAGTTTGGCCGTTACCGGTTATGGGGGTGACATTATTCAGTATCATGGCATCAAACAATTGATTTTGACATCGCTGTATTCATAATTAAAGCAAAGCTTTTATTGCACGTGTATAAGCAATTACGGTTAGCTATAAATGAAGGTTGCCCGCCTGTTTATTTCAGGCGGCAGGCAACCTTTATTTTCTGAAGGGCGTAACCCTGTTGATAATTGTGTAATTGTAGAATTAGTTTCTCTTTATAGTGGTGGGTTGCAGAGCCCATCACTATTGGTTATCAATTGAAATACCGGCAGCTAGAAATAGAAGATTTAATCTTTCAGACATTGGATATCAGTGCTCAACATAAGGCCATTAAGCATTTAAAACCGCGTAAGCCGGATTTTGAGGAACTATATACTGCCGTAAGGGCCTATGAGAGGAGAGTATATACTGACGCTCAGTTAGCTTCGCTCCCTGATTTTAGTATACATTCCAAAGAGTGGGAGGTCCGTCGGCGCTCGAGTAACAGATTGCTTGCTTATTTGGGGAAAAAGCGCAAGTTTTTAAAAATACTTGAGGTAGGTTGCGGCAACGGCTGGCTATCGGCAAAGATGGCCGGCCTGCCCAAAACCTATGTAACCGGACTTGACGTAAACATGGCCGAAATTAACCAGGCAAACCGTGTTTTTAGGATGTCCAACCTGGAGTTTACTTATGACGTTTTTAATGAAAATACTTTCGATAAGGAACGTTTTGATGTGATTGTGTTTGCAGCCTCATTACAATATTTCTCATCGGTGGTTTCTGTATTGAGGCAGGCTGAGCGATTGCTGAACCGGGGTGGCGAAATTCATATTGTCGATACGCCTTTTTATGACACCGAGGAAGCCGTTGAGGCTGCGGAGCGGTGTCGTAACTATTATGAAGACATGGGTATTCCCGAAATGGCCGATCATTATTTTCATCACTCTATCAGCGAATTCTGGGGGTTTAAATATCAGATTTTGTTCAACCCGGCCAGCCTGCTGAATCGCCTGTTTAAAAAAGATCCATTTTACTGGATAGCAATTACCAAGTAATATGCAGTCAATAGCACATACCTATAAACGTTACCGCACGCTGCAAACGCATCGCATATCGGCCCTGCCGGTTGTGATACTGATGCCGCACAGCGCGTGTAATTGCAGGTGTGTAATGTGCGATATCTGGAAGGATAATAAAAACCTGAAGCAGCTTACGCCGCAGGATATCGGAGGCCTGTTAACATCGCTCAAAGAGCTGGGTACGCGGCAGGTGGTAATGTCGGGTGGAGAAGCGTTGCTCAATGCCAATTTCTTTCAGCTTTGTAATCTATTAAAGTCGCGAGGTATTAAAATCAGCTTGCTCAGTACCGGCTTGTCCTTAAAAAATAATGCTGAAGACTTGCTGCGATGGGTCGACGATATCGTAATATCGCTGGATGGTGATGAGGCTATGCACGATGCTATACGCAACATTCCGAACGCCTTCAAAAAATTAAAGGAAGGTGTGCAATATATCAAGATGCTTAATCCGGCTTATCGTATTACAGCACGCACAGTCATTCATCGCATTAATTTCAGGAACTGGCCAAACATCATCGCGGCGGCAAAAGATATGGGTATAAATCAGATCAGCTTTTTGCCTGCCGATATCAGCAGCCATGCTTTTAACCGGCAAACGGCCTGGGCGGAGCCACGTCAGCATGAAGTTTTGGTGAGCGAAGCTGAACTGCCTGAACTAAAAGATATAGTAAACACTGTTTTGAGCCTGACTACCGATTTTGAGAATAGATATATTGCAGAGTCGCCCGAAAAAATTCGAGACATATACTATTACTACTCAGCTTTTTATAAGTTAAATCCTTTCCCCTATAAAAGGTGCAATGCGCCGTGGGTTTCAGCCGTGATTGAGGCGGACGGAAGCGTGCGGCCTTGCTTTTTTCATGACACAATAGGAAACATACATTATAATTCATTAACCGAAATATTGAATACCAACCAGGCGACAGACTTTAGGCGGACGCTGGATATGAATACGCACCCGACCTGCGTTAAGTGCGTTTGTACATTGAGCCTCTCACCGGCAGCGACATTATAGGACATGAGTAAGCTACTTTTTTCGCACTCCTATTTTTTACGGTTTGACCCCAAGCAATGGGCCATCGGCCAGCCTTATGCACCACTGGGAACGCTTTATGCTGCCTCGCTGATGCGGGAGCATGGCTATGAGGTGTCGTTATTTGATACCATGTTTGTTGCCGACCCGAAAGCGCTCGAACCGGTTTTGGATGCCAGTGGCCCCGACCTTTTTGTAATATATGATGACGGGTTTAACTATCTCACCAAAATGTGCCTCACTAACATGCGCGAGGCTGCCTTTGATATGTGCAAAATGGCAAAAGCCCGCGGATGTAAAGTGATTGTTTCCAGTTCAGACTCGACCGACCATTACGAGGAATACCTGAAAGAAGGGGCCGACTATGTACTTATTGGCGAAGCCGAGCATACGTTGCTTGAACTGGCCGATTATATAAAAAACCGAGGCGATGATGCCTCACATATAGCAGGACTTGCATGCCTGGATGCTGAAGGCCGGGTATATAAGACGATGTCTCGCCCGGTATTAAAAGACTTGGATAGCCTGCCCTTGCCGGCCTGGGACCTGGTGGACATTGAACCTTATCGCGATAGCTGGTTGAAACATGCCGGTTATTTCTCTATCAATATGGGTACAACCCGTGGCTGTCCGTTTAAATGCAATTGGTGCGCAAAGCCTATTTATGGCAATCGGTATAACTCGCGCAGCCCTCAAAATGTGATCAAAGAATTGAAGATGTTGAAGGAGCGTTTCCCGGTTGACCACATCTGGTTTTGCGATGATATTTTTGGATTGAAGCCCGGTTGGGTAATAGAGTTTGCCGAGCTGATGCAAAAAGAGAATCTCCGCACCCGCTTCAAGATACAGTCGCGCGCTGATTTATTGGTAGAGGAAGAGTTGGTTGAGGCATTGGCCAAAGCCGGTTGCGAAAATGTTTGGATAGGTGCCGAAAGCGGCTCACAAAAAATACTGGATGCCATGGATAAAGGCACCACTGTTGAGCAGATCTGCATTGCTACCAAAAACATGAAAAGGGCGGGCATCAAACCATCATTCTTTATTCAGTTTGGTTACCCCGGCGAGGATAAAGCCGACATTGCCAAAACCATAAGAATGATCAATGAGTTGCTGCCGTTCGAGATTGGTATTTCAGTTTCGTACCCGCTGCCGGGCACTGTTTTTTACGAACGCGTAAAAGCCGAGATGAAGAAAAAAACCAACTGGACTGACTCGGACGAGATGGCGCTAATGTTTAGCAATACTTTCCCCGCGGGTTTCTATAAGCAGCTGCATAGTTACGTACACAAAAACTATCACATGCATCTGGCTAAAAACAATCTCATGAAAGTGTTTAAAGAGCCGCACCGCATCAGTTTTAACACCTTGAAAAAAGCTTTGTCTGTGCTATATTACACCCCGGCTACTTTTATTGAGCGATTAAAATTAACACAATTGGAAAAAGCGTAATGGAAGCCGCTGCCCCACATATTAACGAGCAAAAAGCTGCCGAGGCATTTTCAACACAGTCGGCCATATTTGATAAGATCTACTCGTCAAACGCCATTGTAAATTACAAACGCGAACGGGTACGCACACACGTGCTGCACTATTTGAAACCACAGTCATCTATACTCGAGCTAAACGCAGGTACCGGCGAGGACGCTACTTTTTTTGCAGGCCTGGGCCATAAAATACACGCTACAGACATAGCCGAAGGCATGCAGCACAAATTGCGCGAAAAGGCCGAAAGGTATAATTTAAACAACTTAATTTCGGCGGAATTATGCTCGTTTACTCGACTGCATGAGCTGAAGAAAAAAGGTCCGTACGACCACATCTTCTCCAATTTTGCCGGCTTGAATTGCACTGCGGAATTGGACTCGGTTCTGCGGTCACTACCGACTTTGCTTAATGCTGAGGGAATAGCTACGCTGGTGATCTTGCCTGAATTTTGTTTGTGGGAGTCGTTGTTGATTTTTAAAGGGCTGTTTAAAACAGCTACCCGTCGTTGGTTCAGCAAAAACGGCGCGAAGGCTCATGTTGAGGGCACGCATTTTACTTGTTGGTATTATAATCCCTCGTACGTGATCGATCAGGTCAAAGGATCGATGGATGTATTGTCTGTCGAAGGGCTTTGCACCATTGTGCCGCCATCATATATTGAAAATTTTGCAGAGGATCATCCCCGCGCTTATCGCCTGCTAAAAAAATGGGAAGACAAGCTGCGGTTTAGTTGGCCCTGGAGAGCGATTGGAGATTATTATATTATTTCTTTAAGAAAAAAATAGTCATCCGCTGCATGTTCAATTTGCCAATACATTCTGCGGCTCGATCATGATCTGCGAAATGCGGCTTTCATATTGCGCCAGCAGCCTGGCCTGGAAATTTCCGGGATCTGGCTTGGCGTAATGTTTACCTGTATCCATCTTCATTACGGCCCCTTTTGAGTTAAGCTTTTTCTGTTCGGTCTTTTTGCTCCAGCGGCCTGAAGTGATGCGCATCAGCAGGGTATCGAGGATGTCACCCAAAGGGTTATTGAATATTTTTTCGAAGGCTGTTTTAAATATCGATGGCTTTAGCGGTTTGGCTGACGATATGCGCATGATCTTGTTAGGCAGGTATTCGCGTGTCCAGCTGTTGGCCGCATAAAATTGCTCTATCACCGTGTCACCCTGTAGCGGAATTAATGTTACTACCTCGACTGCAGTATAAATGGTTTTTTCTTTGATCTCCAGCTGCTCTTCGTCTATGTAATAATTCATGCAGAAATAATCCTGCTTATTAACCAGGAAGGTGAGTTTCTTGAACGCATGCATCAGCGTACGGGCTATCCATAAGCGATTTTTCACAGTAATAATAAACAGGTCGATGTCCGAATCCTCGTCGGCATAATTTTTAGACAATGAACCCGAAATTGCGATGCCGCGGACATAAGGAAAACGAATAAGCCAGCTGCCTATTTTATGCGCCACCTTGATCAGCTCGGCAGCTTTCTCATTACCGTTGTAGCGACGCACCACCAACGAGTAGTCGTTTTTAAGCGAGTAAAAATTGCCAAACTGAAAAACCGACTGGTGTGCAACCAAATATCTTAGCGCCAGGTCGAAATCTGCCTGATGATATTTGTTCTTCAGGAACAGGTATATCTCGCCGCTGGTGAGTGGGTATTTGAATATATCAAAATACGCCAGTGTTGCTAAAATATTTTCTTTGGCTTCGGTCACGTTGATAAATCTGCGTATTAACTATTAACATGACGTAGCGTTTAGCAATTAGGTTGCCTCGGGGAAAAATAACCCGATTTAAGGATTGAGAAGATTTGGATGATTTTTTGGATTATTTGACAATCCGTTTGGTGTTATCCTTTACAAAAGTATCCCAACCTGAATAGGATTTTTTTGCGCCGCCTTTAGCGGTGGTAATTTTTTGGAACGAATGGCATACAGCAACAGCCAGGCCGTCGGTGGCATCTAAAAATTCGGGTGTTTCTTTAAAGTTGAGCAGGCGTTGTAACATGCCTGCGACCTGTTCTTTGGTGGCATTGCCATTGCCGGTTATAGATTGTTTGATCTTACGCGGCGAATATTCGGTAACTTCAATATTGCGCGACAGCGCAGCAGCCATTGCGACACCTTGCGCGCGCCCTAGTTTTAACATTACCTGAATGTTTTTACCATAAAACGGAGCTTCGATTGCCAAACAGTCGGGTTTGTAATTGTCAATGAGGGCTACGGTTTTTTCAAAAATGCGCTGTAGCTTCAGCATATGGTCATCAAGCTGCTCCATTTTTACAACGCCCAGGCTTATCAACTCGATTTTTGCACCTGTTTCTTTTACCAGGCCATAACCCATAACCGCCGTGCCGGGGTCAATGCCTAAAATGATACGTTCTTTGATGTTGGGTGTTTGCTGCATGTATTTAAATACCCTTGTCATTTTCAAACTATTACACGCGGTTTTAGAAAGCGGCTTCTAAATAACAGTGTATGGATCTCTCCTCGTTCGCCGTTGAGATGACATAGGAATATAGCTGTAAAGGTAACTAATCAACCCGCACTATCAGTCAACATCGCCATATATTCTCTCCGGTCAATCATCCGTGCGCCCATTGCTTCCAAATGATTACTATGCACCTGGCAATCCAGTAACTTGTATTCCCCGGTTTTAAGGAGGCTGATAAGCGCCGTCTTTGAGGCATTGCTTACCTTGCTGAACATGCTTTCGCCACAAAATACATCGCCCACCGTTACCCCATACATGCCGCCTGCCAGTTCATCTCCCTGCCAAACTTCGACGGAATGTGCATAGCCTAACCGGTGCAGGTTGGTATAAGCAGCTTTCATATCTGCAGTGATCCATGTGCCATCCTGATCTTTACGGGGCACGGCCGAACAAGCCGCTATCACATCATCAAAACAAGTATCAAAAGTAACCCGGAAGCGATGTGAGTTGAGCACCCGTTTCATGCTTGATGATATTTTTAACTCGTCCGGAAACAAAACAAATCTCTCGTGAGGTGAATACCACAAGATCGGTGTGTCATCATTGTACCAGGGGAAAATGCCTTCACGGTAAGCCAGCATCAACCGGTCGGCCGACAGGTCGCCGCCTATAGCCAGCAAGCCGTCAGGTTGAGCTAATCGCGGATCAGGAAATATTAATTGATCATTAAGCCTGAATATCATCGTAACAAATTTAATTCATATGCTAAATGTAGCCCTATAGTTTAAACTATTTATTAACTTGGTTGTCATAAGGTTTTAATGCTACCGTATATGGCCAATTTAAAGCAGATCAAACACTTAACGTCGCGCGCGGGTTTTGGTATGAGTTTCGGAGACTTTGAAACCGCCGGGCATGTAACTATTAAACAGGCTATACAAGATGTATTTACGGCGTCGGCAGATTGCAAGCCGCTAACGCCGATAAAAGAGAACTTTGATTATGTGATGGTGGATCGCAGCAATCCTAATGCGCGAAAGATGGCCCAGCAGAAACAACGTCAGCAAGAACGGCAGTTAAATCTGGCCTGGCTTAATTACATGAGCACCACGAAAGGCCAGTTGCGCGAAAAGATGGCCTTGTTCTGGAACAATCATTTTGCCTGCCGGGCGCGGCAAAGCATGTTTGCTCAGCAAATGCTTAATATACAACGTAGTAACGCATTGGGTAACTTTAAAACCATGTGTATTGAGGTAAGCAAAGCACCTGCTATGCTGCAATTTCTCAATAATCAGCAAAACTTAAAGGGGCATCCGAATGAGAATTTTGCGCGTGAACTGATGGAGCTTTTTACTATCGGCCGCGGTAATTATACAGAGCATGATATTCGTGAGTCGGCAAGGGCTTTTACCGGATGGGGATATGATAAGGACGGGTCGTTTCGCTTCCGCCGTTTTGTACATGACGACGGACAAAAAACCTTTATGGGTAAAACCGGTAATTTTAAAGGTGACGACATTATTAACATCATCTTCGAAAAGAAAGAAACAGCTTATTTCATTAGTAATAAATTATATAAGTACCTGGTAAACGAAACTCCCGACCCCGCGCATGTCCAGGCTATGGCCGAGGTGTTTTACAACGCCAATTATGAGATAAAGCCTTTGCTTGAGTATGTATTTAATGCGCCCTGGTTTTATGAGGAAAAGAATATAGGCAATTTGGTAAAATCGCCGGTTGAATTGATCGTTGGGTTAAACCGCCAGTTTAGTGTCGACTATGAGCGCCCGGCGGTGTTGATGCAATTTCAGCGCGTATTAGGGCAGGTACTGTTTCACCCGCCCAACGTAGCCGGCTGGCCAGGCGGACGTAACTGGATTGACAGCTCATCATTGATGTATCGTATAAAGATACCCTCAACAGTGCTTAACGGTGGAGTGATAGATTTTGCAGGTAAAACTGATCCGGAAGATGAAGCATTTCTAACTACTCAGCACAACAGGCAGGAAGATGTAAATATGCGTGTGCAAACCAAGCCCGATTGGGATAAGTTTTTAAACAGCATACCTAAAGGGCTTGATAAAGCAAGTATAGCTCAGTTCATGCTGGAGCCTAAGATGAGCGCAGTGCTAAAAAACAGTATCAACAATTCGACCGATACTAAAGCGATGGTAATTGAACTGGTATCATCTCCAGAGTATCAGCTTTCATAACTATTAACCCTGAGAAGGATATAATTTATATAATTAAGAAAACAAACTCCCGCTCATGGGATAACGGGTATGAATAACTCGAAACACATAAAGCATTTATACGCAAGGGCAGGCTTCGGCATTACGTTCGGAGATTTGCACGACAAGCAAAACTGGTCGATAAAAAAGAGCGTAAGGAAGCTTTTTAAAGCTTCTGAGAAAATACAGCCCCTTACCGCAGTTACCGAAAACATTGATTTGAGGCCGCGCCGTTATAATTCTTTAAGCGACGAAGAAAAGCGCATGCTTAACCAGGACCGTAACGCGCAGGAAAAGGCGCTGAATGATGCCTGGGTCAAGCAAATGAGTATCATAGACGCCCAGCTTCGCGAAAAGATGACCTTGTTTTGGCATAATCATTTTGCGTGTAATGTAGGTAATTCGTTTTATGAGCAGGAGTTAAATAATATAGAGCGTGCCAATGCCTTAGGCAATTTTAAAACACTGTTGCTACAGGTATCGCAAACGCCGGCGATGCTGCAGTTTCTCAATAATCAGCAAAATCAAAAAAATCATCCAAACGAGAATTTCGCGCGTGAACTGATGGAGCTGTTTACCCTGGGCCGCGGACATTATACGGAGCAGGATGTCAAAGAGTCGGCACGATCATTTACGGGCTGGGCTTATAATGGTCAGGACGGTACTTACCGCTTTAATAACCGTGTACACGATAATGGTATCAAAACATTTTTGGGTCAGACTGCAAATTTTTGCGGCGAGGACATTATTGATGTCATTACCGGCAACAAACAAACGGCTACATTTATATGCACAAAGTTATACCGCTACTTAGTTAATGAGGTGCCTGATGATGATCATGTAGCCCAAATGGCCGATGTGTTCTACAAAAATAACTATGAGATAACGCCGCTATTGAAATTTGTTTTCCTGGCTGATTGGTTTTATGACGAGAACAATATTGGCAACCTGGTAAAATCGCCGGTTGAACTTTTGGTGGGATTGAATCGCCAGTTTTATATTAGTTACCAAAACCCCAATGTACTCATGCAGTTTCAACGTACGCTGGGGCAGGTATTGTTCAGGCCACCTAATGTAGCCGGCTGGCCGGGTGGCCGTTCATGGATAGATAGTTCATCGCTGATGTTCAGGATGAAGATACCGTCTACTATTTTAAATGCCGGTGTAATAGATTTTACCGGCAAGGCAACGCCCGAGGATGAGGCTTATCTGGCGGCGCAACGCAAGCAGCAACTAAATGTCATCAGACGCGTGCAGGCAACCCCTGACTGGGACAGGTTCCTGAAAGAACTGCCTGAGAACATAACGCACGAAGACATAGCCCGGTTCCTGCTGGAGCCTGAATTAAACAAAACAGTGATTGACGAAGTGAGCAGGCCAGGTGATATAAAAACGGTTGTGATACAGATAACATCAACCCCTGAATATCAGCTGTGCTGATTAATGAGCGGATGTATATATGAATGATTAATTGATAAAGGGTTAAATTGAATGTGATATTGAGATATTAATGATAGCGGTAAGCAATTCATTATTCACTCAATCACGCATTCACTAGTTATAAGTTATGGAACGCAGAGATTTTTTAAAAAACACCGCATTAGTGTCAGGCGCGTTTTTGGTGCCGGCCTTTTTGAAACCGCTTGAGGCAATAGCCAAAGGCCAGCTTACGGGACACAAGAATCTGGTGATCATCCAGTTGTCGGGTGGTAATGACGGATTAAATACGGTTATCCCTTATGGTAACGATATCTATTATCAAAAGCGTAAAACTATAGCTATCAATAAGCCCGACATCGTTACACTGAATGAGATGCAGGGGTTGAACCCTAATCTGTCGGCCTTGAAGGAGATATATGACCAGGGATGGATGAGTATTATCAACTCGGTAGGTTATCCCAATCCCGACAGGTCGCATTTCCGCTCGATGGACATCTGGCAAACCGCCAGCGATTCGAATCAGTTTCTGAGCACCGGCTGGATAGGCCGCTACCTTGACTCTAACTGCCAGACTTGCATAAATCCTTATACAGCTATCGAGGTGGATGATACCTTATCGCTGGCGATGAAGGGTGCCCGGATGAAAGGGATTGCAGTGCAAGACCCCAATAAGCTATACCAGGCCACCCGCGAGCCATTCTTTAAGGATCTGGTGCATGATCACGGAGCTAATTTGAATGAAGACAACCTGGGCTACCTTTATAAAACCATGATAGAAACCTATTCATCGGCAGATTATATAGAAAAAACTTCAAAGACCTATAACGTGACCGCCCAATATCCAAATACCGGGCTGGGATATCAGTTAAAAAACGTTTCTAAGTTTATCAATTCAGGATTAGATACCCGCGTTTATTATGTGTCGCTGAGCGGATTTGATACGCACGTGGGCCAGCAAAACCAGCAAGGGCGGCAGTTGAAAATTTATGGCGATGCGGTAGCGGCCTTTATCAAAGATTTGAAGGCAACAGGCAAACTTGACGACACTATGGTAATGACCTTTTCTGAGTTTGGCCGGCGCGTAGAGCAAAATGCCAGCAACGGTACCGACCATGGTACGGCCAACAATGTGTTTGTATTTGGCGGCAAGCTGAAAAAACAAGGCATCTTCAATGATTCGCCTGATTTAACAACGCTGGACAATGGCGACCTGAAATACCAGATCGACTTCCGTGATGTTTACGCTACCCTGCTGGATAAATGGCTTGATGTAAATAACAGCCAGGTGCTAAACAAGAACTTTTCGGGCCTTG
This sequence comes from Mucilaginibacter panaciglaebae, assembly GCF_039539265.1. Classification (NCBI taxonomy): domain Bacteria; kingdom Pseudomonadati; phylum Bacteroidota; class Sphingobacteriia; order Sphingobacteriales; family Sphingobacteriaceae; genus Mucilaginibacter; species Mucilaginibacter panaciglaebae. The sequence continues at coordinate 169,699 of NZ_BAABCV010000005.1, forward strand.
ATTTGATCAATGTATAACAGCAAAGTGTTTCACAAAAAAGTGAAACACTTTGAAACACTTGAAACACTTTTTGATTATAAATTTCTGGTAATCAATTATTTGACAAAATAGAGTGAAACACTTTGAAACAGTACCAAAGGTTTAGGTAAACGCTATTAATTGGCTGTTGTACAGTTATTTATGTGATTTTTGAGCTATTTTTCGGAATAGGAGGTGAAACACCCCTTGACGCAATATTTCGGTTTACGGCAATTAATCCCAAATGCCATTTTGTGCTGTAAGTATCACCGGCTTATCGCCTGTAACTATGATGGTATGCTCATGCTGCGCAACAAAACCACCCTTATTGCCACTTAGCGTCCAGCCATCAGCTTGTGTGTCGGCAATTGTCGACCGTGTTGAGATGAATGTCTCTATCGCCACCACCAAATTCTTTTTAAAACGCGTTGTGTTATACCTGTCGCAGTAGTTAGCTATCTCGTGGGGTTCTTCATGCAAGCTCCGGCCAATGCCATGTCCGGTCAGATTTTTTATGACCGTGTAGCCGGCTTTTTTAGCTTCGGCCTCTATCAAACGGCCTATCTCCGATATTTTGACGCCACCTTTAATGTTGCTGATCGCCTTTCTCAATATCTCTTTCGATGCTGCTACCAGCTTGCCATGGCCGTGAATATCTTCGCCCAATACAAACGAGCCGCCATTGTCGGCCCAGTAACCGTTTAATTCTGCCGAGACATCAATATTTACCAGATCGCCTTCTTTCAGGATCTTATTTACCGACGGTATGCCATGTGCAGCTTCCTCATTTATACTGATACAAGTATAGCCAGGGAAGCCATAGGTTAGCTTAGGTGCAGAGCGTGCACCCAGCTGTTCCAGCAATTCGCCGCCATACTCGTCAAGTTCTTTGGTTGACATGCCCGGCTTGGTAAACTCACGCATCTTCTTTAGCGTGAAGGCTACAGCATCGCTTGCCTGCTGCATGCCAATTCTTTCAGTTTCGGTAGTTATAGACATGTCTGGGTTTTTATCTGTAGCAAAATTAACAATTAATACATTTCTGACCTATTTATGTCCGTATTGAAATTGTTAGACATGCGCGCGGACATAGGTAAAAATAAAAGCCCCGAAGGTCATCTCCGGGGCTTCTCTTATTGTGAGTTGTTTAAATTATCCTTTAACACGCTCAACATAGCTGCCGCTTGTGGTATCAACTTTAACTTTATCGCCAATGTTGATGAAAAGCGGAACGTTAATTTCGGCGCCGGTTTCAACAGTAGCTTTTTTCATGGCTCCGCTTGAGGTATCGCCTTTTACAGCAGGCTCGGTATAAGTGATCTCTAACTCGGCCGATTGCGGCACCTGGCCCATAATAGGCTCTTCGCTTTCAAAGGCAACAATCAGGTTCATGCCTTCTTTCAGGAATTTTACGGCAGGGCCAAATAATGTTTTCGGAACGTTATGCTGATCGTAAGTAGTGTTATCCATGATCACCAGCTGATCGCCATCTTCATACAGGTATTGGTAATCGTTGGTTTCAACGCGGGCAATGTCAACCTCCTCATCCGTACGGAAACGATATTCGACCAATTTGCCGGTTTTAACGTTACGCATACGCGCCTGATAAAATGCGCGCAGGTTACCCGGTGTACGGTGTATAAATTCTTCTACCTGAACAAGTTCTCCGTTAAAGCGAAGAATGTTCCCATTTTTTACGTCTGATGCTTTTGCCATAACTTTTTAATGAGGCGCAAACTTAGCCACTAATAGGCAAACTTGCAAATGGAGCTTTTAGCTGAAAGCATAAACCGAAAGCGCTATTCTGCCTTCGGCGGAAAGGGCTTTTTCAACCCTTATGAGTTACAAACCCGCGGTTATATAACATAGCAGGCAACTTAGAGCCTGAACCACCCGTAATCCCTCTGCCGGGATTAAGCTATTAATTAGCCCCGGTGTGTTACAATGGATCGACTGTTATCTGCTATTAATTTTCAAAGATGGAAAGCCTGTGCCGATTGGAAACTGCTGCTGTTTTTGCTGCTGTTTTTAAACGTAAAGATAGCCGTTAAGATACCGGCAATTGCGCTCATTTACCTGTTACGCTTTGATTTCAGGTTTGGTTTTAAGTGGAAAAATTCAAGGCTGCCCCTGTTTTATCCATTTATTGTTGCTATCGCGATAATCGGTTTCGTTATCAACGGTTATTACACCAATTTAAACTACAACCTGATCTTTGTTACGGGGATTTTGTTTTGGGTAGTTTGCATACTGGCTATTCATCAAATAAAATTGGCGGTTGAACGAAACGATACCGTTGTAGTTCATCAAACTATCCTGCTGTTTTTTATTATCAACACTATCGCCTCGCTGGTAAACATCGGGCTGATTGTGCTCGAAACCCATACGCTTAATCCTTATACCTACCAGGGGCAGTATCAAAAATATTTTATCAGTACCGGCGATTTCATCAGGGGAGTAACTTTTGATACCTCGACCACCAACGCGATACTCAATGCCTTTGGCGTAATGTATTTCATCACCAAAAAAAATATGGTAATGACGCTGGTGTGTATGGCAATACTGTTGCTTACAGCCAGCAACTTTACTAATGTATTTATGCTGGCGGTGCTGGCCTTTCTGTTTGTATTTAAAAGTACGCGCGATCAGAAAAGCATCATCGTTATTTGTGTGGCTTTCCTGGTACTGTTTATGGCCAAAATATCTCCACAGAATAATAATTATGTGGTAAATACTATTAAATCGGCCTTTTACAAAAAACAGGTTATTTCACCCTGGCCGCAGTATGACCATACGCCTATCACATTAAAGCCCGACAGTGTTTTAACTTTCGAGGAAAAACGCATCAAATATGCAACGCTTTACCTGGATAGCCTGGCCACTTTGCCAATTAACCAGATTCATCGTGAGCCATTGCCCCAGGGCGTGCTGACCACCGGCGCAGGCAGAATTCAGAAACCTGAACCCGACTTAAACGCACCGCAATATCAATGGCTCAGAACTACGCCACCCGAGCAAAAGCAACTGGTTGATTTTGCCCAGGAGCATCAGGCAGACCTGCCGCTAACGAATATGTCCAAGCCACCTGCCATACCCGGAAAAGTGATCGGATTTAAACAAACCTTTAATTTTTTGAAAATGCATCCGGCCAAAATATTGGCGGGCGAGGGTGTGGGGAACTTTTCGTCTAAACTAGCCTTTAGAGCTACCGGGTTAAAGTTTACCGGCGGGTATCCGAAGAAATACATCTATATAAACCCTGATTTTTTGCGCAACCACCTGGATGTGTATTTGAGCTTTTTTACCCGCTCGGCGGCGACACATTCATTAACTAATAGCCCATTTTCGGTGTATGACCAATTGCTGGCTGAATATGGTTTGTTGGGTTTGTTGATGCTGTTAATTTTTTACGTAGGGTTCTTTGCTAAAAACTACCGGCTGCTTACTTATGGTATCCCGCTGCTGCTGTTTGTGCTATTTATTTTTTTGATCGATTACTGGTTCGAGCAACTGTCGGTAGTGGTGTTCTTTGAATTGCTGATGTTTTTGAATATCAGTGAAAGTAAAAACTTGGTCGCCCAAAAATCTATACAAATATGATAGCCACACCTGCCATAACTGTTTTAATGCCCGCCTATAACGCCGCACGCTATATCGGCGAAGCCATTACTTCTGTTTTGCAGCAAACGTTTACAGATTTTGAATTGCTGATAGTTAATGATGGCTCGACCGATGATACGCTGGAAATCATTCAAAGTTTTAATGATGAGCGCATTGTAGTTGTGAGCCAGCCCAATCGTGGTGTAGCTGATGCGTTGAATACCGGACTAAAACATGCCCGCGCGTCCTACATTGCCCGCTTTGATGCGGATGATATTTGCTATCCGTATCGATTGGAAAAACAGATCCGCTTTTTACAGGACAACCCTGAGTACATTCTTGTCGGCAGCGAGGCCAGGTATATTTTAGAGAACGGCGATTTCCTGTTCGACTTTCATTGCATAGCTTATTCGCACGAACAAATTATTGATAAGCTGTATTTCTACTGTCCGTTTGTACACCCAACGGTGATGTATAGAAAAAGTACGGTAATAGATGCCGGCGGTTATCCTACCCATGCCCATAACTTTGAAGATTATTTGTTATGGACGACATTGGCAGGTTCAGGCAGACTATGTAATCTGACTGAACCGCTTATCAAATATCGTTTAAATTCAACCTCGGTAACTATTGACGAAAAATGGCGGGGCCGCAGGTTTCGCGAGCTAAAGCGCACGATCGTATTGCGTGGCTCGATCACTGCTGCCGAGGGTAACGAGCTGTTGGCAATTATCAAAGATCAGGACGTGCGGCAGATCAAGGAAGCAGCTTACAACGCACTCTGCGGCAAGAAATACCTTATCAATAATCATCAGCCCGGAAAAGCACGCGGACATTTTAATAAGGCGATCAAAATATATCCGCTGCGACTGGAAAATTACCTGTTGTACGCATTAAGCTATTTCCCCGGGAGCCTGATAGCCTGGTTGCACAAATTTAGCCCCAACCGATTGTAGTGATGAGGGTGAGCATTATAGCGCGATCGACCTTATATACCGTCCCTGGCGGCGATACGGTGCAGGCTGTACAAACGGCCCTGCATCTGGTTGACCTTGGTATTTGGGTCGATATTAATCTGACTAACGACGAGATAGATTATAAACAATACGATCTGCTGCATTTTTTTAATATTATACGCCCGGCCGATATTTTATATCACAGTCATAAAGCCGGCAAGCCCTACGTGGTTTCAACTATTTTGGTGGATTACAGCGAGTATGATAAACGATATCGAAAAGGCATAGGGCACTTGTTTGGCTATTTGCGCGGAGATAATATAGAGTACATTAAAACCATTGCACGCTGGCTGCTGGGGCGCGATGCTTTGTCAAGCCCGTCATATCTGTGGCGGGGGCAGCGTAGAAGCATTCTGCATATCCTGAATAAAGCCGGATTGATCCTGCCTAATTCTGAATCAGAGTACCGGCGGCTTAGGCAGGCTTATCCATCGGGTGTAAAATATGAGGTAGTGCCAAATGGCATCGATCCTGAATTATTTCTATATAAGGCCAACGCCGGGCGGGATAATAACCTGGTGATCTGCGTGGCGAGAATAGAGGGGATTAAAAATCAACTGAATTTAATTAAAGCCTTAAATAATACCAGGTTTAGGCTGATGCTGATTGGCAACCATAGTCTTAATCAACAAGCTTATTATAGTGAATGTAAAAATATCGCGGCAGCAAATATTGAATTTATAAACCATCTGCCGCAGGATGAACTGGTGGCATACTATCAACGTGCCGGTGTACATGTGCTTCCCAGTTGGTTTGAAACTACCGGGCTGAGCTCTTTAGAAGCTGCAGCGATGGGCTGCAATATTGTGATCACCGACAAAGGAGACACCCGTGAATATTTTGGCGATGATGCTTTTTATTGTGATCCAGGAAGTCCGGAAAGTATCTTGTCAGCAATTGAACATGCCAGCGTTGCTAAGCACCGGCCTGCTTTACGCGAAAGAATTTTGCAGAAATATACCTGGGCACAGGCAGCCAATTGCACGTTAGCTGCGTATCAGCAAGTAATAACGCAGCAATGAAATTAAAGATAGCCATATTAGGAACCCGCGGCATACCCAATTATTACGGTGGTTTCGAGCACATTTCAGAATATGTATCCGTTGGACTGGTGAAGCGCGGGCATGAAGTGTCGGTTTACAACTCGCATAACCATCCATATACGCAAGGCGACTGGAACGGTGTAAAGATCATTCATTGTTATGACCCCGAGTACCTGCTAGGCTCGGCGGGGCAGTTTGTGTATGACCTGAATTGCATCCGCGATGCCCGTAAGCGCAATTTTGATGTAATACTGATCATGGGTTATACCAGCAGCTCTGTCTGGGGTAGCTTCTATCCTTCAAAAAGTGCTATCATCACCAATATGGACGGGCTGGAATGGAAACGCAGCAAATACTCCAAACCCGTGCAAGGCTTTTTAAAATATGCCGAAAAGCTGGCGGTGAAATATAGCCAGTATTATGTGTCCGACTCGATGGTGATCAAACAATATCTGGCGCGTAAATACGATATTAACAGCCGTTACATCCCTTATGGTGCTGATATGATCACACCCATTGAGCGCGAGCAAATTACCCCGGAAGAAGCGTTGAAAGAAGATTATTTTTTGCTGATGGCCCGCATGGAGCCTGAAAACAATATTGAGACCATACTGGAAGGCTATAACCAGAGCAATTCAGACAAACCGTTCCGCGTGTTGGGTAGTACCGACAATCGCTTTGGCAAATACATCACCCATAAATTTAAAAACGACAGCCGTATAGAATTTAAAGGGTCGATCTATGATACAGCCAAAGTGCGGGCGCTGCAGAATAATTCGTACCTGTATTTTCACGGGCATAGTGTGGGTGGCACCAACCCGTCGTTGTTAGAGGCCATGGCCAGTGAGGCTTTGATTGCCGCGCATAACAACCCTTTTAACCAGTCTGTTCTGAGCAAGGATGCATATTATTTTTCAAACCCCGCCGATGTGAAAGCCCTGGTGGAAACCGTACAACGCCGCGAGCCCGAAAAAGTGATGGTTGACAATAACCTGCAAAAAATAAAACACCTGTTTAACTGGGAGAGCGTAATTGACGGTTACGAGAAATATGCTATGGAGTGTTACCTGAATTTTAATAATGAAAAGGTTATTGCTTAAAGAAGGCAGCACTGCCACCAAAATAAGCTATTACCACTTACTGGCTTTTCTGGCCAGCTTGCCGTTTAATTTTTTTTACAGCCATTTAATCCTGATCAGTTTTTGTTTGCATACACTGATACAGCTAAATAAAAAGGATGTTAAACCCATTTTTACCCGGAGCAACCTGGCGCTGCAATCGGTTTTTTTTGTGACGATGCTGAGCACCATTTACTCAGTAAGCCGTCCACAGGCGTTTGACGAGTGGGGCAGACACCTTACTGTTCTTTTACTACCGGTGTTGTTTTGTTTAACATCGTTTGATGTCAGGAAATACCGGCAGCAATTGCTATTTGGCTTTTCATTGGTTTGTACCGCAGTTATCATCTATTTGTACCTGGACGCCCTGCACAATATCCGCTATTATGGTTTGCCGGTGTCTTATTTATTTAGCTCGGCTTTTACCAATCATAATTTTACGTTGCCTATTGATATCCATGCTACTTTCTTCTCGCTGCAAGTAGCGATAGCCTTAATTTTTATGCTGGCGTTGATGCTGAAAGAGCAGCACAAAAAATGGAGGTTATTTCACATCTTTTGCGCTTGCGTGCTGCTGGCGGGGCTGGTGCAGCTTTCATCAAAATCGGTGTTCGTGCCGACGATTGTTATTATTAACCTGGCGGTGCCGGTGTTTTTATTGAAAGATAAAAAGCGGCTGCGGTTTATTGCTGCTACTGCTTCTTTATCAATTATCGCCGTTGCAGGTATGTTTGCTATAAAATCATTGCGGACGCGTTATGTTTCAGCCTTTAAATACGATTTGGCATTAACGGGGTATAACCAACGTTTTGATTCACGACTTGATCGCTGGCGCTCGGCTTTGGGGCTGATCAGGAGATCGCCGGTTGTAGGGTATGGCGCGGGCTCAGAGTTGGGGTTATTGCACGAGGACTTTTATATGCGCAAGTATTATAACTCATTTGTAAATCATCTGAATACGCATAATCAATACCTGAGTTTCTGGTTAAAGTCGGGTATTTGGGGATTGCTTGTTTACCTGGCTACGCTTGTATTCGGCTTCTGGCAAGCACTAAAGAAAAACGACCTGCTGTTCTTTAGCTTCATGCTGCTTATCGGCATGGTATCCTTTGCAGAGAATTTACTGGATGTAGATAAGGGGGTGATCTTTTACGCGTTTTTCTTTTCGTTTTTCTTTTACTCAGACCAAAGAAAACCTGGACTGTCTATAACTGCGCCTTGATCTTTTCGGCAGTTGCCTGAAACTCTTCGGGCGTAAATTTCAATTTGGGATTAGCAAAATTCATATCGCCCATGCCATTAAGCGGTATCAGGTGTACATGGGCATGCGGTACTTCCAGCCCGATAACCGTCATGCCAACCCGGTTACAAGGAATAGCTTTTTCGATAGCCGCGGCTACCTTTTTAGCAAATAGCAACAGGCCCGTATAGGTGTCATTATCCAGGTCAAATAGTTTATCAACTTCTTTCTTCGGCACAACCAGCGTATGGCCCTCAACCAGCGGAAAAATATCCAGGAAGGCATAATAGTTATCATCCTCAGCAATTTTATATGATGGGATGTCTCCGGCGATGATTTTTGAAAAGATTGACATTTGTTGATTGGTTTATTGAGTTGATCGGGTGAGTAGTTGTTAGCATAACTTAATCAACCAACTCACCCGATCAACTACTCACTAACGACTAATTTCCAATACCTCGAACTCCATTTTGCCGGCAGGTACGGTAATTTCGGCTATCTCGCCCACTTGTTTACCTAACAAACCTTTGGCAATGGGCGATGTCACAGATATCTTACCCGATTTCATATCGGCTTCGCTCTCGGCTACTAATTGATAAGTCATGGTAGCCCCGTTTTTAACATTTTTTATCTTGACAATGGACAAAGCCAAAACCTTCGAAACGTCTATTTTCGACTCGTCAAGCAGGCGGGCCGCAGCCAAAGTTTCCTGCATCTGGGCTATTTTGGCCTCATGCAGTCCTTGCGCTTCTTTAGCAGCGTCGTATTCGGCGTTCTCAGAAAGGTCGCCTTTATCGCGTGCTTCAGCAATAGCCTTGGATATATTAGCACGGCCTGTTGTCTTTAATTCCTGTAATTCTTGTTTTAACTTTTCTAAACCTTCTTTGGTAAAGTATGCTACCTCTGCCATAACTCACTATTTAAATTTCGTTTTTTAGATGTCTTGGTCAATGTAAAAAAAAACCGCCCTCCCTTTTATAGAAGGACGCAATGACTTTAAAAACAAACAAGACTATAAGGTCATGCCCATATAGTCTTGCTTAGTGTAAAACGAAGATAAGCTATTTCAGTTTTAAAAAGCAAATTTTTGTTGCCCCACTGCAAAAAATTGCTTTTAAAATGAGTAATCAGTGATTGGAGATTAGTTTAGTGATATAAATCACCCGGCTTTGTTGATTTTTTGCCAAAACGACCATGCAATCTCCGCAGGTATTTAGCACAAACCTTTCAGCAATCGTGTCAATCACAGTATATACCGGCAGGGCAGCTACAATTATTACGAATACTTTGAGAAACTGCTTTTTAATAAATAGAAGTTTCCAGACCACAGTCGCCAGTACATAATAAACAGCTGCAATAACCCCGGTACTCAGCAGGCTCAGGGCCATTATAGAGGCTGCCTGAAAGCCACTGCGAGCGGCCATTTTTAAGCATAAACGGTCAGCGTCTTAAGAAAGCGGTATAACAGTTACTCTGCATTTAAGCGCAGTTCAGCAAGCTTCCCCGCCATTACCTCGCTGATCTTGCGATAAGAGTCAAAGGTCCAGCCGGCAACATGTGGGGTTAATAGTACCTTGCCCGAGCGTTTCAGGTCGTCAAACCATTCCTGCTCGTCCAGCGCAGGGAACTTTTCGGTTTCCAGCACATCCAAGCCTGCCCCTAATATTTTACCGTCTTTGATGGCATTTAGCACTGCACGCACTTTAGCTACCTTGCCGCGAGAGGTGTTAATGAAGAATATCGGTTTTTTAAAATGGAACAGCAATTCATCATTGATCATGCCGTTAGTTTCTTTGGTAAGGGGGACGTGTACGCTCAATACGTCGCTGTACTTAACAATCTCTTCCATGCTTACCTCGCGGGCGTAGCGGTCAGAGAAACCGGTTTTATATTTATCGTAAGCGATGACATCAACCTCAAAGCCCGATAGCTTTTTAGCAAAGCTTTTACCCATAAATCCGTAACCTATAATGCCCACAGTTTTGCCTTTTAGCTCAAAGCCACGGTTGGCCTCGCGTTTCCATTCGCCATTGCGGATCTCAGCGTCGGCGGTGTTAAAATGATTCATGAGCGATAGCAGCATGCCTACAGCATGTTCGCCCACAGCATCCATGTTTCCTTCGGAGGCGTTGATCAGTGTCAGATTTTTTTCGGCAGCGTAAGCCACGGCAATATTATCCATCCCGGCACCGGCGCGGCATACAAAGCGCAGACTGGCGGCGGCATCCATCACCGGCTTATCTACATTAAACTTTGAGCGGATAACCAGCCCGGCATAATTGGCGATGATCTGCATGGCCTCTTCCAGTTTAATGGTTGGCTGATAGTCGCATTTATAGCCTAAGGCTTCGGCTTGTTCAATAAATATGGGGTGTATGTCGTCGACAATTAGGATATTGTTGTTCATTTTCCTTGCTGAAAGGCAAATATACGTAACGAAAGATTAATTACTTTTGAATATGACCAGCCTCTCAATTAAAAAAACAATCCTGTGTCTTTTAATGACAATCTCTCTGTGTTTTCAATCACGAACTCAGGAAACTGTTACTAAAACAGAGCCGCCGGTATTCGGCTTTTATACTAAAACGTTAGATTGTGGCGGAATCATGGTTCGCTCATCAAATGAAGTAGACGACAAAGCGCTGCACGTTGCCGCGCAAAAGATCAACATGATGCTGGCTAATATTCCTGATGCGCGGTATAATCTGGCGCAGTGGGGTGCCGAGATACATATTATCGGCAAAAATCAACAAACGTCAGACTTGCCCGAGTTCCGGGGGCAGAAAGGAGCGCTTAATACGGAGAATCGTGGCATGGCCACCAATATAGACCAACGCACACGGGGTATGGGGGGTATTTATACTTCATGTGGGGAAGAAAATTTGCTTAACCTGCCCGGCGACCGCTATGCCGCTGGTTTGGACATCTGCATTCACGAGTTTGCGCATAATATCATGAATTATGCCTTGAACGATGATCTGCAGAAAAAGATCCGCGATCAATATCGCCGGTCTATTGATAAAGGTTTGTGGAAAGATGCTTACGCCGCGGTTAATGCCGGCGAATATTGGGCGGAGCTATCTATGTGGTATTTTGGCGCGCATGGCGAGTTTTTAAGAGGTACTCAAAAACCGGCACCCGGTCCGGCGGCTTTAGCTGCCTATGATCCGGAAGGTTACGCGTTGCTGAAAGCCATTTACGGCGGTCAGCTAAAAACAGATAAGGCAGCTATTGCAGCTGCGCAAAGCGTCGCGCCCAATACAAAATCTGCTTCGGTTAATCAGAAAGTTAATTTGATGTTTACCAATAACACGTCGCAAAAGTTGAAATTGTTCTGGATCGATTACCTGGGTAAGGCCAGGCCATATGGCGAATTATCGCCCTATAATAAAACGGTTCAAAAAACTTTTGCCGGTAATGTATGGAAAGTAACCGACGGGAAAGGCAAAGCCATAGGTTACTATACTACCAGCGCTCGTTATGCTATGGTAACAGTAAAATAATTACTATCGGTTAGCACTAATTTGCTGGGTTATCTTTACAAAGTCGGCTACGGTAAGGCGTTCAGCGCGCAATTCGAGCAGTGCATCTTCGTGCATTTTATCTTTGCTGATGAGTGACGACAGCGCATTGCGTAAAGTTTTGCGGCGCTGGTTAAACCCGGCTTTTACTACCTGCCAGAAAAGCTTTTCGTCGCAATCCAACTGGCTGGTCTCATTACGGGTCAATCGTATTACTGCTGATAATACTTTGGGCGGCGGATTAAACACGCCCGCCTTTACCGTAAACAGGTACTCAACTTTATAATATGCCTGCAGGAAAACGCTTAGTATGCCATACTCTTTGCTGCCTGCTTTGGCTGCACAGCGCCCGGCTACTTCTTTTTGAAACATGCCGACAACCTCAACTACCTGCCGGCGGTTATCCAGCACCTTAAAAAGTATCTGCGATGAGATATTGTAAGGGAAGTTGCCGATGATACCCAGCGGGCCGTCGAATCGTGCAGCGAAATCAAGTTCCAGGAAATCGGCATTGATGAGCCGGTTACCCAGGGCGGGATATTTCTTTTTCAGGAAATCGTACGATTCGGTATCGATATCGATCAGTGAAACTTCGTAATCAGGCCGTTCCAGCAAAACATCCGATAGGATACCCATGCCCGGCCCAACTTCAAGTACCTGCCTATAACGGTTTTCGGGGCGGAGGCTGTCCACTATTTTTGTAGCGATGTTTTTATCGGTCAGGAAATGTTGGCCCAGATGTTTTTTTGCCCGTACTAATGTCATTATTAAACAAATATTTGAGCAAATTAAGGCATATTTGTTCTTTAATCAGGAACTCTGTGCCTAAAATCTTTTCTTTGTAATACAAATTAAGGCAAAGGCCAAAGCTAAAAGGTACAATCGATGTAATTTTAAACACATCGATGTAATCAAAAATAAAATGGACAAACCAAAAATAGGCATCAGCATAGGCGACGTAAACGGTATCGGGTTGGAGATCATCATCAAAACGCTTACTGACAGCATGATATTTAATTATTGCATCCCTATTGTTTACGGGCATACTAAAGTAGCATCGTTTTATCGCCGTGTAACCGAGGTGGGCGAGCTGAATTTTAACGTTATCGACCATCCTTCTAAAGCGCAATATAAACGCGCTAACATGATAAATTGCTGGGAAGAGGACGTGAAAATTGAACCGGGAATCCCTAACAAAGAAGTGGGTAAATTTGCTTTTGCCTCGTTAGAGCGGGCTACTGCCGACCTGATTAATGGCGACATTGATGCGCTGGTTACCGCGCCGATTAATAAAGACACTATCCAAAGCGAGGATTTTAACTTCCCGGGCCATACTGAATATTTACAGGATCGTGATGGCGCAGCTGAATCACTAATGTTTTTGGTGAGCGATACCTTACGTGTTGGCGTAGTAACCGGGCATATTCCGGTTAACAAAGTGTCTGCCAGCATCACTACCGAAAAAATACTGACTAAATTAAAGCTGATGAATACCAGCTTGCGCGAGGATTTCTGGATACGTAAACCTAAGATTGCGGTACTTGGCCTGAACCCACATGCCAGCGATAACGGTTTGATTGGCCATGAAGAGCAGGATATCATTATTCCGGCTATTGATGAGGCGAGAGCTAACGATATCCTTGCTTTTGGTCCGTATCCTGCCGATGGCTTCTTTGCTAATGCAAGCTATATGCAGTTTGATGCGGTGCTGGCCATGTATCACGACCAGGGCCTGATACCCTTTAAACAGATCGCGTTTGAGTCGGGCGTTAACTTTACAGCGGGACTGAAGTTTGTGCGCACATCGCCAGACCATGGCACGGCTTATGACATCGCCGGTAAAAATCAAGCCTCAGAAATATCGTTTCGCGAAGCGCTGTTTACTGCATTGCATATAGCGCGTAACCGTAAAGAAGGTGCTGAATTAAGCGAAAATCCACTGCAATTTACCAAGCTGCAGAGGGATAGAGACTAATATAACTCCTTGTCATTTCGACGAGGAACGAGGAGAAATCTATACACGCGCAATTCTAAGCGTGTATAGAGATTTGTCGCTATGCTCGAGATGACATTGTTACGTTTATTGAAGAGTATTATATCCAGGGTTATTTACTCGTCCCCTCCAGTCTTGCCACAATATAAGGCGCAATGATATTTTTTGAAGCTTCGACACCCGGATGCAGGCCATCAGGCACAGCTTTAATATAAGCGTCGCGGCCTTTATCTAATAAAGCTTTCCAATGAGGATAGTGATCAATCAATAATAAGCCGCGGGTGTTGGCAACGTCACGATACATCTGGTAATATTTTATTAAGTCAGGGCGTTGCTGGCCATGTACATCAAGCGCAATATCCATGGTTTGCAGAATTACTTCGCAATCCGGGTTATAAAGTTTGATGCGATCGATCATGTAATTCAGATTCAACTTCGCTAATTCTACGCTGGTTTTGTAGTTTAAAAACGCATCATTCATGCTAAATTCTATCAATACCGCATCAGGATTCTTTTTAATTACGCTGTCCTCCAGATTCTGCACACCCCATGTTGACCACATCGCGCTTTTAGCAGAGTTAATGGTAGTAAGTTGGTTGTTGTACTTTTTATTTAATGCGCGATTCACCGAATCGACCCAGGCGCGGCCGCCAATGGCAGCGGTAAGGCTGGTGCCGTAGGTCACCAGGGTTTGGTGTTTACCCGCGGCAAGGTTTTTCACCAGTTTAGATTGACTAAACGTAGTAGCTGATGTTACTAACCCGGCAATAAGCAGCGGCAGGCTCTTAAACAGATAATTTTTCACAATGAGGCGTTTATTGGTTATTGCAAATATGCCGAATTTGCAATTAAAATACTCATTAGGGCTAATGCATCATTTTGTGGTTAAATATTAGTTAATCGAAATTTAATTAATAATATTTTTTAGAACTTTTAGGAATATTTATATCTTTATTGGTTAGTCATCTATAAATTAATGGGCAAATTTTAGTATGTACTAAACACTAATTCGGCTTCCTGCATGTACATGCAGGAAGCTTTTTTATGCAAGTTATTTTAAAACGATTCGTTAAGATTAAGAAAGAAACCTTTTCGGCCAAATTGTCCAAAAGCATAGTCGAGCGCCAGGTTGGTGCGGGTAGCTTTATTGAATAGCACCCTGAAGCCGGCACCATAACCCGGTTGAAACACCTGAAACAGCTTAGTGCCATGCTCGTCATTAGCAGTCTGCAAATTACCGAACGCAACCCCACTTAAAAATTTGTTCCGAAGAATGGGAAAACGGAATTCGGCCTCCGTATCGTTAAACTGCGTCCCTTTAAAATATTGGGATGTATAACCCCGGCCGCTTCTATATGAACCATCGCGCGCAGTACCCGGTAGCTCCAGATAAGGTATGTCGCCTGTCACCAGGTATGATCCCCAGTTCCATAGAGCCAGCACGGTTTCAGGGTTAACGTCAGACAGGCTGATGTATTTGCGCAGGTCGCTGGTTATTTGTACAGCGCTTTTCGTACTGCCTATCCACCGTTGATTAACCCGTATACCGGCGTCAAAATAAACGCCTTTGTAAGTCCGGTTTGGGTTATCGCGGGTAGTGTAGGCTATGTTAAACAAGAAGCCGTTAGATGAATAATGATCTTGCGGGAAGCCATGCCCGGTATTGTAAACGCCGGATGGGGTAGATAAACCTGTCGAATCCCGCGCATTGACATTACGCCTGATCTCAAATGACATCCCTGCCCCTGCAAAAAAGTTCTTGCCGATGTTCTTATACAACTTTTCGCGAATGTTATAATAGTTAGAGCGAATGACGTAACCCTTGTGCGAGCCATCGGCTAAAATTTTTTCCGGAGTTGAACCATTGGGATAACCCCGGCCAATGCCCAGGCCAAAATCGGGCGAAACTGTTTTGGCAGCTACCAGATTACCTTGAAAATTCCATTTATTACCCGGTGTAAATACGTTGTGGTT
Organism: Mucilaginibacter panaciglaebae; assembly: GCF_039539265.1. Classification (NCBI taxonomy): domain Bacteria; kingdom Pseudomonadati; phylum Bacteroidota; class Sphingobacteriia; order Sphingobacteriales; family Sphingobacteriaceae; genus Mucilaginibacter; species Mucilaginibacter panaciglaebae. The sequence goes on from NZ_BAABCV010000005.1 coordinate 185,222, forward strand.
TAAGTAAAAATATATAATGCCTTTAGTGGTAATGGAGGCCGATGTAGCAGCGACAGACAATAATGTTTTGGGGTCATTACCCAACCTGCGGCCGGCAACCGCCTTAATGCCTAACTGCCCGCCGATAGTAGGATTAGCTGCTACGTTTGGCACTATGGTAATGCCAGAACTTTTGTGCAGGCTATCCGGTTTTTTATGCGGATGTAAAATGGCGTGGGTCAGGTCGCCAAAGTCATATTGTTTGCTCAAGTCTTCAATGGGTTTGATGTTAAATTTCCTGGCACGCAGTGAGTCGGCTTTGAGCGAGTCGGCAGGCGGCCCGGCCTGGCTAAAGGCCAGAGCAGGAGCTACTATCAGCGCCGGCATTAACATCCATCTCAGTTTGAAATTATGGATATATTTGAAATGCATTGTTTTCAATTTAACTAACAGCCACCTGTAGCAGCATCTCTAGCGGTTATGCATATTTAAGTGATATTATGCGCTTTTGTTTTAAACCGAGTTTCAGTAAAATGTAAAAACCGGAAAGCATATTATGTTGTCAGCCACCGCCGGCATTCTTTTTATTGCCGTTATGAAGTGATATTTGTAAACTTGCATATACCAGTTACTCCTGCGCTTACTTAACAATGAATATTAAAAAATTTAGCTTATTGGCCTGTGCCACAATATTGTTTTTTTGGACGGCGGCCAGTGCTCAAACACCAATACCTGCCGATCTGACTATTCACAAAAACTTAAGTGACAGCCAATTGCTTGATCTGATGCAGAAACAAACTTTCAGATACTTTTGGGATCTGTCGCACCCAGCGAGCGGAATGGCCCGCGAGCGCAGCACCACCAGCCAAAACTTTGGCAATAACGTGGTTACTACCGGGGGTACTGGTTTTGGTATCATGGCGACTGTTGTAGCGGCCAATCGTAAATTTGTGTCACGAAAAGATGCTGCTCAGCATACATTAAAAATTGTCGATTTTCTGTTAAAGGCCGACCGTTTTCATGGTGCTTATCCGCACTGGCTGAATGGTGAAACTGGCAAGGTTATCCCTTTCAGCAAAAAAGATGACGGAGCCGATATTGTTGAAACCTCTTATCTGTTCCAGGGCCTGCTCGTCGCACAGCAATATTTTACGAAAAATAATCCTGTCGAAAAAGAACTGCGTGCCAAGATTGAACAACTTTGGGATGGCGTAGAATGGGATTGGTTTACCCAGGGTAAAAAGGTGCTGTACTGGCACTGGAGCCCAGACTATAACTGGGATATGAACATGCCCATACACGGGTGGAATGAGTGTTTGATTACCTACATAATGGCAGCTGCATCGCCAACGCACAGCATCAATAAAAATGTCTACACGGACGGTTGGAGTAACAGCAAGACTTTTATTAACGGCAAAACTTATTATGGCAAATATACCCTGCCGTTAGGGCCTGATTATGGCGGCCCGCTGTTTTGGACACAATACTCATTTATGGGATTAAACCCCCGCGGATTGAAAGATCAATTTGCCGATTACTGGCAACAAGCCACTAATCATACTTTGATTGACCGGGAATACTGCATTGAAAACCCACTGAAATACAAAGGTTATGGCGCCGATTGCTGGGGGCTTACTGCCAGCGACAGTTGGAAAGGCTATTCAGGGCATTCGCCAACAAACGACCGGGGCGTGATTACGCCTACTGCTGCTTTATCGGCTTTCCCGTATGCACCGCAATATGCCATGCAGGCCATGCGCCATTTTTATGAAGATCTGGGTGATAAGATATGGGGCGAATATGGTTTTGTGGATGCCTTTAGCGAACAGCACGATTGGTACGCCAAATCATTTTTAGCGATAGACCAGGGGCCGATTATTGTGATGATTGAAAACTATCGCAGTGGGCTGATCTGGAAATTATTTATGAGCAACACTGATGTTAAAAAGGGGTTGCAGAAGTTAGGATTTACCACCGTAAAAAAACTGTAGCAATATAAAGCTCCGGATGAAAAGTTGCTAACTTGCAAGTTGTTAATCCGTATAAACCATCAAACCAATATTTTCAGGCGGATTTTATGCCGTCGCAAAGATTAAACTGTATGAAAAAAACCTTACTCCTTTTAAGTTTAATTGCCGCTTCGGCAACCATATCCGCACAGGTAAAGCCGGCGCCGGCTCTGCCCCAAAAAACGGCGTTTCAAACCGGCAGCCCATGGATACCCCAGATTGACGTTCGCTCGGATATGGCGATTGTTTATGGTACTAATGATCGGCCTGACCTTACTTTTGAGCAGCGTGTACAATCATGGCGCGATCACGGTTATCAAACGGCCTTTATGACTGGTATCGCCTGGGGTAATTATGCCGACTACTTCCTGGGTAAATGGGACGGCCATAATCACCTGGATGTTGCACAGGTTGAAAAAGATGGCACCCCCATCATGCACGGACATAATATTCCGTATGTGGTGCCTATTCCGTCGTATATCGAATATATGAAAACCGGAGTGATAAAAAGAGTCATCGACGTGGGTATCAAAGAGATATTTTTAGAAGAGCCCGAGTTTTGGATGCGCGGCGGTTACAGCGTTCATTTTAAAGAAGAGTGGCAAAAATTTTATAGCTTCCCATGGAAAGCGCAGGACGAAAGTCCGGAGAATACTTACTTGTCCAACAAACTCAAATATCATTTATACTACGAGGCTATTAAACAGGTGTCAGATTATGCCAAAGCCTATGCTAAAAGCAAGGGCATCAATGTAAAAGTTTATATTGCCACCCACTCGCTGGTTAACTATTCGTCATGGCGAATTGTTAGCCCTGAAGCCAGCCTGGCCTCGTTACCTGGTATTGACGGCTACATTGCCCAAGTTTGGACAGGAACCGCACGCGAGGCTACATACTTTAACGGCGAACGTAAAGAACGTGTATTCGAGAACGCGTTTCTTGAATACGGTTCAATGGTGTCAATGACAGCACCTACCAAACGCAAGCTGTTTTTCCTGACCGACCCGATAGAAGACGCACGCCGCGATTGGGCCGATTATAAGCGTAATTATCAGGCTACGTTTACTGCCAAGTTGTTATACCCGGTGGTAGCCAACTACGAGGTAATGCCATGGCCTGAGCGCATTTATACCGGCAAATACAAAATGGCTAACAGCGATTCAAGCGTGTATATTCCTAAATACTACTCCACCCAAATGCAGATCATGGTAAATTCGCTTAACAGCATTCCGGTATCTGCCAATAAAGTAAGCGGCGTTAACGGTGTTGGTGTGCTCATGAGTAATTCGCTGATGTTTCAGCGTTTCCCTACCCATAACGGGTTTGAGGATCCGCAGTTTTCTATTTTCTACGGACAGACTTTGCCGCTGGTTAAACGGGGTGTGCCGGTACAAACTGTGCACATGGAAAACTTAGGCTACCCGGCCACGCTGAAAAATATTAAAGTGTTGGTGATAAGCTACTCTAACATGAAACCGCATTCGGCACAGGTGCATAAGCAGTTGGTTGCCTGGGTTAAAAAAGGTGGTGAGCTGATCTATGTAGGTAAGGATGATGATCCATATCAATCAGTAATGGAGTGGTGGAATACTAAAGGCAATAATTATACTGCGCCATCGCAACATTTATTTAAATTATTGGGGATTGACCCGCAAAGCGGCACTAAAAAATATAAAGTGGGCCTGGGCCATGTTTATGTACTGCGCGAAAACCCGAAAGATTTTGTAATGCAGGCCAATAACGACGGTAACTATCTTAATACCGTGAAAGAAGCTTATGAGGCCGACGCTAAAGCAGGCAAACTTGTCTTTAAAAACAACCTGTATCTGGAGCGCGGCCCGTATGATATAATTGCTGTATTAAATGAAAACCCTGATACGAAACCGTATATAGTTAAAGGCCCTGTGATCGATCTGTTTGATCCGCAATTGCCGGTACTGGCCGAGAAAACAGTTAATCCGGGCGAGCAATCCTATCTTTTTGATGTGAAACGCGTGGTTAATAAAACCAGGCCGCAGGTACTGGCATCAGCTTCAAGAGTAACAGACGAGAAGATCGCCGCAGGCAAATACAGCTTCGTTGCCAAAAGCCCGATAAATACTCAAAATGCAATGCGAATACTTTTGCCATCGGCAGCTAAACATATTATAGTTACTGATGCGAAAGGCCAGGCTATCACTGATGTGCAGTCGTCATGGGATGCTTCGTCAAAAACCCTGTTCCTGGGTTATGCTAATAGCCCTGATGGTATTCATGTGAGCATTGGTTGGTAAATGGTGATCAGAGATTAGTGGCTGGAGATAAGAGATTATTTAAACCTCCAGCCATTGATCTCTTATAGCTGTTTTTTTATCACGTAAAAGTATACTTCGCTGCGCATTTCAAAACCCAGGCTGTGGTATACTTTTATTGCCCGCTCATTGTCGGCTCTTACATGCAGAAAAGGGATATTGCCCTCGCGCTTAATGCGGTTGATATGAAAGGCGAGCAGCTGTCTGGCATACCCCTTTCCGGTATAGTCAGGGTGCGTGCAAACAGCGCTGATCTCGGCATAAGGCACGGGGTTCATCCGCTGGCCGGCCATGGCTGCTAGTTTGTCACCATCAAATATCCCAACGTAATGGCCAAAATCGATGGTGCGTTCAGCAAACGGGCCGGGGTTAGTAAGCTGGGTTAGTTCCAGCATTTGCGGGATATGCTCATCAGTTAAATTGGTCAGATTGGCGTTATCGACCGGCAGAATCTCCCCTTTGTAGACCATTTGATAACCCGGAATTGCCGCTAATGTCTGCCATGGCGATGGAATATCCGTTACCTTCGCCGGCACAAAAACAAACGGGCCGTCATGCGGTAAAATATCATAAAGAGCATTAAAATTTTCGGTCGATGTATTTTTAAGCCCCACAAATGGTGCAACTTCTTTATTAAAGTATTTAATTTGCGTATTGCCGTTGCTCAGGTTTTGATTGCCTGTCGCCAAGGCGTTATATGCGGGATTATCTAATACATGTTCCATCAACGACAAACCTATTAAAAAAGAATTTGAATGCGGCGGTCTGTAAAGGTGACTGCGAATTTTTACTATTTAATTACGTTACACATGAAATATTTACCCCTATCAATGATTGTACTGTGCTTAGCCGCCTGTTCATCCCCACAAAAAAAAGCCGACAATACGGATACTGTAACTCGGCCGGATACTGCAAAACAAGATACATTAAAAGCCAAAAACAGTAAGCCGCTTGTTATTTCGTCTTATTGTTTTTTGCACCGCCAAGGTAAGGATAGCACCCGTGTGGAGTTTACCGTAGTAAATAATTATGTACAAGGTTTGATGGATTGGTTCCCGTATGAGAAGGATGGCCGTAGCGGCGTTATAGAGGGCACATTGAAAAATGATACGCTGCATGCTGTTTGGTCATACGCCCAGGAGCGTACAAAGGATACTATGAAAGTAGAATTTCTGTTAAAGAGCCCAACCGACCTGCGCCAGAAACCCCTGATAGCTAACATGAAAAACGGCCGCCAGCAAACGGATGTAAAAGCTGGTTATACTGTACTTTATAAGCCAAGCAGTAGGTCACACAGGTAAGTAATTTAATAAAGCCGCTTGTCGTAAATCTCTCGTAAGGCAAGGGCCAGCACGATACCAAAGGCGACACCCAAACCGTGCCGGTGCAGGGCAATGCCCGCTGCAAAACCCAGGATAAAACCAACGACCGATATGGTATTTTTTTTTCGCTTAATATCCACCAGGTAAAAGTACCAAACATCAGGCTTTGGCCATCAGTTTTATTTAATAATGGTTACGCTACCGGTCATTGCTGTACGTCCGCTTTTGGGATTGATGACGTAATAGTAAACACCAAAGGGAAGGCTCTTGCCATTAAATTTGCCGTTCCACGGTACGGCATAGCCGGTTGATGTATATACTTTAGCACCAAGCCGGTTAAACACGTCTACCGTAGCGTTTGGGTAAGCACCCAGATATTTGATATCCCAGGTGTCATTGACCCCGTCGCTATTGGGGGTAAATGCGTTGGGTATCACCGGTGTTTTTAATACTGATATAGCCACCTGTGCGGCTCCTGTGCAGCCGCCCCTGGTTGTTGCCGTTAGTGTATAAGTAGTGTTTTCTTTCGGACTAAAAACCGGGTCTAGAATATTCGGATCGCTGACCCCTGCAGACGGCGACCATTGATAAGTAAGACTATCGCCGGCGACTTTGGGGTTAAGCGTAAGCGCCCCGCCCTCTAACGCTGTCGCGCTTGATACCAGGTTAATAGCAGGGCTTTTATAAACTGATATTTTTAAGGAGTCGACATATGTACAGCCATTTTGCGAGGTAAAGGCGTAATTAATGGTATGTATGCCTATACCCGCAGCCTGCGGGTCGAATAATCCGGTAGCAGATACGCCAGGGCCGCTAAATGTACCGGTTCCTGTGAAGCCATTTTTGTTTTCGGCTATTTGTTGTGGGCCCGATTCGATACAAACTGAATTTAGAGGCGTTAAGGTGATAGCCGGGCTTGCATTAACCACAATATTCTGGTCGGTTGTGTTACCGCAGATATTGCCCGAAGAAGCAACCAGGCGTATATGATATGGTTTTGAGATTTGTCCGGCCGGGACATTATATAAATGTTTGAATTGATTATTGGCCGGAATTTGTTTCGCAGAACGGTTATAGACACTTTTTGTAGTGGGAGCGCCGTCATAGTCCCAATATATTTCCAGCCTGGTAATGTTGCCAAAATCAATAGTCGACTTGTTGGTTAATATTATACTATCTGAAGCGCAAATTGGTTGAGCGACGGAAAAATCAGCAATAGGATTGGTGCCATTAACTGTAAAGGGAGTACTGGTTGTTAAAGAGCAGCCTGAAGGCGCAGTTAAAGTTAATGAAACAGTATAAATGCCAGCCTGCGAATAATGATGCTGGGGATTTTGCAAAGCAGATGTATTGGGATTAGCGGCTGTAGACTGTGCATCGCCGAAATTCCATAGATAAGTATAGCCGGCGCTGCCACCGGCGAAATGAGTAGTGTCTGTAAACTGCACGAAATCAGCCTGGCAAACGTCAGGTAGTTTAAATCGGGGTGTGTCCACCGGCGATACGGTAATGGCCTTATAGGTAACATCGCTCACGCATGATGTCGATGATACTACTTCTAACGCCGACACAAAATTGCCCGATTTGGTGTAAATATGGGTGACCATCCTGTTGTCCGGATAGGTTTCAGATGTCGAACCATCGCCGAAACTCCATATCCATTGAACGATAGTGCCATTTATAACGGCAGATTTATCTGTAAGTGTAACCGGCTGACCAGGGCAGCTTTGTGATTGCACGTCAAAATCAGCCAGAATTTTTGGAGCTACGTCTACTTGTTTGGTGATCGTAGATTCGCATCCGTCTGTATAAGTTACGGTTAATGTCACCTTGTACCTGCCGTAAGCTGAATAAGTATAACTGGGATTAGATAGATGCGAGACTTGGCCGTCGCCAAAATCCCATGACCATGCGGCTATTTGTGCTGGTTGCGTGGAGTTGTCCTTAAAATCAACTTTTTTAGATAAGCAACTGGTGCTGTTATCAACCGTTGCTGTAAATGCTGCGCTACCCGGACAAGCGCCGGTAACTGTAGTGCGGTAAAAATAATCGGTTTTTGATATTGCCGCATTTACTGCCATCATGTAGCTGTTGCTGTTGCCGGTATGGTCCCTGGTATTCCACGAAATGCTGCCGGTGGTGGCGCTTTCAGTGATGTAAGAGCCATCGATAGGAAAATTGTCGGGAAGTGCCGGCCCATGAGTAGTGGTTCCGGAGCCAAAATCAATCTTTGCTACCGGGTCGCCCAGGCTACCTGCACCTAACTGTGCATAGCTTTTACTACTCACGATTGAAAATAAAATCTGTAGTAAAAGAAATACATGACCGGGCTTAGTGAAAGCTGCAATACTTTTCAGGTACATGGGCTCAAAATAATCAAACACACTGACAAAACAAGCTTGGCGTTTAAACGGCCTGGTTTATGGTTCGGTATACACAAACAAACGCGGATATTTAACTAATCATATCGCAATCTGAAATTAATCTGACCGCGATTTTTACATTACGCGTCCCAGACCAAATTGGTCGCCTGCTTTAACGGGTTTGCCATTTTTAAAGTCAATCTCCAGTACCTTTTCGCTTTCGACATTATTGAAGTGTTCATCTTTAAGCGTGGTTAATACTTTGCGGGTTTTAACATCAATAACCTCGCCGCTTGACGGGTAGGCATATTTGCCATCCAACGTAAAGGTTACCCAACCGGGCATGTCCTGTAACGGGATAGTGGTTAATTGCTGATAAGGAGCCTCGCCACTAAAAATATGTAAGCGCATATTGAAGCCATCGCAAAGCCAGATTTCTTTTTCATCGGGCGTAAGGCCTATGCCGTGGCTTGGGCAGGCATGGCGGCGGACAGGCCCTTTGTCCCAGCCTTCTACTACCACTTGTTTTATTTTACGACCGGTGGTTAGATCGCCAACCTCAAAGCCCAGCAGATCATTGCAGTTTACAAAAATGCGTGTTTCTTTACCGTTAATTGTAAATGGGCGCACAAAGTTTATAAACGGACCAACCTGTCCGATGACGGTATTAGTTTGGGTATCGGCAATTTTTACTACAGTATTTGCAATATCGGCCAGATAGGCATGTTTGCCCGATAGCGCATATATGGTATTGTGCGATTTGTTAAACCCGTCCAGTCGCTTAATGATGTTACCGGTTTCGCAATCAATAACATTCCAGTAATGGCTTTCTAATGAGGGCAGATACATGGTTTTACCATCAGGCGCTATCGATAATCTGTCGCATCCATCCGGAATAGGCTTTTCCCAGATCAGTTTACCGGTTATCAGGTCGACACGCTGCAGGCCTTCTAACGTAGTGATATACACGCTATGTAACGGAATGCTAACGGCGATACCCTTAACATTTGATGGCAGCCCACTTTTGGGATGTAATCCGTTTAGCGGGATGCGTTTAATAAATTTATGGCCGTGGTCAATATCAAATATCAGCAAGCCGTGTCCCCCATAGCCAAGATAATCGCGCACGCCAGGGACGGCGGCAAACAAGTATCGCCCGTTCAAGAAGCCGGAAGGCGGCGTTTTGACAGCCTGGCTTGCTGTTTTCCATGATAAAGCAGAGACGATGATTATAAGCCCTGATAGCGCTGCCGCCAAGCTGATTCTGATTTTCATAATGACTGGTTTGAGTTTAATTGGTTGCGTTAAAGTACGCAAGCTAACTTAAAATAGCAAGCGGCAATTCATCGCCGCGTTTCACACAATATTGATACTCATTAAGATAAGATCAGTGCAAGGATCGTCTATTTATAAAACCTATAAAATGTTTTGGTACTATAGAGAATAACTATGGGATATCTAAAAATGCAATATTTTCACGGGGCGATTTACTGTATATTTGTAAAAATTTAAAACTCTTCAATATATATGATTACTATAGGACACAAATTTCCGGCATTTTCAAAAACTGCTGTTGTTAGCCTTGAAAAAGGAAAAGAATTTGAAACATTGACTTCTGATTTTTTAGTTAATGATGACAATGTTTGGACAGTGATTTTTTGGTGGCCAAAAGACTTTACTTTTGTTTGCCCTACAGAGATTGCTGAATTCAACAAAAATTATGGCGAATTCCGTGACCGCGAAACCCGTTTGATCGGTGCGTCGACCGACTCTGAGTTTGTTCACCTTGCCTGGAGAAATAACCACGACGATCTGCGCGGCCTGAAATTCCCGATGCTGGCTGATACTTCAAAATCATTAGCCGAAGATCTGGGTATTTTAGAGCCAAACGAAAAGATTGCTTACCGCGCTACTTTTATTATTGATCCACAAGGTATTGTACGTTGGGTATCAGTTAACGATTTAAGCGTTGGCCGTAACGTTAAAGAAGTATTGCGTGTACTGGACGGTTTACAAACAGACGAGCTTTGCCCTTGTAACTGGGAAAAAGGCCAGGAAACATTAACTGTTTAGTAACTGAAAAGATCCCCGGTAAAGCGGGGATTTTTTATTAATAAAAACATTTTACCGAAACTATTGCTATGAGCGAAAGCACTGAAACTATAAATGAATTTTTGCAAAGCATTGGTGTTGATACAGCCTACCGTACCGCCAGCCTGTCTTTGCTCGAAAATGGCGAGTCGCGCTATTTGCGCGATTTAAAGTTGAACTTTTCCAGCACCTTAACTTCTGAGTATTTAAGCGCTAAAGAGTGCGGCCTGTTAGGTTTAAGCGTAGCTGTTAATAACAACAATTTGCCATTAACCAATTTCTATACCAACTACGCAACCGAGCAAAGTGCCACCGCAGAGGAAATTGCCGAAGCTGCTGCCTGTGCCTCACTGTTGGCGTCGAATAATATATTTTACCGTTTCAGGCATTTTACGCAGAAGGATAAATATGGCCAGATACCAGCGCGTATACGTATGCAGATCATGATGAAGCCTGTTACGGGTAAGGAGTTTTTTGAACTGATGAGCTTAACCATTTCGGCAGTAAACGGCTGTGAGATGTGTGTAAATGCGCATGAGGACTCATTAATTAAAATGGGTACTACTGAAGAGCGCATTTTTGACGCTGTGCGTATAGGTTCGTTAGTAACATCGGCGGGAAAAATTATATTCTAATTTTGCTTTTGTTTAATTTTATAACTAATTTGTAATAAATGGGGTTATTATGCGTCTATAGATACGTAATAACCCAATTTACCTTTAACTAAGCATATTTAAAGCGTCATCCCCATGGCCGACAAAAAAATATCAGTATTATATGTTGATGACGAAGAAAACAATTTGTTTTCTTTCAAGGCAGTATTCCGCATAAAATACCAGGTGTATACCGCAATAAGCGGCGACGAGGCACTTAAAATACTTGCAGAAAAGCCTATTCAAGTTATTATTACAGACCAGCGCATGCCTGCCATGACCGGCGTTGAGTTTTTAGAAAAAGTTATTCCGATTTATCCGGACCCAATACGCTTACTGTTAACCGGCTACGCCGATATGAATGCGGTAGTTGACGCTATAAACAAAGGCAAGATATTCCATTATCTGACCAAGCCATGGAACGAGGAAGAATTGGATATGACCATAAATCGTGCTTTCGAAGCATACCTGGAAAAAATCAAGCTAAAAAAGGAAAACGAAAAGCTTGGCATGTCAAATGAGCAACTGGAGTTTTTGCTGAGACAGAAATTGCTTTCTTAATAACCTTGCGGTAACCCGATACCAAACTCAGCAGCTACTTTGTTTAATAACGATTTAAGACCAATTGCTGTAATAGGTTTGGTTATACGCGCTTTAAATGAGTGGTACGAGTTTATCCGATTAATATCAGATAATTCAATTGACGAGGTAAGCGCAACAATATAGTATCTGTCCTGAATGGATTTTTCGAGCTTTTCAAAACGTTCTATAAATTCAAACCCGTTCATTAAAGGCATATATATATCTAAAAATACCAGGATAATTTTGAACGAGGCATCGGGCTTATTTTCGATGATATGCTGAAGAGCTGAAGAAGCGTCTAAAAAACTTTCCACCATATATGTATTGCTTACATTGCTGATCATTTTACGCGCTATAAAATGATCAAGCTCAGTATCATCAATAATAAGGAATGATAAATCCATGTAAACCTATTTGCTTGGAATAGTCACTTTAAACGTTGTCCCTTTGTTTAGCACAGAATTAACTTCGATTTGTCCGTTGAGCTTTAGCAAGGCGCTTTTAACGTTATACAGGCCAAAGCCAGAGCCGGCCTCCTGTGAACTGGCGCGATAAAACAAGTTAAATATTTCGCCGAGATGATTACCCAAAATACCAATACCGGTATCGCTTACGGTTATAATTGCAACCCCTTTAGCAACCTCAATGGTAAGATCAACCATTTTGGCATCGTTATTTTTATTTTGATATTTGAATGCGTTTGATAGTAAGTTATTCAAAATAAGTTTTAGTGGCACGGTGTCGCTTCTGAAAGGTTCACGCTGGTTAATGTTTACCTTGAAATTAATATTGGCATTAGTGGCGATCATGCGATAGATATCTTTAAACTCGTCCAGCATTTTCTGGAAATCAATTTCGCCAATATGCAATTCGCCCCGTTGCAGACTGTAGTAATCATGCATGCTAAGAATATAGGTGTCAAGCTTTTTCAGTGATTTCTCCATTAAAAAAAGCATCTCCTTCATTTCGGCGATATCATGCATATCGCGTGCAACGTCTATCGCGCCTAATATGCCCGATAGCGGGCCACGGATATCATGGCTTACACTATAAGCAAACTTGTCTAACTCGTTGTATGCGCGCTGCAGCTCGTCATTTTTGATGGACAGCATAGAGTTGGCCTGATAAAATTTGTTGGCCTCTTCGATAGCCGAAACAATCTCGGCTTCCATCCACGGCTTTTTTACGAAGCGGAAAATGTTACCGCGATTTATCGAGTCAATTACAGAATCAATATCTGTATAACCGGTTAACAAAATACGCATGGGTAAGGGATGCGTACTGCGTATCTCCTCAAAAAACTCCACTCCTGTTTTCCCCGGCATGCGCTGGTCGCAAAAAATAACTCTTATATCCGGATGTTTTTCAAGATGCTCAAGTGCGCCAGGCACAGTTACTGCAGTATAAACCTGATAATCCAGCCTCAAGGTCGCTTTAAAACCTGTAAGATTATCCATTTCATCGTCTAAATACAGTATTTTAATTTTTTCGGCCATCGTAATCAGTTTATGTCGGTAATTGTGTGGGTTTATCGATTTCTTAATTGGGTTCTGTTATACGCAGATCAAGCAGCTTTTGTGTCATAAACCGCCGGAATTTTCAAAATAAATTCTGTGCCTTTGCCAACTTCAGAGTTCACTACAATTTGTCCGTTGTGTTTCTTAATAGTATTGTAGGCAATACTCATGCCCAAACCTGTGCCCTCGCCAACGTCTTTAGTAGTAAAAAACGGTTCAAATATTTTTTTCACGGTTTGTTCATTCATGCCTATGCCGTTATCGGCAATAGCAATTTCGACATTCCCCTTATCAATTGTCGTACTTACTTTGATCTCGCCACCGTCATTGTCGCCAAACTTTTTGTCAATGGCATAAGCTGCGTTTGATATGATATTTAAAAACACCTGGTTAAGTTTGCCGGCATAACACTCAACCAACGGCAGTTCGCCATAGTCTCTGATAATTTTTGTTTTACTGCCCACCAGGTTGTTGGCTATAATCAATGTAGACTCCAGACCCTCGTTGATATCGGTACGTTTCAAATCGTCTTCATCCAGTCTTGAGAATATTTTTAAGCCTTTAACAATCTCGGCAGTACGCGACGCCCCTTCATAAATACCTTTGATCAGATGGCGTATTTCCATCACCAGATAATCAAAGTCAACCTCTTCTTTATACTCTTCAATTTGTTTTTTCTTCTCTTCAACTGGTGCATCAGACTGGCTTACGTTTTCGATGGTGTTCATCACATCCAGGATCATTTCCACATCGCGTTTTAGCGGATTGATATTTGAGGTCACAAAGTTTATCGGGTTGTTGATTTCGTGCGCAATACCTGCAGTTAACTGACCCAACGACGCCATTTTTTCTGAGTCGACCAGTTGTGATTGCGCTTGCTTTAGATCATCAAGCGATTGGTTTAACTCATGCGTGCGTTCGCTTACCTTTAGTTCTAAAACAACATTTTGTTCGCGTATAATGCGCTCGTTTTCCTTGGCGACATTCAGCGCCTCTGCCTGCGATGCTTCTTTCTCCTTTTTTAGAATGTTGATTCTATCGGCCAAACCGAAGGATAGTAAAGCCATCTCAATAACAGTTGCTCCCTGCATCGAATAACTGGTAAAGGTATTATAAGGCAGCACACCATTGTCTTTTAAAGCAAATATTACAGCACCGATTAGTAAACTCAGCCACGATAAGAACACAAACTTTGCCGGCCGGTAACCATTAATCATCACTATTACTGATACAATGATTAAACTGAAGGCAAACAGGGTAGTAAATATTTGCATCAATTTAAAACCTGTTTGTATCTGGCCGGTAAGGGTTACCAGAAACGCAACAATCATCAGTACAATAATGGCGGTAAGTACTTTGTCAAATCTGCGCGCGCGCTCACTGGTTGTAAGAAATATCTTGGTAAATAAAAGCGCAGCTATCGGGCCGATGCAGGCAAACAGAACTACGCTTTTTAACTCAAAGCCAGTTGCGTTGCCCCATAAATATTGAAAGGTAAAGCCTTTAATACCGATCTGTGTTAAACCCACCGATGCTACATAGATTACATAATAGAAGTAGCTCTTGTCACGAACTGAAAAGTAAATGAACAAGTTGTACAGGAACATGATAACAATGGCGCCTATAAATAACCCTGAAAGTACGTCTTCACGGCTCAAAACCTGCCATAGGGTAGCCGGTTCATTTATTGAAATTGGCAATATCAGCTGTTCTGCACTTTTTACACGCAGGTAGTACGTTTTGCTGGTATTTTGGGGGATGTTCAGGTCAAATATATAGTCGGGATGGTCATATTTGCGGGTATGAAATGGTTTTATCTCGCCCATTAAATTACCGTGGTATACGCCTTTATTGTCTGCAGAAAAAAGTTCAACCTCGTCCAAAATAGGATAAGCTACGTCGAGCAGCATGCCGGTATTTGCCGATTTGTTATTAATAGTGAAGCGTAGCCAGGTACTATTGGCCGAGAAGCCAAGATTAGGCACATCTTTATTGTATTTTTTAAATCCGGCCGACTTTAAAACGTCGCCCAACCCTAATTCTTTATCGGGTTGCAAAACGTAAACGTCTTTACCAATCAACACGCGACTGGTATTGGCGTCGATTATAACATCAGCACTGGCCTTAAAACCAAACAGTAGTAAAGCAATAAACGTCAGCGTTCTTAAAAAATACTTGCTCATTGTTTTATTTAATACTAGTTGCTACTACCAGGTTAATTGAGCATGCAAAATATCCTTCGGTATCGGCTTGTTTTAATGCGCCGTAAAATTCATCGAATTCTTGCCTGGTAATGAAACCCTGATCTGCGGTTTCCTGTATCATCTTCTCAATCCATAGATATTGGTTCGCTTCATCTAATGTACTAAGAATGAACGGATGTATCTGAAAATTAATATCTTTGAAATTGCTTTGCTTTAAATAGTATGTTAATTTTCTGGCGGCAAAACCGTTATTTATCTTGGTGCCCGTTAAATATGCATTTAACTTTTTATGTGTTTCTGTAAACGGTGTATAAAATGAGAGGCTATGCCAATCTGTTTCAATAATTACAAAAGGGCTTTCCGGTTTAAGGATACGTGCAATTTCATTAACAACTTTTTGCGGCTCTTTTAAGTGCTGTATAACACGTTCTGTACGTAAACCGTCTACGCTTTGATCTTCAAATTGCAAAGGATAAGCTTCTGATAAGACAAATTCAACGTTGCTTAGCTCCCTGGCGTCGGCTTTGCCTTGTTCAAGCATCGCCGGGTCATGGTCAATGCCAATGACTTTTGTGCCCTTGCTTACTGTCTTTGCCATTTCGATGACATCTTTACCTGCGCCGCAGCCCAGGTCTATAATAGTGCCGCCATTTATTTTCTGGAAATAGGTGTATGATTCTTCCTTTAGATTGCCTAATAATCTCCGTGAGTTTTGTAAATAATTAATATCGTAATGTTTCTCTGACATGGCAGTTAGTATTTTATTATAAAAAGTTGATATCGCGTTCATTAAAGTCGGTTTCCAGAAAGTCCTGGTTGGCAGCTTCGATAAACTCTTTCAGATGCCATCTGTCCAGATTAGGGATAGTTAATGCACAATGAATAGTAATTTTCTTTTGCTTTAACTCGGTTATTGTCCAGCTGTCAGGATGGCTACGCATTTTCATGATCTCGTCATGGTCATCAATCCTCGCTTTGCTCATACCATTCAGGTCATTCAAAACCATGGCGGTTGCAATAAGATCAAGCTTGGGATAGTAAAAAGTGCCCTTGTTGCCGATGTTGCTTACAAGCTCCATTCCACAGTTAACCACCGGCTGCACGGTGTAGGGCGCGCATAATGCAAATAAGCTCTGCAAACCAACTTGTGATGCCAAAGCAATGCCGGTACGAATGAGTAGTGGCGTACCTATGCCGTAACCTGAAAGCTCGGCCGAGTTCCATAAACCGCAAACCTCGCCTGTTCCTAGTCGGCTGTATTCCCAAACCAGTTTGTGTATAGATGGGTCTAATAAACTGACCGCCTGCTCAATAGGCAGGGGTTCAGAACCGCCGGATACATGCACCCGCGCACCGCCGAATACGCGTTTACCATCCATTGATTCAACTATAATTACAAAAACAGCCGGATTGGTTGTCCATCCATTTTTGGAAGATGTGACTTTTTTAACCCCTATGCTTGACAAAACATTAGTATGTCCCTCAACAAATAGCATGCAGGTGTGGGGCTCATCAATAGCTCTAAAAGCTCTAAGCCTTACCTCAGGGGCTGCTTTACTCAAATTCTCATCCATCTGTTTTGTTGTATAGTTATCAGCAATTATAAATTAAAAAGGTACGCCTAAAAAACGGCAAATTGATTAAACTATATTTCATCGCAACTAACTAAGAATCAAGGCGGCTAATGCTTAGTGCAACAATCGATTGCTTATAGGTTTGATCACCGAAAATTAGCAAAATAATTCCTAAAACGAATAATGCCAAAAAACTTTAATTAGTTATCTGAGCTTTTATTTAAGATTAAATTAAGCTTTTAATAAGAGGGCTATTAAATTGAATATTAATTAATATTCTTTAATATTTGATTTTTATAAAATTAATTAAATTTATTTTGGAACAGCTATTGTACATCAACTTATAAAGTTGCTTTAATGCCTTTTGTTGTATTATTGCGCATAATGAGACGCCTTGTATGGAAAAAAGTTACTTAAAAACCAGACATAAAATTTTTGTCCTATTAGTTGTAAGTTTATTTGCGGCCTCGTGTAAAAAGGATCCGCAAATAAAGCCCGGCCCTAATAATACAGACCCGGCAAACTATGCTACTTTAGGGTTATATGAACAAATGAATAATACGGGCGCCCGTCGTATATTTATTGCCTGTTCAAAATTGGGCGATATAGCTACTAAAAACTACGGTTTGGTGTTTGACACCGGATCGACCGGGATGACCATCGATGCTACGGATATAATTCCTGGTTCGATGATCACCAGTAATGGCTTTCAATTTTCGGGCGATAGCACAGTGGTTAGCGGTATCACCATAACCTCGCAAAAAGCTGTGATAAGTTATGGCGGTATTGATGGGGCAATATCAGAATATGGTAACCTGGCCTATGCCAAAGTAACTATAGGCGACGGGCACGGCAATATTACCACACCGCGTATACCCTTTTTTTTATATTATAAAGTTATTAATTTAAGTACTGGCGCACAACTGGCCGCACATTCGGCTGATGTGTTTGGCGTTGGTCCGGGTGTTAGTGCAACCAGCCGTAGTATTGGCAGTCCGTTAAGTTATTTTAGTTTGAACAGTGACATTACAAGTGGCTTTCGTTTAGCCAAATTTAATAGTACAAACTTTTTAAGTTCGGTTACTTATACCAGCGATCTGCTTTATATCGGTCTTACAACTAAAGATTTGAATTCGTCGGGCTTTATTATGCATCCGTTAGGCTACAATCCGTTTACCGGATATTCGCCAAATATTCCGTCATCCATAACTTATAACGGCAAAACCATATCCGGAACCATACTGTTTGATACAGGTACGCCGCTTACGCACATTATTGAAGATCCGTCAGCAACCGATAATTCAGCACCATTGCCAACTAACAGCACCGTCTCAATAACCACCGGGCAGGGCTTTACTTACCAGTATACTACAACGTCTGATTTTAATTTAACTCAGGTTGAAAATCCCTCATACTCAAAAGATAATCGTACAGTATTCAGTATCGATTTCTTTTTAACCAACGAGTATTTGCTCGATTATGCAAATCATCGCATAGGTTTAAAAAATAATTAGCTTTGACCGATGCATACGGTTCTGCTTGATCATATCAAAAAGTACATTACGCTAACAGAGGATGAAGCAGGGCTGATCTGCGCAAAGCTGAAGTTGATACAAATCAAGAAAAAAGACTTTTTGCTGTCGGCCGGAAAGGTTTGCCGTGCCAACTATTTTGTGAGCAAGGGCTTACTGCGCTTATATTTTGTCAACAAAAAAGAACAGGAGCAGATTACGCAATTTGGCATGGAGGGTTGGTGGGTTACCGATTATGACAGTTTAGACAGCCAAAAGCCATCGCGCTTTTACATTCAGGCGGTTGAGGATGCCGAAGTTATTGCCTGGAACAAAGACGTGCAGGAAGAGCTGATACGCGCTATCCCGCAACTCGAAAAATATTTCAGGCTGATATTACAGCGGGCCTATGCAGCTACTCAGCGCCGTATTGAATATATGTACTCTTTCACTGACGAGGAACGCTACCGTCATTTCAGTAATCTTTATCCCGATTTTCTTCAACGTGTGCCACAATATATGCTGGCTTCTTATTTGGGATTTACTCCACAATTTTTAAGTAAGATAAGAGCTAAAAAAGCTTGATTTCTTAATCTGGATTAAGTTTTTGATAGCGTTTGGTGCCGACCTTTGAGCTATCAAAATACTAAAATCATGAACAACAGAGTAAACATTTTGCAACTTGAACCAGAGGGATACAAGGCGATAGCCAGTCTCGAACAATATGTAGCTAACAGTGGCATTGACAAAATACACTGGGAATTGATAAAGATTCGCGCGTCACAAATAAATGGTTGTGCTTATTGCCTGGACAAACACAGCCGCGATGCCCGCAAGGCCGGCGAAACCGAGCAACGCATTTATGTATTGAGCGCCTGGAGAGAAACTGAGTTTTTCTCGCAAGAAGAACAGGCTATCCTTGCTCTTACCGAAGAGATCACTAATATTTCGCATGGCGGTGTGTCAGATGCAACCTATCAGCAAGCGGCGGTTTTATTTGATGAGCATTATCTGGCCAAAATAATTATGGCTGCGACGCTGATCAATGCCTGGAACCGTATTGGTATTAGCACTCATCTGCAGCCGAAGAGAGTTGAGGCGTAACAAGTAAAGTCTCTACATTTGCAATAGCAGAGTATCTGCAAGCGGTTGTGAAGTTTCAGATGATCCGCTATCGTTCAGAATAAAATAAACAGAAACGCCCTGTAAATATTTGCAGGGCGTTTCTGTTTATTATGATGTCTTCTTAGCTGATTTCTACCAATGTATCCTCTACAGATATTTCGCCATGCGACTGGTCAAGGATGCACTCGCCGTCTTTAATTAGCAGCAACTGCGGCGACTCGTGGTGTACCTGGAATAATTGCGCTACCTGGTTAGATATGTCCCGGTGCTGTATCAAATCAAGGAAATAAAGAGACATTTCTTCAGGCAGATTATCCCAGTCTAATTCAAAACGCCTTTTGGCCATCATACTAATGGAGCAGCGGGTGCTGTGTTTAAAAATGAGGCTATAGCCTGGCTTTTGTTTTATTTCGTTAAGCTGTTCTGTTGATGTTAATTGTATCCACGTCATATATTTACAAAGATAAAAACCGCTTTGCGGTTATAAGTAATTACAACGTCAAACAATTGTTTGTTTGGAGATGGGATGGCAAGTTTAACAAAAGCTCAATATGCGATTATCTGCGGCCTCTTGAAGGGTAAGAGGCGTAAGCAGGGCAGAGTTTATTAGCGCATGAAGTAAGCACGCTTCCTAATGTTATCGCCAGCAGAGTTATATATACAATTTTTCTCATGTTCTAATATCTGTTATACGCAAACTAGCCTTGTAAAGTTTTGGCTAGTTCTGCCATTTTTATGGCTGTTATAGCCGCTTCATCACCTTTGTTGCCGTGCTTGCCGCCCGACCGGTCAATGGCCTGCTGCTGGTTATCTGTAGTTAATACCCCAAAAATAACCGGCTTTGAATATTTTATAGAAACGTTACTTAACCCGTTAGCTACTGCATTACAGATAAAGTCAAAGTGTCTTGTTTCTCCCTGTATAACGCACCCCAGGCAAATTATTGCATCAAAGTTGCCATTTTTTAACAATATATCAGCACCCGATGTCAGCTCAAAACTGCCAGGGACAGGATGAGTTTCAATGTTTTCGGCAATAGCTCCATTTGATATCAGGCTGTTGTAAGCACCCTGATATAAGGCATTCGTGATCTCTGCATTCCATTCAGCTACCACAATGCCAAAGCGGTACGGCGCTGCCGGTGGGATTTTGCTTCCGGAAAAATCTGATAGATTTTTTAAATATGTAGCCATAGGGTTGAAGATTGGAGTTTGAAGATTGAAGATCAGAAATACCGGACGGTAGCTCTAATCTTCAATCGTTAATCTTTAATAACTTAACTACAATTTTGCTTCAACGCGGGCAATATACCCGTCAATGCTTTGCGCTTCGGTGCTGGTTGGATAATCAATTTTGATTGATTTATAAGTATCGGCGGCAGATTTATTATCATTTTGCGCCTCATAAACCAAACCTAATTTTTTAAGATATAACGGAGATAAAAAGGAGTTGCTTGCTTTGTCAGCAGCTTTTTTAAAGTATGAAGCAGCGTTGCTGTAGTCTTTTAGTTCTACGTAAGCGTCGCCTGCATCACCTAAAGCTTCGGCAGCAACCATTGAATCATCACCATGATAGTTATTTAGGTTTTCTATCGCCTTGCGGTATTCGCCTTTATTCAAATAAGCTACACCCAAATAAAATGATGCCAGGTTGGCAGCTTTGGTGTTGCTGTATTCACTAACAATTTTTTCGAAACCAGGATAGCCGGCGTCGCCTTTAATAGCTTTGTCCCAATCTTTCTTTGCCCAAAACTCTTGAGCTACATACATCTGATCGGCAGCTTTTTCTTCTCTCGGAGCCAAATATAATTTTTGATAAAGAACATACACCAATATCATGGCAACTATTGCTGAAGCTATAAATATTAAGCTTTTTTGATTTTCGCGTGTAAACTTACTCACCTGCGCAAAGTTGTTATTGTCTGGCTGCACAGCTGTATTCTCCCGGTTTTTTGACATTTCTATTCTAAATTAAAGTTTGCAAAACTACATTTTTTAAAAATTTTTAGCAATATGTTTTTATTTTAATAAAGCGCCCGATTTTTTTTAATAGGATTTATGCCGCAAAAGCGTGGTGTTAATTGCTAAATTTGAAGCACGCTTATGTATTTAGAACGCCTGTCTGTTATCAACTTTAAAAATTATGAAGAAGCCGAACTTAGCTTTAGCGACGGCGTAAACGCTTTATTAGGTAATAATGGTGCGGGCAAAACTAATTTATTGGACGCGATTCATTACCTGTCGCTTTGCAAAAGTTACTTTAACCCGATTGACAGCCAGCAGATAAAGCAAGGTGCCGATTTTTTTATCATTACCGGGCATTTCAGTAAAAATGGGCATGATGAAGCGGTGGCCTGCTCTGTTAAGCGTAATCAAAAAAAGCAGTTTAAACGGAATAAGAAAGACTACCAGCGCCTGGCCGACCATATAGGCCTGTTGCCACTGGTAATGGTATCGCCTTATGATATCAGTATTATTATTGAAGGAAGCGAGGAGCGGCGCCGGTTTATAGACAATGTAATATCGCAAACAGATAACCATTACCTGGACGAGTTGATAGCCTATAACAAAGTATTGGCCCAGCGTAACGCATTTTTAAAACAAATTGCCGATAGCGGAAGGTATGACCCCGGGCTATTGGAAGTTATAGATGACCAACTTATAGTTTCAGGCACGCGTATTTTTGAAAAGCGCCGGGCATTTATGGATACTTTTACGCCTATATTTAACAGGCACTATCAATTTCTGAGCGACAATGCTGAGCAGGTTGAACTGGTATATGAGTCGCAATTGCTGAATAATAGCTTTGAGAATCTTCTGAAGAAGTCGGTAGAGAAAGACCGTGCATTGGAGCGTACAACCGCAGGCATACACCGCGACGAACTGCAATTTGCTGTGTATGGTATGCCTATGAAGAAGTTTGGTTCGCAGGGTCAGCAAAAATCCTTTTTAATTGCTTTAAAATTAGCGCAGTATAGTTTTCTGGATCAGCAGAAAGGGTTTAAACCTTTGCTGTTGCTTGATGATATTTTTGATAAGCTTGACGATAACCGGGTTACCAAACTGATGCAGATGGTATCTAATAACGACTTTGGGCAGGTATTTATCACAGATACCAGCGACACTAAGGTGAGTGATATATTTAATGAGATGAATGTGCCTATCCGTATATTTAAAATAAAGAAAGGCGAAGTACATGCGTAAAGCCAACGACAAATCAATAAAAGATGCTATTGAGCAGATGATGCAGGTTTATAAAATCAAACGTAAGTTTGACGAAACCGGAATTATAGCACACTGGCCTGATCTGGTGGGTAAAGCGGTGGCCAGCCGGACTAAGGAAATTTTCATCCACGACAAAAAATTATTTCTGCGCATCGAATCGTCAGTAATAAAAAACGAATTGATGGTTATCCGCGATCAAATTATTGAACGAATAAACAGCGAAGCAAAAAACCGATTGATTGAAGAGGTTATCTTCCTCTAGCCAATCGCAAACTCGGCCTTTTATAAAGGTCATCGCGAATAATAGAGTAGGCCAACAATGTAATACCCGGAGTAAGGAATGCTAATTGCACCTCGGGTGGATGATGAATAAAAAACAGGGTATGAACCAATACCACTACGCTCACTACAAGCACATACAAAAGTATTCTTAGGACCGGTTTCATATTGTAAAGATTAATTATCTGTGATATGTCAGCTATCAAGCCACATTTGATAACATTAATTGAGGTAAATCTAACAAACAAATAGCCTGCAACAAAAAAAGTTCCTAGAATTTCATTGAAAATGAAATCGTTAGAAACTTTTTTGCGTATTGATTAGTTTTTTTCGTTACACGCGTTCAAACGCTGAGAAAAAGAAGCTTCCCTCTATTTCCGCATTCTCGTCAGAATCTGATCCGTGTACAGCATTTGCGTCAATCGACTTTGCAAACAGGTTGCGGATGGTTCCGGGCTCAGCCTTAGCAGGGTCGGTAGCACCGATCAGCTTACGGAAATCCTCAATCGCATTGTCTTTTTCAAGTATCGCAGCTACTATTGGGCCTGATGACATGAATGCAACCAAGTCTTTATAAAAACCACGCTCTTTGTGTACTGCATAAAATTCACCTGCTTTTTCGGCACTTAAAGAGGTTAGTTTTAAAGCAACTATTTTAAAGCCGCTCTTAGTAATTTTATCCAAAATTGCACCGATGTGCCCGTTGGAAACGGCATCGGGTTTAATCATTGTAAAAGTTCTATTACTCGCCATTTATGTTGTTGATTTTGGGCATCAACTGCAATAACGCAGCCAAAAAAATGCCCCGATTGTAAATATTTTTGCAAAAGTAGGCTTTTGCTACCACACACTAAAGCTTTTTTCATTTAATTGTTAAGTCGTTAACATTTATTTACATAGCTTTGCAGCTCTTTTTTAAATAGATGTTAGACATAGCTTCGCTTAAAAACCTTTTAGCACAGCCCCAAAAAATAGTTATCACAACGCATCATAAACCTGATGGTGATGCTATGGGTTCTTCTTTAGGGTTATATAATTACCTGATACAGCAGGGCCACCATACCACGGTGATTCCCCCCACTGATTATCCCGACTTTTTAAGTTGGATGCCAGGCAACACTGAAGTGATTATCTATACCGAAAAAACAGACCAGGCCAACGCTTTAATAGCTGATGCGGATATTGTTTTTTGCCTCGATTTCAATAACCTAAGCCGTATAAATGAAATGGGCGAACAGGTAAGGGGCGCAAAAGCGTATAAAATTATGATCGATCATCACCTCGAACCAGAGGATTTTGATGATTTCCGTCATTGGGATATCAACGCCTGCGCAGCCGCTCAATTAGTTTACAGCTTCATTTCAGATGTATTGGACAACAAAAAACTGATCAATAAAGATGTAGCCACCTGTCTGTACACCGGCATTATGACAGATTCTGCGTCGTTCAGATTGCCGAACACTACATCGGCTGTGCACCGGGTAGTGGCCGATTTAATTGATGCGGGTGCTGTTAACTGGCGTATACATGAACTCGTTTATAACAGCGCATCAGAAAATCGGCTGCGGTTTTTGGGCCATTGTTTGTCAAACCGCCTGGAGGTATTGCACGAGTTTAACACTGCAATTATTGTAGTGACCAAGCAAGATTTAGAAAAATATCACATTAATACCGGCGACACCGAAGGTATCGTAAACTACGCATTATCAATAGCAAGCATACGTTTGGCAGCTTTTATAGTTGAACGGCCAGACCGTGTGAAACTTTCGTTAAGATCAAAAGGCGATTTTCCTGCAAATGAGATTTGTAAATTGTATTTTAGCGGCGGGGGCCACAGAAATGCAGCAGGCGGACATTCGTCTTTAAGTTTGCAAGAGGTTGTAAATCAATTTAAATCAATTTTACCCGAATACAAAAAACTATTAATTCAATAATTAAAAATGAAAAAAAATCTCATGTTTTTAGCGCTTGCCGCAATTGGGCTGGCAAGTTGTAATGGAGGATATAAGAAGGGAGAGGGCGGATTCTTATATAACTTTTATACCAGTAACTCCGGACCTAAAGTAAAAGAAGGCGACTTTTTGTTAGCCAACCTGATCATAAAAAATGATGCTGATTCAGTTTTAATGAGCACTTATGATCAAGGCCGTCCAAGCCCGCTTATTTTGCCGAAATCCGCTTATCCGGGCGATATTTTCGATGCGTTGAAATTATTTACCGAAGGTGATAGCGCTACCCTAAAACTACCTGCAGACAGCGTGTTTAAAAGAGGAACTAAACCTCCGGGCTTTAAAGGCAAATACCTTAACTATACTATCAAGATTGTTAAAGTAATACCTAAGGGTAAATTGACCGATCAGGCATTTAATGAAAAGATTACTGCCTATATGAAGTCGCAAGCTGATGCTGAAAAAAATGCAGAGCCTGCTAAACTGAAAAAATATGTTGATGCAAGCGGTCAGAAATTCAATAAAACTGACTCTGGTTTATACTATGTTATCACTAAACCGGGTCAAGGCCCATTAATTGCAGCAAATGATACTGCTGTTATCAATTATGTTGGTAAACTGCTTGGCGGCAAAGTGTTTGACACCAGTATTAAAGCCGAAGCTATTAAAGCAAAATTAGGCAGTTTAGACCAGCGCCCTTTCACTCCAATTCACGTAGCAGTTGGCCAGAGAAAAGTTATCGCCGGCTGGGATCAAGGCCTGCAGCTTTTAAATAAAGGCGCAAAGGCAACCTTGGTGATTCCTTCGAGCTTGGGTTATGGCCAAATGGGTGCAGGGCCTATAGCGCCTTATACTCCGGTTGTATTTGAACTGGAAGTTGTTGACGTTATCCACCCAAAACCAGGTTCATTGGCTCCTGCGCCAACAGCAGCAGCTCCGGTAGCTAAAAAGTAATTTATTAAACCGATTTTATACAGCCTCTCTTTTTAATAAAGGGAGGCTTTTTAATTATGAAAAGATATCTTTTATTTTTATTAGTCGCCACATTTGGCTTAAAAGCCAGCGCTCAGGACGATTTTCAGCGTACGCCAAAAGGCACAATGTATAAGTTGTATACCCACAATACCAGCGAACGCATTAAAGTAGGCGACATAGTTACATTTAATGTCATACAAAAAACTGATAAAGACTCTGTACTTTACAGCAGCTATGCCTCTCACAAGCCGGCTTTGGTAAAAGTTGAGGCTGCCGGCGATATGATGGATATATTTCCGTTGTTAACTGTTAATGACAGCGTTTTGGTAAAAGTGCCCACCGATACTATTTACAAAGGACACGACGAAGCCCGCCCGCCGTTCTTTCCGAAAGGCAGCAGTTTGTTAATTCTGTTACATATTGATAAGGTGCAATCTTTCGAAAGCTTTACTGCCGAGCGCAAGGCTGCCGAAGATAAACTGGCCGCTGAAGAAGCTGTGAATGCAGAAAAATACATTGCCGACAAAAAATTGAAACTAACCACTACAGCTTCTGGCCTGAAATACCAGATTATACAGGCAGGTACTAAACCTAAACCTGTTGCCGGCGACACAGTATATGTTAACTACGTTGGACATACGCTGGAGAATAAGATATTTGACAGCAGTTATGAAACGGTTGCCAAAGCTGCCGGCTTACAACAACCAGGTCGTACCTATGAGCCGTTGAGTTTTGTTTTAGGTACTCAAGGTATCATTCCGGGTTGGCAGGAGGGCATAGCGCTAATTAACGAAGGTACCAAGGCCACATTCGTTATCCCCTCAAAATTAGCGTATGGGGCTAACGCCGCCGGGCCGGATATTCCACCATACAGTACACTGGTTTTTGATATAGACTTAGTTAAGGTTGTGCACCCCAAAACAAAACCAGCTACTACAGTGGTTAAGAAGCCCGCTACTAAGAAAAAAACAACAACCAAAAAGATTACGACGACAAAGAAAACGGCCGTCGCCACCAAAAAGAAACAATAAAGCAAAAAGCCTTTCAGTTAATACCGAAAGGCTTTTTTAATTTTGCGACATGATTTTAACCGACACGCATACTCATTTATACTACCAGAGAGATGATCAAAAACGCGTTGAACTGATACAGCGCTGTCTTGATAATGATGTGAAAAGGCTCTTCTTGCCTAATGTGGATGCTGCTTCAGTTCCGCAGGTTTTTGGCTTGGTAAACGAGTATCCCGATATGTGTTACCCTATGCTGGGCATGCACCCCTGTTCGGTAAAAGAAGGCTGGGAAGCCGAGTTGGCCATTATCCGCGACAGCAAAAAGGATCACACCATTTATGCCATTGGCGAAATAGGTATTGATCTGTATTGGGATAAAACCACGCTTGATATACAGGTGCAGGCTTTTCGCGAGCAGATCAATTGGGCCAAATCACTAAAGCTGCCAATCGTGATTCATTGTCGCGAAGCTTTTAACGAGGTGTTTGAGGTTTTAGAGCAAGAGAATGATGACGATCTGCATGGCATATTCCATTGCTTTACCGGCAATGCAGCGCAGGCACAACGCGCTATCGACTTAGGTTTTTACCTGGGGATAGGTGGTGTGGTAACCTACAAAAACGGCGGACTGGACAAATTTTTACAGCAATTTGATCTAAGCCATATCGTTTTAGAAACGGATTCTCCGTATCTTTCGCCCGTTCCGCACAGGGGGAAACCCAATGAAAGTTCTTATCTGATCTATGTCGCGCAGAAAGTAGCAGAAATATATCAAACAGATATACAGACCGTAGCTGATATAACAACCGCCAATTCCAAAAAAATATTTGGTGTGTGAGGATGATTTAAACTTAGCATAATCCCGAATTAATGAGCCAGATACTCATCATTTACACCGGTGGTACAATTGGCATGATGACCGATCCTGTTACCAAGGTGCTCAAGCCGATCAACTTTGAGCAGATCATGGACAATGTACCCGAATTAGAAAAGCTTAACTGTAAGATCAAAGTACACTCGTTCGATGAGATCATCGACTCGTCAAACATGAACCCCGAGATATGGAGTGAGCTTGCAGGACTGATCGAATCGCATTATGATGATGTAGACGGATTTGTGATCCTTCATGGTTCTGATACCATGGCTTACACTGCATCCGCACTGAGCTTTATGTTGGAAAATCTGGCTAAGCCCGTAATTTTCACTGGCTCACAACTGCCTATCAGCGCTATCCGTACCGATGCTAAAGAAAACCTGATGACGGCTATTGAGATTGCCAACGCCAAAAAGAACGACCGGGCACGCGTGCCGGAGGTTTGCATTTATTTTGATTATAAGCTGTTCAGGGGTAACCGCTCATTCAAATACAACTCATCTAAGTTTGAGGCGTTCCGTTCGCCTAACTGCCCTATACTGGCCGAATCCGGCGTACACTTGCGCTTTAGCGTAAATGATATCCGGCAGCCGGCTAACGCGCCATTGAAACTGCATAAGAACCTGGTTAATGAGGTGGCGGTACTGAAACTTTATCCGGGCATTAGTCCTAAGGTGGTTGCGGCTACTTTGGATGCCGATGTGCGCGGTATTGTGATGGAAACTTTTGGCGCCGGAAATACGACTACCGACCAATGGTTCATCGATCTGCTTAAAAAAGCTATTGACAGCGGTAAGGTTATCCTGGATATATCCCAATGTAAAGTAGGCACTGTGGAGCTGGGCCGTTACGAAACCAGCAAACAACTCAAAGACATTGGCGTAGCTAACGGTTACGATATGACCTTCGAGGCGGCTGTTACCAAAATGATGTATCTGTTGGGACAATACGATGACCCTAAAGAGGTAAAGCGTTTGTTAGAGATTGATTTACGGGGCGAATTGACAGAGTCATAATCCGTATTGGTGATCCACGCGAGAGTGTGTATCAATTGGATCAGTTGGATCACATGATATTTATAACTCTATGATAGTTAATGATTTAGTTTTGACAAGGTTTAAAAGTGGATCACTTTGGATCACTTTTTATGACTCATAAGTCTTTTTTTGGATCGCTTGGTTCAGGGCAATACAAAAAAAAGGCTGACGATCCTCACAATCATCAGCCTTAATATTTACATCATCTGCGCATCTGAATATACAAACAGCTGCACATCAAGAAATTCACGTTCCAAATTCCGGTGTAGTTACTTCGCTTTCCTCAAACTCATAATCCGTTAATGGCGGGCATGAGCAGATCAGCGTTCTATCGCCATAGGTGTCATTTACACGACCAACCGACGGCCAGAATTTATAAGCAGCCACGTAAGGCAGCGGGAAGCCTGCTTTTTGGCGGCTATATGGCCTGTTCCACTCGTCGGCGGTAATTACAGCTGCGGTATGCGGTGCATTTTTAAGTGGATTATCAGCTTTATCTGAAGCGCCTTTTTCTACCTCCGCGATCTCTTTACGGATAGCGATCATGGCATCACAAAAACGATCTAATTCGTGTTTAGGCTCAGACTCGGTAGGCTCAACCATCACCGTGCCTGCAACCGGAAAGGACACAGTAGGTGCATGGAAGCCATAGTCCATTAAACGTTTAGCGATATCAACCACCTCGATACCTGCGGCTTTGAATGAACGGCAATCCAGGATCATTTCGTGAGCGCAACGGCCATGCGAGCCGGTGTACAGTACCGGATAGTATTTTTCAAGACGAGCCTTGATATAGTTGGCATTCAGGATAGCATAACGGGTTGCGTTAGTTAGTCCGTCGGCCCCCATCATGGCAATGTAAGCA
The DNA here is from genome assembly GCF_039539265.1 of Mucilaginibacter panaciglaebae. NCBI lineage: Bacteria > Pseudomonadati > Bacteroidota > Sphingobacteriia > Sphingobacteriales > Sphingobacteriaceae > Mucilaginibacter > Mucilaginibacter panaciglaebae. The sequence continues at coordinate 214,656 of NZ_BAABCV010000005.1, forward strand.
TGCGAAATGATCAGGATAGAGGCCGATCCCCAAGGCGCTGCCGATACGGCATGTATAGCCTTGCCATTGTCGATATCAACCACAGCATGGCCCGGTAAATATGGCACCAGGTGTTTGGCTACGCCGATAGGGCCCATGCCGGGGCCACCGCCACCGTGCGGGATACAGAATGTTTTATGCAGGTTAAGGTGGCAAACGTCGGCACCAATGGTCGCCGGACTGGTCAGGCCTACCTGGGCGTTCATATTTGCACCGTCCATATAAACCTGGCCGCCATTGTCATGGATGATCTGGCAAATGTCAATGATCGACTCTTCGAATACGCCGTGGGTTGACGGATAAGTAACCATCAGACATGACAGGTCGTCTTTATGCTCTTCGGCTTTGGTTTTCAGGTCGGCTACATCGATATTGCCATTGTCGTCGCATTTTACTACAATGATTTTCATGCCCGCCATAGCTGCCGATGCAGGGTTAGTGCCATGCGCAGATGATGGGATCAACACTACATTACGGTGGTGGTCGCCGCGATCCATATGATAAGCGCGGATAACCATTAAGCCGGCATATTCGCCCTGCGCACCCGCGTTTGGCTGTAAGCTCATGGCTGCAAAGCCGGTGATCTCGCTTAACCAGCGGTTTAGCTCGTCGAACAACTGCATGTAGCCACCTGTTTGGTCGACAGGTGCAAATGGGTGCATACGGCTAAACTCGGCCCAGGTAACCGGTACCATCTCTGTGGTTGCGTTGAGTTTCATGGTGCATGAACCCAGTGCGATCATCGAGTGGCAAAGCGAAAGATCTTTAGTTTCTAATGATTTGATATAACGCAGCATTTCATGTTCTGAATGATGCGTGTTGAATATGGAGTGAGCCAGGTACACAGAAGTACGTCGCAGCCCCGCCGGGATAACGGTTTCCAGGTTAGCCTGCTTGCTGTCGAAATCAACATCATTAACTGATTTGCCTTTAACTTTGGCAAAGATGTGAACCAGGGCCTTGATATCTTCGGGCGTAGTAGTCTCATCAATGGAGATAGTTACTACAGAACCATTATAATTTAAGTTGATGTCGTTATTTAAAGCCTCTGAGTGGATAGAACCAACCAGATCGCCCAGATCTAACTTAATAGTATCGAAATAGGCATCGTTTAGTTGGCTATAGCCCAACTGCTCTAAACTTTGGCTTAACAGGATAGCCAGTCCGTGTATACGTCCGGCAATCAGTTTTAAACCGTGCGGGCCATGGTAAACGGCATACATACCGGCCATAATGGCTAATAAAGCCTGGGCAGTACAAATATTGGAGGTAGCTTTATCTCTGCGGATATGCTGTTCGCGGGTTTGCAGTGCCATACGCAGGGCATAGTTTTCGGCGCTATCAATAGTAACCCCGATGATGCGGCCCGGTATGGAGCGCTTGTATTCTTCTTTAGTAGCAAAAAAAGCAGCATGCGGACCGCCAAAGCCCATTGGCACACCAAAACGCTGGCTTGAGCCAACTACAATGTCGGCACCCCATTCGCCCGGAGGCGTTAACAGTACAAGGCTCATTAAATCGGCAACAACGGTGGTTTTTATGCCTTTGTCATGTCCTTTAGCTACAAAGTCGGCATAGTCATAAACCTGACCTTTACCGGCAGGGTACTGAACAATGGCGCCAAACATGTCGTCAGTTAATTCAACGGTACGGTGGTCGCCTATTTGCAGGCTGATGCCATACGGCTCTGCCCTGAGTTTTAAAATATCTATAGTTTGGGCGAAAAGCTCTTCTGATACAAAGAAAACTTTAGCGCCGTCTTTTTTACGCAGGGTATATTGCATAAACATTGCCTCGGCGGCGGCAGTGCCTTCGTCCAGCAAAGAAGCGTTTGCAATTTCCATCCCCGTAAGGTCAATAACCATAGTCTGGAAGTTTAACAAAGCCTGTAAGCGGCCCTGAGCAATCTCTGCCTGGTAGGGAGTATATTGAGTATACCATCCCGGATTTTCTAAAATATTGCGCTGAATAACACCCGGCACGATCACATCATAATAACCCTGACCAATGTAGCTGCGGTAAACTTTGTTTTTTGATGCGGTTTGTTTGAGGTCCTTAAGGTAAGTAAACTCACTTTTTGCCGCAGGCAGGTTAAGCGGCCTTTTTAATCTGATTTTAGCAGGTACCGTTTGGTCTATCAGTTCATCATGCGAATTTACGCCAATAGCTTTTAGCATTTCTGCGGTGTCCGCTTCGCCGGGAGCAATGTGCCTACCCTCAAATTTTTCCTCGTACTGTGTGTTTAATTTCATGCTAACTGCTTGATTATTATCGCAGGCAAAATTACATAATAAAGAATTTTTATTTTATATAGATGATTGCATTGGTAATTTTTGCTGAAAAAGTTAATATTTTTATAAAATATTTCTTGATAAGCCCGTATTTAACCATTTAATCAGAAAAATTATCCTCATGGAAACTATAGACGAAATTGACAAAAGCATTTTGCGCGAATTGCAGAAAAACGCCAAGATCACTACAAAGGAATTAGCCTCGAAACTAAACCTCACCATATCGCCGGTTTACGAGCGCATAAAGCGGCTTGAAAACATGCGATTTATTAAAGAGTACGTCGCTGTGCTGGATAAAAATCTCATCAATAAACCATTTACCAGCTACTGCCAGGTATCCATGCGTTACCATGAAGAGTATATAGACAAATTTGAGGAAGAAATATTAAAGCTCGACGAGGTGCAGGAGTGCTATCACATTGCCGGACAAATAGATTTTTTATTGAAGATAAATGTAAGCAGCATCGATGAATACCATGATTTTATCAGGTACAAGCTGTCCAAGATCAATAACATAGGGTTATTAAATAGCGCCTTTGTGTTAAAGGAGATCAAGAAAACATATGCGTATAATATTTAATTGCATATTGACACGCGACGCATCGCGTCTCCCGTTTTTGCAAGCATTGGTGTATAAGACGCGACGCATCGCGTCTTATACATCGTACAATTATTTCGCCAACTGCCTTAAATATAGCTGAACGGTATTTTCTAAGCCATAATACAATGCATCGCTAATCAACGCGTGGCCTATGCTCACCTCGTCTAAAGCCACAATGTTTTCCGCAAAATATTTCAGGTTATTCAAATCGAGGTCATGTCCGGCATTAATACCTAAGCCCAGTTGATGTGCGGTTTCAGCGGCTCTGATGTAGGGTGCAATTGCAGCCTCTTTGCTTGGGCTGTATTGATGCGCGTAAGCTTCGGTATAAAGCTCAATACGGTCGGTGCCCGTTGTTGCGGCCGCCTCAACCATTTCAATCACCGGGTCAACAAAAATGGACACGCGGATGCCTGCATTTTTAAATACAGCTATAATATTCTTCAGGTATTCCTGATTTTTAAGGGTATCCCAACCGTGGTTTGAGGTGAGCTGTCCCAAAGCATCAGGTACCAAAGTAACCTGCTCGGGTTTGACAGCCAGTACCAGGTCAACAAACTTTTGCTCCTGGCAATTGCCTTCAATATTAAACTCGGTAGTAACAATCTTCTTCAGCTCATAAACATCATTGTATCGGATATGACGCTCGTCAGGACGGGGGTGTACCGTTATGCCTTGTGCGCCAAAGCGTTCGCAGTCCCTGGCAACTTGTATCAGGTTTGGATTATTACCGCCGCGCGAATTGCGCAGGGTAGCTATTTTGTTAATGTTAACAGATAGTCGGGTCATGGGTAGTTACACGTTAAAAGATCAAATATCACCATTAGTTAATTAATAGGCCAATATTATGATATCATTTAATTGAAATAATATTATAATAACACTTTACCATGGTTGATTTATTCATACTATGATTTGGTTTGAAGGCGGCGGAAATTAAAACAAACTTCTAATGTTCTTTTTTGTTGATACCGCTGATTTATAATGGCCTAATGTAACAATTATGGTATTAATGAACCATTTGGATTATGCAATGTAACAATAGTATTATTGATAATTGTTATAAGTAATTTAAATTGAACCTTTGTGCCTAAACGATATTTAAAGCAAATATTTTATACTAAACGTACCACATCTTCTATTATGAAATTTATCATTATTCCCCTATTTTTAATATTTTCCCTGGCCGGAAGCTTATTTGCACAGTCGACGCATAATGTGCGTGGCACCGTGGTTGATACTGCAAAACAAACTCTGCCCGGAACCACGGTGAAATTAAAAACCGACCTTGGCGACAGCTTACAGGTTATTACTGACCTTAATGGTAAATTTGTACTTTCAGGTATAAAGGGAACCAAGATCACGCTTTATGTATCCACCATTGGGTATCAGGCCATTATTAAACATTATAGTTTTTCGCCTACAGACAGCACCACACTGATGATACCTCCGATTGTTTTAAAAAGCGAAAGCAGAATGATCAAAGAGGTTACCGTAGTGGGTATTAATCCGGTAAAATTTACGGAAGATACTGTAAGCTATAAAATAGCTGCTTATCCGGTGCGCGAGAATGCCCCTGTCGAGGATGTATTAAAAAAGATGCCGGGCGTTGATGTTGACGCAAATGGTAACGTAAGCGTACAAGGAAAATCAGTTACCAAAGTACGTATCAACGGTAAAGATTTTATGGGTGGCGACGTACAATCGGCCACTAAAAATATACCTGCAGACATATTGGAAAGTGCGCAGATCATTGATGATTATGGCGATCAGGCTAACTTAACCGGCGTTAAGACCGGCGAGCCTAATAAAATATTGAACTTCACTATCCGCGCCGACAAAAACTATGGTTATTCATTACAGGCTAATGCCGGTGTTGGCCGTGATGCCTTGCCTCAACAACCCGGGATTGACAATAATACGCGTTACATGGGTTCTGTAAACTTTTTTAACTTTAAAGGAAACAGGCAAATAACCGTTTTGGGCAACATCAATAACACCAATACCAACACCTTTAATTTTGGTGGCGGCGGTGGCGGGGGTAACTTTGGCGGCGGCGGCGGTGGTGGTGGCGGCCGTGCACAACGGGGCGGTGGTAATACGGGTTTGGCAAGTACCAAAGACGGTATCACCATAGCGCGTGCCATAGGTACTAACTACCGCGACCAGTGGGGTAAATATATCTCGGTGTATGGTAGCTATAGTTTTTCTGACAACTCTACATTTACACAAAGCAATACCTTGCGTACCAATAGCGGTTTGGGTACTGAAAACACCAATCAAACCACTGCCAATGACAACCCGATAAATCATCGTTTCAACTTTAACCTGGAGTATAAACCCGATACCATCAACTATTTAAAGATATCGCCTACATTTACTTACGGAAGCACTAATTCTACGTCGGTTGAGGATGTAGATTACAGGACAAACGATACTACAACCCAGGCTTATCGTACTCATATGCTGAGCAGATCGACCTCGCCGGCTTTTAGCACCTTTTTGTTATACAATCACCGTTTTGCAAAGCAAGGGCGTAATTTCAGTTTGTTTACACAGGTAAGTACTTCAAGTAGTAACTCATACAGTAATCCTGTTTTAAATTATACAGCAGGTGTGCCTAACGTACCAACTAACCAGGTTATCAATTCAGATAATCACACTACTACTTTCGGTGGCAACTTGTCATACCTGGAGCCCATTGGCAGAATATCATACCTGGAGTTAAGTTATAATTATAACCATTCATACACTTCAAATGATAAAGAGACCGACACCTTGGCGACAGGCAATGTTTACAATAATTATGCTTTATTGAGCAATAATTACAATTATACATTTACCACAAACAGGGTTGGCTTAAACTTCAGGGTGATTGATACCAAATATAACTATACCTTAGGGCTTGGCGTTCAGCCATCTGTATTAGATGGCCGTTCAATTACCAATAACATCAATACGCATAAAAGCCAAACCAATATTGTGCCGGCTGCGCGTTTCATTTACAACTTTTCAAGGAATGAAGCTTTAAGTATAAACTATAACGGTTCAAGCACTCAACCTTCATTTGATCAGCTACAACCGGTTGTCGATCTGTCGAGCGCGTCATACCCGGTGCAAGGTAACCCGGATCTGAAACAACAATTTACCAATAGAGTATTTGTACGTTATAACTCTTTTGGTTTAGAATCGGGCAACATATTATTTTTAAACACGTCATTTAACCAGATCAGCAATTACGTAGCAACCCGTACTACTACTTTCCGCCGACTAAGTTCGGCTGTAATAGCTGCTGATCCGGCATTAAAAAACTTCAGCAACACTACTTTAACCCGTTATTTAAATGCAGACGGATATTATTCGGCTTCTGCACAAGCTTTGTTCTCAAAGCCATGGGATGACCGCCGTTATACTTTGTCCTTTAATGGTAACGTCAGCTATACCAAATATCCGGGTTTTGTCGATGTGGTTGATAGCAATAACGTATCAAGCCCGACATTGAAAAACATATCGAAAACCTTAACCTTTACACCCGGCACCCGTTTCAGATTGGATATAACCGACGTTGTTGATGCACAAGCCAGCGCGAATTACTCAATCAGCAAAACGGATAACTCTTTAACCGGCAACAGTGCATTAACACAAAATACCAATATCCGCGCATTGACATTAGGCCTTGCCGGTAAAAACTATTTTGGCAACTGGACATTTAGCTACGATTATTCTAAGCAGATCAACTCGGGATATACTATCCCCGTTACCAACCCTAACATCCTGAGCGTATATTTAGAGCGCAGATTTTTACCGCAAAACCGTGCTACTCTTCGTTTAGCGGCTTATGACTTGTTTAACCAGAATACAGGGTTTTCTGTAAACAGCGATGGTGCCAGTGTAACCCAAACCAGTGTAAACAGACTGGGCCGTTATTACATGTTGACGTTCTCGCTACGTCTGCAAAAATTTGCGGGTCGCGCGCCTGCACAAGGTGAAGGGGATGACCGCGGCGGTCGTGGTAATCGCGGTGGCAGCGGTAGTGACCGCCCGCGTGGCGACCGGCAACGTGGTGGCGGTGGCGGCAATTTTGGCGGCGGTGGCGGCAATTTCGGTGGCGGCGGTCCGCAGTAGTTGCACCAATTAACTCAGGTAAGTTAGATAGCTATATAAAAATAAAACCCCGGCTGGGGAATAACCAGCCGGGGTTTTATTTTAAAGCTTTATAGGTGTCTAAGCGACAGAACTGATTATGCGTTCAAGCTCATCCAGGTCAAAAGGCTTGGCTAAATAGGTTTCGGCGCCTGCGTCGTTGGCTAATAGCTGTATATCGCTGTTTGCAGAGAAATAGATTACCGGGATATTTTTAAGCTCTTCGTCCTTTTTAAGTGTTTGTGTAGCAATTATACCTCCCGCATCGGGTATCCAGTTATCCATTAGTATTACATCCGGCATAATACCCGAAACGCGTTCGGTTATTGCGTTGCAATCTGTAAAGGTGTATACATCCCAACCTTTCTCTTCTAAAATGTAATTGCAGATAGACAGGATATCCTCGTCATCGTCAAATACAATGATCTTCCGTTTGGTATTGCTCATTATGGTTTAATCAAAGTAAATATTGGCGTGAAGCTATGTATAAACACTAATTGTTTGTAAATGTTTGCTTGAAATATAAAATAGTTAACTATAGGCCAATATATAAACCTTAATCCCAGCCAAAATCAATAGTTTTAATCACATCCGGGTGCAGGCTTACAGCCACCGGACAACCCAGTGCAGCCTTTTTAAGTATCTCCTTTTCTTTTTCAGTGTATTGTTTCGGGAATTTAAAAGTCGTCACCACCTCGGCAACACGGCGCGGGTTTGCGGCCATTACCTTTGTTACTTCGCACTCAGTACCATTCATGTCAATGCCATGTACATCGGCGGCTATGCCCATCGTAGTCAGCATGCAGCCTGCTAATGATTCGGTCAGTAAATCTGTGGGCGAGAACGATTCGCCTTTGCCTTTGTTGTCGGTTGGCGCATCAGTAATGATTTTTGTTCCGGATTGTAAATGGGTTGCCTCGGTACGTAAGCCGCCCAGGTAAGTGGTGTGTATAGTTGCCATAAAGATGTGTTACAATATTGATTAATATTTATTTCTCACAAATCTATAAACGTTTATTAACGTATATCAACTAACTGTAATAAATTTGACAAAGAACGCCGCCTTTTTTGGGTTAAGGGGTTTTTACTTACTTTTGTTTTATGATTGAGTTGCCGGTAGTACCTGTTGAACCAAAACAACGCAAGCCAGACTGGTTGAGGGTGAAGCTTCCTGTTGGAAAAGAGTATGCGCATGTACGTAGTTTGGTTGATACCCATAAACTTCATACTATTTGCGAAAGCGGCAATTGCCCAAATATGGGCGAATGCTGGGGCGCAGGTACTGCAACATTTATGATATTGGGTAACATCTGTACCCGCTCGTGCTCATTTTGTGCGGTGGCCACCGGGCGGCCGCTGGCGGTTGATACCGATGAGCCAAACCGTGTAGCTAACTCAGTGAAACTAATGCAGGTAAAACACTGCGTAATAACATCGGTGGATCGAGATGATCTGAAAGACGGTGGCTCCATCATCTGGGCAGAAACAATCAATGCCATTCGACGCGAAAGCCCTGAAACTACGTTAGAAACATTATTGCCCGATTTTAAAGGACAATGGGATAACCTGGCCCGTGTGCTTGAAACCCGCCCTGAAGTTGTATCCCATAACCTGGAAACCGTACGCAGCCTTACCCGTGAGGTGCGCATACAGGCCAAGTATGATCGTAGTTTAGAAGCCCTGAAACATATTTCTGATACCGGATTACGTACCAAATCGGGCATCATGCTGGGTTTGGGCGAAAAAGAGCAAGACGTTTTAGAAGCAATGGACGACCTGCTGGCAGCCGGGGTGCATATACTTACCCTGGGTCAATACCTGCAGCCAACGCGCAGCCACCACCCGGTTGTTGACTGGATACACCCCGACCAGTTTGCTTTTTACAAACAAGCCGGATTGGATAAAGGGTTTAAATATGTGGAAAGCGGACCACTGGTGCGGTCGTCTTATCATGCTGAAAAACACCTGTTTGAAATCTGAGAATTCCTTTTTATCTTCACCCTGTTTGTGAATAAAAGAAAACTGTCCCTTTCTGAAGAAGAGCTGGTTCTGGCCTTAAGAAACCGCGAAAAAATAGCTGTCGAAGCGCTATACGATATGTACTCGGCGTCGCTATTTGGTGTCATTTCGCGTGTTGTTTCTGACGAGGCAACTGCCGAAGATATTTTACAGGAAACTTTTGTAAAAATATGGCATTCGTTTTCAAGCTATAGCGAAGATAAAGGCCGCTTATTTACCTGGATGGTAAATATAGCGCGCAACCTCTCTATCGATAAATTAAGATCGAAAGATTTTAAGAACAACAGCAAAAACCAAGCACTGGAAAATAACGTAACTTCCATAGATGAACAAAAAAGCACAGTTTACAAACCTGAGTTAATGGGCATCAAAGATTTAGTGCAGACACTTAAGCCCGAACAAAAGTCTATCCTTGATTTAGTTTATTTTAAAGGTTACACGCACGTTGAAGCGGCTGATGAACTTGGTATACCGCTTGGAACGATAAAAACCCGGTTGCGTATGGCAATAATTGAACTCAGAAAATATTTTAATTGAAGCCGAAAAGTGGAAGACGTGAACAAATTTATTGAATCAGGGATCTTAGAACTCTATGTTCTGGGAAACGTTTCGCCAGCCGAACGACGGGAGGTTGAAGCTATGATTCAAAAACATCCGGCGGTGAGGGCAGAGTTAGAGGAGATTGAAAAAGCGCTGGAGTCTTACGCCTTCGAAAATGCCATCCAACCGTCTGATAAGCAACGCACTAAAGTTTTAAATAGCCTGGTTGTCAATCTTGCTGACGATCGCACCTTTACAAAAAAGGAAACCGTTACTGAGCCTACCGTAATTACCATGCGTCAGCCCGGTACAAGTAATTTTTATAAATATGCATTTGCTGCCAGCGTGGCCTTGTTGTTAGCCAGCATTGTTGCCATCTACAATTTAAGTAATAAGCTGCAACAGAAGACACAGGAACTGGTAGCCGCCAACCTGCAAAATCAAAAGTTTACCACAACGGTAAATTTTATGAATGAGCAACTGGGCGTATTCAGAGATACCAGCTATAAAATATTGCATCTAAAAGGCACTAAGAACCTGCCCCATGGCAATATGCTGGTGGCATGGAATCCGGTTAAGAAAAAGGTAATGATAGACCTGCAGGCAGTAAATATGCCGGTTAATGATAAAGAGCATCAATACCAATTATGGGCGTTGGTTAGCGGTAAACCTGTAGACTTGGGCGTATTTGATAAAATAACCGAAGACGGTGCCCGGATGAAAGAAATGAGACCGGTTGCTTTGGCTGAGGCTTTTGCGGTGACCCGCGAGCCAAGAGGCGGCAGTGTCAACCCAACCATGAGCGAAATGATGGTTATCGGCCAGTTTTAATAAAAAATTATTTTTGCTGTAACTAATAACAGATAACGGCGTCTTATAAGTACAAAGCAAGGAGTATTTGTTCTTTATAAGATCAGTTAATAAGTAGGAAAAACGGACGTATAATACTTGCGGCCGTTTTTTTATGCCATTAATTTGGCCATGGTTAGCGGCAATTGCCGAGCCAGAAGGCCGGGCATGACCACATTCATGCGGTTGGGCAACGCCAGTTCATCTCCTGCTTTGCCATGTATATAAACACCAAGTATACAAGCTTCAGTCGGCAGGTATTTTTGTGCGAGCAGTGAAGTGATAATTCCCGTAAGCACATCGCCCATACCACCTGTAGCCATAGCTGCATTGCTGGTAGAGTTGAAATAAACCTTTCCTTGTGGCGTAACTACCAGCGTGTAATCATTTTTTAACACGATGTTGATGTTACGGTTTTTAGCGCTTTTTATAGCACTTTGCAGCCGTTGCCACCAATTGTCATGGTCGCCAAACAGGCGGTCAAATTCCTTCATATGTGGGGTGACAATACTCCCTGCAGGCACTTTATCCCAGAGCTTGGGGTTAGCTGCCAATAAATTCAATCCGTCAGCGTCGATCACTATGGGTTTTTTGAAATTGTCCAGCACTGCGCCCAATAATTTCAACGCGTCATCGCCTTTACCCAAGCCCGGCCCTATGCCAATAGTGCTGAATTTTTCCCATTCAATCTCAGGCAATTTATTTTCTTCACGAACCACAGCCATTACCTCGGGTTGATAGGTATTCAATGCAGTTAGCCCGCTTTGAGGCACACAAGCGGTGGTTAGGCCGGTGCCGGCATAAGCGCATCCCGCCGAGCTAAGCAGGGCTGCTCCCATAGTTTCAGCTTGTCCAGCTATGATGAGTGCGTGGCCATAGGTGCCTTTATTGCTAAAGCGATGTCGGGGCTTTAATAACTTTCGGATATCTCTTTCTTCCAGAAACAGGTAAGGCGATCGCAGCGACTTTATAAAGTTTTCATCCAGGCCAATGTTCACGGCCTCCCAGCATTTAATATGTGGTGCAGACTCAGGTAGCAGGAAATTGATCTTAGGTTGCTGGAAGGTGATCGCCAGGTCGGCATGGATCACTGTAGCTTCTCCGTCCAGCTCGCCATCAGTATAAAATCCGGTAGGGACATCAACTGCCACCACAGTTTTGTGTAAGTCGTTTATATAATCAGCCAGACGTTTATAATCATCGTGCAAAGGTTTGTTGATACCGCTGCCTAATAACGCATCGATAATGATCTCAGCATCTTCCGCCGGAAACGGCGCTTTAGGTTGGAGCTCATGCAGATCTAACCCCATTTGGGTAATGCGACCAAGATTGGTATTAAAATCATCAGTCGATTTTTCTGAAAAGCGCGATACTTTGATATTGATCTTAAGATATTTATGGTCATATAGCATACGCGCAATAGCCAGGCCGTCGCCGCCGTTATTGCCGGTGCCACAATAAACCGCAACTTTCAAATTCCTGTCGGGAAAATGATTTACAAACCAACCGACAAAAGCCTTCGAGGCCCGCTCCATTAGATTAATAGAGCTGATAGGTTCGTTAGCTATCGTATAAGCATCAGCTTCGCGAATTTGTTGAGCGGTTAGTAGTGGCAGCATACCGTATAAATTTAAAGTTTCCTGGTTTTGTTTTATAATAGTTTTTTAGATGAACCGGGTGATGGGATGCGTCATACTGATTATTACTTACAAACTCTTAAATTGCGTTTAACAATTCCGTTAAGATGAAACGTTTTTTAACCATTTTCCTTATCCCTGTTTGTTCGGTAACCTATGCCCAGAAGCTGGAAACCCTGAGCGTCGAAAAAATAATGCGCGATCCGAAATGGATAGGTGTAGCGCCGTCCAATGTCCGCTGGAGCGACAATAGTGAAAAACTATACTTTAACTGGAATCCCGGCAACACTGATCGCGATGAAGTGTTTGCCATTACCCCTGCAAATATAAAACCGGCAAAGATCAGTATAAATGAACAACGCACCTTTACCACCGGTAATGGCGAGTGGAATAAAAATCATACGCAAAAGCTTTATGAGAAGAACGGCGATCTGTTTTTGCTGGATATTAAATCGGATAAAACGCGCCAGCTAACCAATACTGCCGAGCGCGAAAGCAATCCAACGTTTATCGGCGATCAAAGCAAGGTGGTTTTTAGCCGCGCAGAAAACCTGTACTCACTCAACCTGAATGGCGGCGAACTGAGTCAAATTACCAACTTCACGCATTCAGCATCAGCCACACCTGTTGTGCAGGCTGGTGGCCGCCAGGGCGGGCGAGGCCGTGGTGCTCAAAGCCAGGCCGCCGGCAATGAACAAGAGCGCTGGTTAAAGGCCGAGCAGCTGGAGTTATTTGATATTATCAAAGTAAGAGATAAAGACCGGAAGCTCGACTCAATAGAAGTGAACCAATTTGCACAGAAAAGGTTAAAGGAAATAGGCGTAGGCGACCAATCCATCAATAATGTCACCTTAAGTCCAGACGGGCGATTTGTAACCTATAATCTGGTAAAAATAGCAATTGATGCCAAGCGGGTTAATGTACCCAATTATGTAACTGCTTCGGGTTTTACAGAGGACATTCCGAACCGCACAAAAGTTGGCATGCCGGAGAATAGTTATGAGTCGTATGTTTTCGATACGCAGCGCGACACCGTATACCGGATATCTGTGTCTGCTATTCCGGGGATCAAAGACGTGCCGGCCTATTTTAAAGATTATCCTAAAGAATTGGAGCAGCGCACCAAACGCAATGAAGACCGCAAAGTGGTCATTCGCACAGCGCAATGGAGTGGGGATGGCAGGTATGCGGTTGTAATGATAAACGCCCAGGACAATAAAGATCGCTGGATCATGAAGCTGGATGCTGCCACCGGTAAACTTTCGCTGCTGCACCGCGAGCATAATGATGCCTGGGTTGGCGGCCCGGGAGCTTATGAGTTAGCCTGGCTGGACAATACCCATATCTATTTTGAAAGCGAAGATTCTGGTTATGCACATATTTATGTGGTTAATGTAACCAACGGTAGCAAAAAGCAGATCACCAGCGGCAAATGGGAAGTGCAAACCTTACAGCTATCTAACGATAAAAAGAACTTTTACTTTACTGCCAATATCGAACATCCGGGCATAACCCATTTTTACCGGGTGCCCGTTAGTGGTGGCAAACCCGTTAAGCTCACTTCAATGAAGGGAATAAACACGGTTACCCTGTCGCCGGATGAAAATTGGCTGGCTATCATTTACTCGTACACCAACAAACCCGAGGAGCTGTACATCCAGGCTAATAAGCCGGGCGCGAAGGCTGTGCAGGTAACCACCTCATTGACCGAAGAATTTAAATCATACCCATGGCGCGACCCTGATATGATCACTTTTAAAAATCGTTATGGCAGCGATGTATATGCCCACCTGTACCTGCCTGCCAAAGCCGACCTGGCTAAGCCTGCAGTGGTATTTGTGCATGGCGCAGGCTACCTGCAAAACGTAACCTATGGTTGGAGCGACCACTACTTCCGCGAGTACATGTTTAATAATATGCTGGCCGATAACGGCTATACTGTATTAGATATCGACTACTCAGGCAGCGCCGGCTACGGGCGCGACTGGCGTACGGCTATCTACCGGCATATGGGCGGCAAGGACCTGAGCGACCAGGTAGATGGGGTGAAAATGCTGGTCGAGAAGTATGGCGTTAACCCTAAACACATAGGCATGTATGGCGGCTCGTATGGCGGCTTCATGACGCTAATGGCCATGTTTACCGAGCCTGATGTTTTTGCGGCGGGCGCAGCTATTCGTTCGGTTACAGATTGGGCGCACTATAACCACGGTTACACTTCGGATATTTTGAATGAGCCTTATACTGACGGGAAGGCTTATCGGGCAAGTTCTCCTATCTATTTTGCCAACGGCCTGAAAGGCAACTTGCTCATGCTGCATGGTATGATAGATCAAAATGTAAACTACCAGGATATCATCCGGCTAACCCAGCGTTTAATTGAACTGCATAAAGAGAATTGGGAATTAGCGTCTTACCCGGTCGAGGATCATGGGTTTGTACAGCCCAGCAGCTGGACGGATGAGTATAAGCGGATTTACAAACTGTTCGAAGCAAATTTAAAGAAGTAGCATTTGAGTACTAATGCTAGTATATTTGTATAGTAACTATTTTTGGGATGACATATAAACATTCGGATGGGTCTGAACAAATAAATGAAAATGACTGGTAGTAAATGCTTTTTAGACACTAGTGTCATTATTTATTTTTTAAAAAATAACGCTTCCATCATTGAACCAAAACAATATGCCCTTATTTACAACCGACAATCATTTCAGGCTAATTGAGCTTGATTTGATCAGTTTATGAGCTTATCTTACATTATTAAATTAATAAAATGAAAAGATGGAGCATGTTTTTATTGGTAGTCTGTTTGGGCTGCCAAAACCATTCCTCCCCGTCGCGTGTTCACATCTTGTTAATTGAAGGTAATCGCTCGCTAAAGATAACAGGAATTGACACTATAGTCCTGAATGATATCAATCGCGATAGCATAAAAAACTGGCAAAGCTTGTTTGCTATATCACGCTTGCCGGCTGATACCGACTTAAAAGAGTACCAGCCAACACAGCCGGGTAAATATCGCGTTAGCAACGGCTCAGTAATTTTTACGCCCGATACGCCCTTTGTGAAACAGCGAGCTTATTTTTTGCGCTACTATAATCATGCAGACAATAAAAGCACCTGGGACTACATCCGCGGCAATGTAAAACCCGGGGCCTTACACTATACCGATTTGATTTTTAAGCCTTAGCGTTTGACTATTTAAATATTTTAGCTATATTTGCATTATTGAACACGAAAGAGGGGGCCATTTGCCCCCTCTTTTATTTACCAATATTTTTATTCCGCTACCCGTCGGGATAAGAAAAAAGCGAGGTTGAATAATGAATATTGAAAAAAGGGTTGCTGAACTGGTTGACGAAAAAATTGCCGAAATAAACAGGCCCGATGTGTTTTTAGTGAGTGCCAAACTGCACAGCAACGGAAAACTGATCATCCTGATTGACGGCGATAAAGGCGTTGGTATTGATGAATGTGTACAGATAAGCCGCTATGTAGGGTTTAAGCTGGAAGAAGAAGATGTGATCAAGACGGCTTATAACCTGGAGGTTTCATCGCCGGGCATTGATACGCCGCTGGTGCAGCCAAGGCAGTATACCAAAAATATCGGCCGCAATCTGTCTATAAAAATGGCCGATGGCTCGAAAAGAGAAGGCACCTTAAGAGATGCAACTGAAGACGCCGTTATAATTGAAGAAAAAATTAAAGAAAAAGGGAAAAAAGCCGAAATTGTTGAAAGCACTATCCCGTTAGAACAAATATCAGAAACAAAAGTTTTAATATCATTTAAGTAAGAAAATGAGCAATATTAATTTAATTGATTCATTCCAGGAATTTAAGGATTTCAAAAACATTGATCGTCCGACGATGATGAGCGTGCTGGAAGACGTTTTCAGAAGCATGATCCGTAAAAAATACGGAACCGACGAAAACTGTGACGTGATTGTGAACACCGACAACGGTGACCTGGAAATCTGGCGTACACGTGTGGTTATGGAAGATGGATTCAGTGAGGATGACGACCTGGAAATTGAGTTGGCCGAAGCAAAAAAGATTGATGAGGACCTGGAAGTTGGCGATGAGTACATTGAGCAGATAACCTTAGAGAGCTTTGGCCGCCGGGCTATTTTGGCTGCGCGTCAAACCCTGGTGTCAAAGATCCTGGAGTTAGAGAAAGATGAGATCTTTAAAAAATACAAGGACCGTGTTGGTGAGATAGTTACCGGAGAGGTTTACCAGGTTTGGAAAAAGGAAACTTTGGTTTTGGACGATGAAGGCAATGAGCTTTTATTGCCAAAAACCGAGCAAATACCTGCCGATTATTTCAAAAAAGGCGACAGCGTAAAAGCGATAGTTTACAAAGTGGATATGATGAACAGCAATCCCAAGATCATCATTTCGCGTACTGCGCCGGAGTTTTTACAGCGATTATTTGAGCTGGAAGTGCCTGAGATTTTCGATGGTTTGATCACGATCAAAAAGATCGTTCGCGAGCCGGGTGAAAGAGCTAAAGTGGCCGTTGAATCGTACGATGACCGCATTGACCCGGTAGGCGCCTGCGTGGGGATGAAAGGTTCGCGTATTCATGGTATCGTTCGTGAGTTGAAAAATGAAAATATCGACGTTATAAACTATACCAATAATACACAGTTATATATACAACGTGCTTTGTCGCCGGCTAAAATTACATCGATCAAACTAGACGACGAGAAAAAAACAGCTGCAGTATACCTGAAACCAGACCAGGTGTCGTTAGCTATTGGCCGCGGTGGCCACAACATCAAATTGGCAGGTAAATTGACAGGTTACGAAATAGACGTTTACCGTGAGGCTGATGAGCATGACGAAGATGTGGATATTGAAGAATTTTCGGACGAAATTGATAGCTGGATCCTTGACGAGTTTAAACGTATTGGTTTAGATACAGCAAAATCAGTTCTAGCCTTATCTGTTGGCGAATTGGTGAAACGTACTGATTTGGAAGAAGAAACTGTTAAAGAAGTTCTATCAATATTGCAGGCAGAATTTGAATAAAAGGAATTAAGCAAAATTAAAATCGTATTTTTGCATAAAATAAAGCAGAGAAAGTAATAATAAATGTCAGAAGACAAATCGATTAAATTATTTAAAGCAGTAAAAGAGCTTAACATTGGTATGGGTACCATTGTTGATTTCCTTGCCTCAAAAGGCTATAAGGTTGAGAAACAACCTATGGCGAAGCTGGATACCGACATGTACAATGCCTTGTTAAAAGAATTTGCTGTTGATAAGAGCATTAAGGAAGAAGCAAAGCAGATCAGTATCGGTAAGATACGTAAAGAAGAAGCTGCGTCAATTCCTGAAAAACCGGTGGAGGCCCGCCGTTCAAGGGATTTTGAAAATGAAGAGATCCTGATTAAGAACGCCGGAAACTTTACCGCTCCGCCGGCACCTGAAAAACCAAAACCGGAACCTGCACCAGAGCCTGCAAAGGCCGAGGAAAGTAGCGACGGGCTTCGTGGCGTTAAAATTGTAGGTAAAATTGACCTGAACAATTTAAACGCGAAACCGGCTGAAAAAGCTAAAGAAGAACCGAAAGCACCCGAACCGGTTGCACCAAAACCAGAGCCAAAAGAAGAACCCAAAGCACCCGAACCGGTTGCCGAGGTTAAGCCACAGCCGGCTCCTGAAGTACCTAAAAAAGTCGAAGCGCCAAAAGCACCTGTTACTCCTCCGCCTGCTGCTGCAAGTAACAGCGAGGGTGACGAAGGCGAAGACGTGATCAGGGCTAAAGCCGAGCGTTTAAGCGGACCAAATATTGTTGGTAAGATTACTTTGCCGGTTGCGCCAAAACGTAATCCGGTGGCGTCGTCATCAAACACCAATGCCGACCAAAAACGTAAACGTAAGCGTAAAGACGGGCCTGGACAGGGACCGGGTACGCCAAATGGTCAACAAGGTAATAACCCTGCGGCAGGTGGCCAGCAAGGGGGCAATAATCAACACGGTGGAAATCAACATGGCGGCGGTCGTCCTGATTTCAGAAACCGTCAGGGTGGTCAGGGCGGAGGCTATCAGGGTAATCGCCCAAATAATAATTTTAATCGTAACGCTCCGGGTACACCGAAAGAAGAGCCTTCTGAAAAAGATATACAAGACCAGATCAAGGCTACACTTGCCCGTTTAAGCGGTGCAGGTAAGTCTGGTAAATTTGCGCAACGTGCTAAATTCCGTCGTCAAAAACGAGACGATGTTGCGGCCAGTGCGGATGAATTGGCAATGGAGCAGGACGCCCAGTCAAAAGTGCTGAAGGTTACTGAATTTGTTACCGCTAATGAATTGGCGATAATGATGGATGTGTCTGTTACGCAGATCATCTCTACCTGTATGAGTTTGGGTATGTTCGTTTCCATTAATCAACGTCTGGATGCCGAAACCCTAAGCATTGTTGCTGATGAGTTTGGTTACCAGGTTGAGTTTGTGAAACCTCAGGACGAGGAAGCGATTCTGGAGCAGACCGATGAACCGGGAGACCTGGTTCCGCGCGCGCCGATCGTTACCATTATGGGTCACGTTGACCACGGTAAGACCTCGTTACTTGATTTTATAAGAAAAACCAACGTTATAGGGGGCGAAGCCGGGGGTATAACCCAGCACATTGGTGCTTATGAAGTAACCTTACCTGGCGACAAAGGCAAAATAACCTTCCTGGATACACCGGGTCACGAAGCGTTTACCGCTATGCGTGCCAGGGGTGCACAGGTTACAGATATTGTAATAATAGTAATTGCTGCTGATGATAGCGTGATGCCGCAAACCCGCGAGGCTATTAACCATGCGCAGGCTGCAGGTGCACCTATCATTTTTGCATTCAATAAGATGGATCGTCCGGGTGCTAACGCAGATAAAGTGCGCGAGCAGTTGTCAACCATGAATATCCTGGTTGAGGAATGGGGCGGTAAATACCAAACACAGGAAATATCGGCCAAAACCGGTATGAATGTAGATTTATTGTTAGAAAAAGTATTGTTAGAAGCTGAACTCTTAGAGCTGAAAGCTAACCCTAATAAGCGTGCCGTAGGTACAGTTATTGAAGCTGCTTTAGATAAAGGCCGCGGTATTGTGACTACTATTTTGGTACAAGCCGGCCGCTTAAAAGTGGGCGACCCGATATTGGCCGGTTGTTATAGCGGTCGTGTTAAAGCATTAACCAATGAGCGCGGTCAGCGTGTTGAATCTGCAGGCCCGTCAACACCGGTACAGGTGTTGGGTATGCAGGGCGCACCTACAGCTGGCGACAGGTTCAACGTTTTAGAAACCGAGGTTGAGGCCCGCGAAATTGCTAACAAGCGCTTGCAACTACAACGCGAACAGGGCTTACGTACACAAAAACATATTACGCTTGATGAAATTGGCCGTCGTTTGGCAGTGGGTAACTTCAAAGAACTGAATGTTATTGTTAAAGGTGATGTTGATGGTTCGATCGAGGCATTGGCCGACTCATTATTGAAACTGTCTACCGAACAAATTCAAGTTAACGTAATATCAAAGGCAGTAGGTCAGATCTCCGAGTCGGACGTATTGCTGGCATCAGCATCCGATGCGATCATCATTGGTTTCCAGGTACGTCCGTCAGGGGGTGCGCGCAAACTGGCTGAAGCCGAGCAGATCGACATCAGATTGTACTCTATCATCTACGACGCGATCAATGAGATCAAAGCCGCGATGGAAGGTATGCTGGCGCCTACATTCGAAGAGAAGATTGTTGCTAATGTCGAGATCCGCGAAACCTTTAAGATCAGCAAGGTGGGTACCATTGCAGGCTGTATGGTGTTAGACGGTAAGATTACCCGTAACAGCAAAATCCGCATTGTCCGCGAAGGTGTGGTTATCTACACCGGCGAGCTGGCCTCATTGAAACGCTTTAAGGATGACGTTAAAGAGGTATCAGCTAACTACGAGTGCGGTCTGAATATCCAGAACTTTAATAATATTGAAGTAGGCGATATAGTTGAAGCTTACGAAAATGTAGAAGTTAAACGCAAGCTGTAAACTTTAGCTTATTAAGTATAAAAAGGCTCTCAGGATTTTTGTCTTGAGAGCCTTTTGTTTTGTTGTGATTTGGTGTTGTTGCTTAAAGGGCCTTTGTCATTCTGAGTTTAAAATCCGGGGGCCTCTAAAGGTTAAATGACGACATGACGCCAGACATGCTGAGGCTCTCGAAGCATGAAGGCTTATAGTCGCTTTGTTATTCCCGCCGCTTACCCTTCGGGAGCCTCAATTGGTGACAGCCTTTTTGAATTAATCCCCGCGCTGGCATTCTGAGCACAACGAAGAATTATCTCTTGAACGAAGTGAAAAATCTGCAAACTATAATGGCAAAGCGTCTAAGCCGGTCGGCAGAATGCTTCGTTCCCTCGCACGTAGAGGAATGACAAGTTGGTTATTACAACTCTATTGTCTCCTCTAAAGTGGGCAACTTAATATTTACCCCGGCTTTAATAAACTTCTCAACGGCTTCATCCTTATCAATAACAATAACCGGGAAGGTGTCATAATGCACCCCGATCACGTTGTTGCAGTTAATGAATTTGGTAGCTTTTATGGCATCGTCAACACCCATTGTATAATTGTCGCCGATAGGTAAGAAAGCCCAGTCCAGGTTTTCATCTTCCAGTAATTTCATGTCATAGGTCAATGCGGTATCGCCGGCAAAGTAAATTTTCTTACCTTCTGAATAAATGACAAAACCTGCCGGGTTGCCGCCTGCCGCCCCATCGGGCATGGTGCTTGAGTGAATGGCGTTCACCATTTTAACCCGGCCAAAATCAAAGTCAAAACCACCGCCTATATTCATGCCATGCGCCTCGATATCATGCTTGCCCAGCCAGGTAGCAATCTCTGCAATACATATAACCTTAGCACCACTGCTTTTCTGAATATCGATCAGGTCGGCTACGTGGTCGCCATGACCATGGGATATCAGGATGTAATCCGGCTTAAGGCCATGAATGTCTATATGCTTAGCTGCCGGATTTGGCGTAATAAACGGATCGAACAGTAGTTTCTTTCCTTCAGTTTCAATCAAAACAGTTGACTGCCCGTAATATGTTGCTTTCATTTTGACCCTCTAAATCTTCCCCCGAAGGGGCGACTATTTAATTTAAAATGTTAATCTGATTGTTATCTAAGCCCGCTTCCCGGGACGGCGTGGGCGGGAGGCCTTATCGCCCAAACATGCCGCCCATACCACCCAACATATCTTTGGTGACAGCAGTCATTTCGGCCTGACTAACGTTTTCGGCTTGCTCTAAAGCTTTATTTATCGCAATGGTTAGCAGCTCTTCGATCTCTTCTTTGTCGGCCTCCTTAAAAAATTCCGGATCGATAGTAATAGACTTGATCAATTTATTCCCGTTAGCCGTAACGCTGATTTTTCCGCCCTCGGCAGTACCGGTTACACTGATGGCATCCAGGCGCTGTTTAACCTCGCCCGCTTTTTGTTGTACTTCAAATAGTTTGTCAAACATAATATTTTGATGTGCAGATATGCAAATGTGCGCATGTGCAGATAATGCTTTTCAACATCGTAAACTTGTATATCTAAGGTTTTAAAAATCTGTTAATTCATTCGCACATCTGCATATCCGCAAATTTGCACATCTGAATCTAGTCGTCGCTCGTATCACCATTGCCCTTATAAGCGCTTTTGCGCACTATCGGCATACCCGTGATCTTGAACAGGTCGTCCAGTTTTAACAAACTACCGTTAGATAAGTTTGTGAGCATTACAATAACAATATCGTCTTTAATATCTCTTAGATAAATATGACGGAAGCCGTGCCACCAGCCGGTGTGGTAAATAACCTGTTTGCCCGGCGCCTCGAAAATTCGCCAGCCATAGCCGTAGTTAAAATGGCCATGTACCCAGGGGTTACGCGGTACATAGGCCGAGTCCATAGTAGATTGTTTCAGAAGTTTACCGGCACGCAGCGCCCGGTCAAATATCCACAGATCGCCAACAGTGCTGTAAACGCCTTTATCGCCCACAGGGCCATCCAGGAAGTTCTGGGCTACCGAGTAACGCCATTGGCCTCGGTCATGCCCAACTACGTCAACGGGTATTTTCTCATAATCAGCTTTAGAATATACGTCGGTGTGCAGCATCCCGGCAGGCAGAAATACGTTCTTTTTCATGTACTGCGAATACGGCATCCCGGTAACTTTCTCAATGATAGAACCCAGCACCATAAAGTTGGAATTGTTGTATAGGAAAGTTTTGTTAGGCGAGTTAAAGCGGGCAGGCTTGTATTTGGCAATCATGGCCATAGCATCCTTATTACTCAGGCCAATTTTTTGTATGCGATGTTCTTTGCGGTAAATGTCATCCACAAAATAAACATAGTTCATCATGCCCGATCGGTGGGTAAGCAGCAGGCGGATGGTCACGCCCTCGTAGGGAAAATCGGGAAAGAAATCGCGCACATCCTGGTCGAGTTTGATCTTGCCTTTTTCCCATAGTTGCAGGATGGCAGTACCTGTCATGGTTTTGGTAATGGACGCGAGCTCGAAACGCGAGTCTATTTTTAGGCTGTCGCGATGCAGGTAGTCGGCCCAGCCGATGGCGTTTTCGTAAATGATCTTGCCGTGTTTGGCCACCAGAATATTGCCGTTAAAGCCGCGGGTTTTATGCAGATTTTGGATAAACTCATCAATGCGTTTATCGCCCTTTTCAGGGTTGTATGACAACAGTGCCTTGATATCTAATGGTTTGCTTTTTCCTGATGATCCGAAGAAAGAAGTTTCTTTGTCGCCGCTGGATGAGCAGGCTGATAAAAAAAGTATGGAAATGGTAAACGTTAGCAGGCATTGTTTCACTAAGCTCATAAATAAATAACTGTAGGGGTAAATGAATTGCGAAAATTGTAAAATATAACACGCGCTGAAACTAAAGTTTTAAACATTTTAATTGTTTTAGTTAATAACCCTAATTACATTTAAGGTATAAACCCTTTCAACCCAACCGTTATGAAAACCTATCGCAAATTGTTGTTAACATGGGCATTGATTATTTGTTCGACTGTATTGTTTGCGCAGAGTAACCGAACTCAGGCAGACAGCCTTTTAAAGCAAGGCGTAACCCTGAATGATGCCGGCAAATTTGCCGAAGCTGTTGCTAAATATGATGAGATACTCAAAACCGAGCCAAATAACGTAACGGCCCTTTATGAAAAAGGGTTTTCGTTGTCGGCAGCGGGTAAAAGTGACGAGGCCATCGCTTGTTTTGAAAAGATAACCTCAACAGCCAATTTTCCGGATGCCTACGTTGGGTTAGCCAATATCTATGATTCCAAAGGCGACTATGAAAAAGCCTTAAGCTATTATATGAAAGGTATTGCAATAGCACCCAAAAACAGGAATTTGTGGTTCAACCTGAGCGTGTCTTATGCGCGTCAGCAAAAATATCCGCAATCTGAGTCGGCTGCTGCCGAGGCCATTAAGGCTGATCCGAAGCATATAAGCAGTTATCGTAACTATGCGGTTGCGGCATACCTACAAGGCAGAAATGCCGAGGCTTTGCTGGGCCTTTCAAACTATTTAATGTTTGGTGTACCTGCTAATCAATCTGCAGGTGCTTGTCAAATAGTTAAAGAAATACTGCGCACCTCCCCAAAGTCTGATGCCGGCCCGATTGCCAAAATGCAACAGGAAACCATTGTACAAGCAGCCAAATTGGCAACCGCCGGCAAAACAAACCTTACGCCGACAGACTCGTTAACTATACAGTTAACGGCTGTATATAAAGTTATAAAGACACAGGAAGCTCAATATGGCTCGCCATTTTTTTCCAGGTATTTTGGCGATTTTTTTGGCAGGATAGCAGAATCGAATTATATGGATGTATTTACTCACTTTATTGCCGTAAGCTTATCGCCGCAGGATAATTTGGCTTGGTTGAAGACCCGCCAGGATGATATCAAGGCGTTTAATATATGGTTAAATACCCAAAAGAGACAGACAGAATAACACATGAAAAAAACTTATCTACTTGTATTAATCGCTTTTAATTTACTAACCGCAAGCCGTTCTTTTGCACAATCGGACGAAGCGGCTGCTAATTATAAAACCGCACTTAGCCTGGTTAATGATAATAAAGGCACCGAAGGTATCCCGTACCTGGAGAAGGTGATCAAAACACAATCTAACTATACCAATGCTGCCTATAGTTTGCTGGGCGGTATTTACGATAAAAGCAATCAGCCGCAAAAGGCTATTGCAATTTATAAAGAGGGGCTGAAAGCCTTCCCGCAGGATCAAAATCTGAACTTTAACCTCGGGATAGCTTACTTTCGCGACAAGCAATACGCCCAGGCTGAACTGGCTGCTATTGAAGCTATAAAAATTGACCCAAAACACGCCAATAGCCAACGCCTTTACGGGCTGGTAACTTTCCATCAAAATAAACGCGTCAACGCGCTGTTGGCTTTTTGTAACTTTTTGCTGCTTGACCCTAACGGCGACAAAAGCGACGAAGCAATTACCAATATGCAAAGCATCCTTAAAGGCGGCGTATTAAAAGCTGAGAGCGCCGCAACAAAACTGTCGCCTGCCGATGCTAAAGAAAATGCCAGGTTCAACGCAATCATATCAACTAGCATAGCCTCGGGCAAAGTTAAAAAACTAAGCGGCGATGCATTATTAGAATACCAGCTTAAGACCATTTTTACGCAGGTTGGCCAATTATCAGCCAAAAAAACTACTAAAAACTTTTTTGATACCTTTTATGCCGGTTATTTTTACAAACTGGCGCAAAGCGATAACCTGCCTTTGTTTGTGAAGATGATGCGCACGAAAAACTTAGACCCGGCTTTGAGCAATTGGGTTGGTGCTTTCGAGCATAAGTATTAAATGCCGTTTAGCTGAATACGTTTATCATTAATTGTTCTGTTTATAACCCCAATAGTCATGACATTTGCAACGAAACTATCAGTTACCAATGAAAAAATTAATTGATATAGACACCTGGAAACGCAAAGATCATTTTAACCTGTTCTCAAAATTTGAGGAGCCGTTTTGGGGCCTGGTGGTTTCGATAGACTGCACGCGGGGCTACAAAAACGCGAAAGACAGGAATCAGTCTTTTTTCCTGTACTACCTTTACCGCGTTTTGCAGGCTACCAATGAGGTAGAAAATTTCAGGTACCGGATAATAGATGGCCGGGTTTACCTGTACGACCAGAATAATGTAGCCACAACGGTTAACCGCCCCGATGATACTTTCGGTTTTGCTTATTTAACTTATTTTGAAGACGAGCAGAAGTTTGTGGAGGGGGCTAAAACGGAGATAGAAAAAACAAGGCGGTCGACTGGCCTGGTGCCCTCTGCAGAAGGGGCGAATGATATTCATTTTTCGGTCCTGCCATGGTTAGATTTTACCTCAATATCGCATGCCCGGGCATTTAGCTTCCCGGATAGCTGCCCTAAGATCTCTGTCGGGAAAATGACCCACGTGCATGGTAAAAGAATGATGCCGGTTTCAATTCATGTACACCATGGGTTAGCAGATGGTTATCATGTGGGATTATTTGTAGAGCGATTTCAGGAATTGATGAATGAGAATTAGCGTTAAATTACAGTTGCGCTGTGGGAGGTGCTTAGGCTCTCGAAGCATGCGGGAAAGGCCTGCGCCTACCCTTTGAGGGCCTCAGGGTGACACCTTAATTTTATGTTGCCGATTTTCAATATTTATGATCTTCGTCATTCTGCTTAAAAATGCGGATGGTTTTCACGTAGCGAGTATTGTAATAAGAATCATAATAAGAAGTCTCCGTGACGCCATATGCTTTGCCCGAGGTGGAATGAATAAACGCCAGTTTTTCGCCTGGCAAAGAAGATATGATGCCCATATGGCCCACCACTTTTTGGGTACTGTCTGTGCCGGTAAATAAAATCAAGTCGCCACGTTTGGCATCTTTCAGATCGATGGGATGCTGTACCGGTGTAAAATCGGCCGAGGTACGAGGTACGGCAATGCCGAAATGGTTAAACACATAAGTAACAAAGCCCGAGCAGTCAAATCCCTTTTCAGGATCGATAGAACCATACAGGTATGGAGTACCTTCCAGCGAACAGGCAAAGGTTACCAGTTCGTCGGGTGTAGTGTTGCCGGTATTAATATGTGTAATGTGTTCTTGCTCATAAGTTTTAGGCGTCAGGTCGGTGCCAATAACATCAGCTTCGTGCGAATGCCCACAGGCAACAATCGCCAGAAAAAAAATACAATAGATACTGGTAAAGCGCATAAGCAAAGAGCATTAACTTGTCTTTGTAAAAGGTTGATTGGCATGTTTTTGTTTGAGGGCATAACAAAGCGGGTGTCACCCTGAGCCCGTTGAAGGGTGAGCATCGGCCTGGCAGTGTTCATCGTCCCTTGCGCTCATACTTGGACAGGCTCAGTATGATCCACGTCTTTTGATTTCGCAATTACCTTATTTCTTCATCCTAAAATCTGGCAAAACGTAGCTGTAAACACTATACCTTAGTTCGCTCCAGGCGCTTTTTTTTGGGAACGGAAAGCCGGGAAATAGTTCCTGGCTGTTAGGCACAAACTTAATCTTTACCCGTATAACCGATCTGTTAGCTGTTAAATTCATCGGTATTAAAAATTCATCATCCCGAAAACGGCGATTTGATGTTTTTGTGCGTAGTAAACGGTTTTCTAATTCGCCCGGCGGGTCGGAGTATAAACAGGTATTTGAGCCGGCCAGATACCAGGTACCGGCCAATTTCCAGTCAGCAGTTTTACCTGCTCCGGCATCAGCAATATAAACTTCAGCGGTTTGATTAGGGAAACTGTAGTCAAGCGTGCGCCGCAGTAACGCCCCCTGATTGTTAGCCGCCAATTTAATGGTAAACTCTGAACTTGCGCGCGTGTACCTGCCATCCTCTTCATGTGCCGGATAAACCTCTTTGCCGGCCCTGTCACCCACAAGCTTTATATTAGGAAACAGATCAATCCCTAGTTCATATCTTGAAGTGATCTTCTCGACAGGCGAAGCATCGGGCGAAGCGTAATTATGATTGGTTTCGCTGGTGGTATTACCTATGTCAATGTCGTCGGTTTGTATTAACGACGGAGCGGGCAGGCCGTACCAGTAAGTTACAGATTGGTAATGCTCTGTGCTGAGATTTTCGGCCCCATGTTCAAACTTAATCACGGCGCGTTTACCAAACGGCATCATATCGCCCAGTAAAAACCGGTAAGCAGATTCGATGAGGTCCTTATCATTTTTAGCGGCAGCCTTTGTTTGCGATCCAAGCGGGTGCCCGGCAAAGGCAAGTGTCATGTTTTGGCCGCCCCAATAATCGCCGCCACCGGCCCATTCTTCGGTACCGGTGCCATAGCCTTGCGGGCTCTCACTGTCATCAAAAAAGAAACGTGGATCGCCCTCTAAGGTGCCCAGGTTAGCATTGTGCGAAAATATGAATGATGTCCCCACAAAACTTCCCGACCAATCATCATGCCCTTCTATACCACGGGTATCCAAATAGGTCATATCCTTTCCAGGTTCGGGCTGCGGCATATCTGCATAGGTGGCATGAAAATAAGCAGTTAAGTTTGGTGCTGCTTTTAAGGGTTCATATCTTATTTCATAATTGATTTTAGTATCGCCGGGTGAAATACTTGTCAATTCAAACTTAGCCGATTTAAAGAACGGCATCGGGTAATAACAAGCCAGCTCAATTTTATTGTTGGGATAATCAAAGCGGATATTAATGGGGAAACCTTTTACCAGGTATTCTCTCGAGTCGCGGTTGTATAAAGTCCCGGCGCCGAAAAACAAGGCCAGGGGTGCATCTATCGATGGTTGCCGGGCATTGTCCCAGGTAACCTGCAGGCGCAGTTGCTCCAGGTCAGCGGCTTTATCCAAAGGCAGGGTTAATTTAAATGCCCGCACAGAAGAGGCTGCAGATTTGATATTGGCGATAATCACTTTGCTGTTGTTCAACTTTACCTCGCCGCTTATCTTTTTGATGTTTTTTGGGGCGATGTCCGTCCCGGCTTTATCAATCAGGTCGAGCACATCCTTATCAGGCGCGCTGTTAATATCCCACGAGTTTATTTGTTGTGAAAGATTTTGCGGGTTGGCATATAAATGATAAATGAAATACCCGGTACCATAATGTGTTTTGGAATAAGCTATCCTGAACGCATCCTTAAAAGGCATGGGTGTCCAGATCAGGTCGGCACCTTTGGTATCGGCCCAGGTAAAATTAAGCGGTTTTGGGAATGCTGTTCCGGGGATAAAGACGGTGGAGGTTTTGAACCTGCTTATGGCGTTCATGCGGTCGGCGGTAGCGCTTTCTTCAACCACATTATCTTTTCCATCTGCAATAAAATGCCAGGGGCTGCCATGCCAATGATTAGCCCTGAAAAAATATAACACACCCTTGCCTTTAACGTCTAGTGCTACATTATGATCTTCCTGATTGGCAAACAGGTAATGGCTGGCATCGGCAGATTGATTGCCGCCTTCGCGGTCATAAGTGCTTCGCATATAGGCCCGGTCGCCAATGCGCTGCATGGGCCATTTATCCCACATGCTGTAAGCGTCTAAGCCTATGGGTATGATGGGCAGCGGTTTTGTTTGCTGGGCAAATAATTGCGCCGCTAAACAAAGCATAGCAGGGATGAGCTGGTACTTTAAAGCTTTCATAATTAAGTGTGTGAACAATTGGTTGTACAAAGAAAGAATAATAGCCAATAGAATATTTTCAATAAATGGCTAATTGTGATACTATGTTGACGTGAGGCGAAATGTCGAACACTAAGTGTAGGACAATGAAATGATGAAGTATCTACATATGCGGCATAACACGGGCAACTACCGGCGCCTCCCCCCTCCCAAGGTGGGGAATTAAAATAATTTTTTAACACCCTCTTTCTGCCGCAGGCGAAAAGAAGGGGTCGGCGGGCGAAGCAATGCCGGCATGGCTGCCCCGTAACTTTTTAAATATTATTTTACATCGCACCCGTTTTAGCCCTACCTTTGCGGCTTAAATTATACTGCATTACCATGAGTTTCAGAACCGAACACGATACCATGGGCGAGGTACAGGTGCCTGCCGAAAAATATTGGGGCGCACAAACCGAACGCTCACGCAACAACTTCAAAATTGGTCCGGAGGCATCCATGCCGAAAGAGATCATTGCCGCTTTTGCTTACCTGAAAAAAGCTGCCGCATTTACCAATACTGATCTGGGCGTTTTACCTGCCGATAAACGCGACCAGATAGCCGCTGTTTGCGATGAGATACTGGGCGGTAAGTTAGCCGGCGAATTTCCGCTGGTGATTTGGCAAACCGGTTCGGGTACACAATCAAACATGAACGTTAACGAGGTTATTGCTAACCGTGCGCACGTCATAGCCGGTAACAAGCTGGGCGAGGGCAAAACATACATTCACCCGAATGATGATGTGAACAAATCGCAATCATCGAACGATACTTACCCTACCGCTATGCACATTGCTGCTTATAAAATGGTGGTCGAGGTAACAATCCCCGGTATTGAAAAGCTGCGCGATACGCTGAAAGCCAAAAGCGAGGCCTTTAAAAGTGTGGTAAAGATAGGCCGTACGCATTTGATGGATGCTACGCCGCTTACTTTGGGTCAGGAGTTTTCAGGCTATGTGTCTCAGTTAGATCATGGCTTAAGGGCACTGAGAAACACTTTAGCGCACCTGTCAGAGCTGGCATTGGGCGGTACAGCAGTAGGTACCGGTATTAACACCCCAAAAGGATATGATGTTAAGGTTGCCGAATACATCGCTAAATTTACCGGCTTGCCTTTTATCACTGCCGAAAATAAATTTGAAGCTCTGGCTGCGCATGACGCTATTGTGGAGTCGCATGGCGCTTTGAAACAGATCGCAGTTTCATTAATGAAAATTGCTAATGATATCCGTATGCTGGCTTCGGGCCCGCGTTCAGGTATCGGCGAGATCCATATCCCGGACAATGAACCGGGCTCATCTATCATGCCAGGTAAAGTTAACCCAACCCAAAACGAAGCTGTTACCATGGTGGCTGCACAGGTTATGGGTAATGACGTTACCATATCAGTAGGCGGTTCAAACGGGCACTATGAGCTAAACGTATTTAAACCGGTGATGGCGGCTAACTTCCTTCAGTCGGCACGTTTAATCGGCGATGCTTGTGTGTCGTTCAATGATCATTGTGCGGCAGGTATCCAGCCAAACTACGAGGGTATTAAAAAACACCTGGAAAATTCATTGATGCTGGTTACTGCACTTAACCCGCACATCGGCTATGAAAAAGCAGCCAAAATTGCTAAGACTGCTTTACAAAACGGTTCATCATTACGAGAGGCAGCCATTGGTTTAGGATACCTAACCAACGAGCAGTTTGACGAATGGGTTAAGCCTGAGGATATGATTGGTAGCCTGAAATAAATAAAAACGTCCTTTTGTCATTCTGAGCGTAGCGAAGAATCTGTAAACTACGCAATCGCTGCCAGGCAGATTCCCCGCTATGCTCGGAATGACAAATGTTTAAAAATTCGCATGTCAAAAGCTTTCACCTTTTACCTTTTAGCTTTCAGCTTTTTCCTAACCGCCTGTTCACCCAACCCCAACCTGCAGGGCCGGGGTGAGGACTACCTGCAAGGTGAGTGGAAGCAAGACAGTGTACCGATGCAAAAGCAGTTATTGAGTTATTCGCTGTATCGATTTAAATTTACCTGCGACTCGGTGTATATGGAACTAAGTGAATACAGCAAGGTAAATACAGGGATGGATAGCTGTATGCTTGACGGACATTGGAAAGAATATATCCGTGGCACTTACAGTCAGCGCGATGATACGTTGCATATCCGCGGCAATTTTTGCAATGCCGACTATACATTGAAAAAGCAAGCAGGCTGTTTTCGCTCGGGACCTTATGAAGAATATTTTAAGGTGAACAAAAAAGCTGATTCAACAGTTCAGTTTTTAAGCACATCAAACGTTATACCTATCAATTTACATTTAATTAAACGGACGTCCTGCACGCCAAAACCACTATAGTATAATATGAAACTTAAATTTGTAAAGAAATTAGCTTTAGGGCTGGCCATTATATATGCGCCGATGCAGAGCATGGCCTGGGGTACAAATGGGCACCGCATATCCGGCCAGATTGCCGAGAACCATTTAACTCCCAAAGCCCTTGCTGCGGTAAGAGCAATTCTGGGCCACGAGTCGATAGCTATGGCGAGCAACTGGGCCGATTTTATTAAATCAGACCCCGCTTATAATTACTTATATAGCTGGCATTTTGTTGATTTTGAACGACCAATGAGCTACCCGGAGATGACGGAGTATCTTAATCATGATACCAATCCGAATGCCTACAATAAACTGGAGTTTTTAGTGAGCGAGTTAAAAAAGAAAACTACTACTAAAGAGAACAAGCTGTTATACCTGCGCCTGCTGATACATATTACGGAAGATATCCATCAGCCTATGCATACTGCACACTCCGGCGATAAAGGAGGCAACGATTTCAAGGTAAACTGGTTTACCAAGCCTACTAACCTGCATTCAATTTGGGATACGGAACTCATTAACTTCCAGGACCTGAGCTACACAGAATACGTAAAGGCTATTGATTACCCAACTGCTGCTCAAATCAAAGATTGGCAAGCTGCACCCATCAGCAAGTGGGTATTCGAGTCGAGCAACCTGGCCGAGCAATTGTATAAAGAGATCACGCCGGGCGAAACATTAAACTACAAATACAATTTTACACATATAGATATTCTGAACCAGCAGTTGCTAAAAGGCGGTATCAGGTTAGCAGGATTGTTGAATAAGATATTTGGATAGTGGGCAAAAAGCTGAAAATACTAATGGTTTGCCTCGGAAACATTTGCCGCTCGCCGCTGGCGGAAGGCATAATGCAACATCTGGCAGATAAAGAAGGATTAAACTGGCAGGTCGATTCAGCGGGTACTGGCGATTGGCATATTGGTGAGCCGCCCGAT
The DNA here is from genome assembly GCF_039539265.1 of Mucilaginibacter panaciglaebae. Lineage (NCBI taxonomy): Bacteria > Pseudomonadati > Bacteroidota > Sphingobacteriia > Sphingobacteriales > Sphingobacteriaceae > Mucilaginibacter > Mucilaginibacter panaciglaebae. The sequence goes on from NZ_BAABCV010000005.1 coordinate 246,804, forward strand.
CGCCGTTCTGTACGTACTGCACAGCAACACGGCATCGACATCAGCAAGCAAGTTTGCAGGCAGTTTACACCAGAAGATTTTGACAGGTCCGATCATATCCTGGTAATGGATAAAAGCAACCTGAGTAACGTAGTGGCTATGGCCCGCAATGCAGAAGACCGCCAGAAAGTATCCTTATTGTTAGTCGATTGGGTAGTGCCGGATCCTTATCATGATGATACGCAGTTTGAGCCGGTATTTAAACTTATTGAGGCGGGATGTAAGGCCTTTATTGAGAAGTATAAGGGCGAGTATTAGTAACCAACCGCTTGTCATTTCAAGCATCGCGAGAAATCTATACACCCCGTTTGTACGCAGATGCTTAGCGTATGTCTCTCTCTACGTTCGGGCGGAATAAAAAAAGCGCCATAGACTCTATGGCGCTTTTTTATTATGCGATTAGCAATTACTTAATCTTCCTTGCCGCTACACCTTCATTAGTAATTTTAACAGGCAGGATATGACCGTTTTCATCAAAATACATCTTATCGATACAGGTTACGCGGTGGTTGCCATCATGGTCGCCTAATGGGCGACGGTGGTAAACAATATACCATTCGTCGGTTTTAGGGATATTGATCACCGAGTGATGACCAGCGCCTGTAGCGATGGTGGGGTCTTGTTTCAGAATAACATCGATACGCTCAAACGGGCCGGTTGGCGAGTCGCCCATGGCGTACGCTACGCGATAGTTAGGGCCGGTCCAGCCGCCTTCGCTCCACATTAAATAGTATTTACCTTTACGTTTAAACATCACCGGGCCCTCTACATAATCTTTCGGGGTGATTGATTTATAAGTTTCGCCATCGGCAAATGGCTCAACACCTGTAAAATCTTTATTTAACTTCGCGATATTACAATGGCGCCAGCCACCATAAACAATGTAATATTGCCCGTCATCGTCTTTAAAGACAAACTGATCAATAGGCTGAGCGCCGTTAATGAACTGGCCGATTAACGGTTTCCCCAAATAATCTTTAAACGGGCCTCCTGGCTTTTTCGCCACACCTATACCAATTCCTCCCACCTGGTTATTATTCTGAATATCATTAGCGCCAAAGAAAATATAGTATTTGCCATCTTTCTCAGTTACTGCCGGAGCCCACATGGCTTTATGCGCCCATTTAATGGCGGCAGTGTCAATTATGTGCTCGTGTTTTGTCCAATGTACCAGGTCGGTTGATGAATAGGCATCCATATACACTTGTTCCTCATATCTGGCCGAGTAGGTAGGATAAACCCAGTAAGTTTTTCCAAAGATCTTGGCTTCAGGGTCGGCATACCATCCTGGAAATATCGGGTTGCCAGAGGTGGTTTTAGCTGCGTCCTGGGCCAGGGTAACGCCAGTTGATAGCGCCAGCAAAGCAGCAGTTAATTTTAGTGATCGATAAATTCTCATAATTTAGCTTTTGTTGGTTGGCTTATTTTTAGTCCAGACACGTTTTTTATGCCGGTTATTACGGTTCTGATCTGGTTTTCTTTCTAGTCTGGCCTCGGTAATACTTAATAGATGTTCAGGCAGCGGATGCTGTATGATCTTTCGCTCAATCAGCTCTTCAATGCTCTTTAATCTGCGCTCGTCGCGATGATTGACAAACGTGATGGCAGTGCCGGTAGTGGCAGCCCTGGCGGTACGGCCGATGCGGTGTATATAATCCTCAGCATCAGCCGGGACGTCATAGTTAATTACCAGGTCAATGCCTTCCACATCAATACCACGCGATAAGGCATCAGTACCAATAATAATAGGCAATTGCTTGTTTTTAAAGCGAAGCAAAATTTCCTCCCTATCCCGTTGTTCAAGGTCAGAGTGGAATGATTCGGCATGCAAGTCTATGGCCTTTAATTCTTTGTAAAGTGATTTTACGATCTCTTTGCGCGATGCAAAAATGATTGTACTCAGATAATTGCCATCCTTCAGTAAATGCTGTAATAAAGGCGTTTTCTGCTGGTCATGCAGGCGGTATATCTGCTGATCAATACCCACCGCAGGTTGCGATATGGCAATATTAATCTGTTCCGGATCATGCAATGCCTTTTTAGCCATGGTGCGTATGCGCGGCGGCATGGTAGCCGAGAAAAGCAGGGTCTGTCTTTCTTTTGGCAGATAGCTCACTATACGCATAATATCGTCATAAAAACCCATGTCGAGCATCCGGTCGGCTTCATCCAGTATCAGGTAATCTATCTTGTTCAATTTCAATAGACCCGATGTCAGGTGAGCAATCAGCCGGCCCGGTGTTGCAACAATGATGTTTACATTGTTTTGTATGCCACGGCGCTGCTGTTCATAAACATGGCCATCGCCACCACCAAAAACCGCTATTGAACTGATGCCGGTGAAATAGGCCAGGCCTTCAACCTGTTGGTCTATCTGTTGAGCTAACTCGCGGGTAGGTGTCAGTATCAGTGTACTGGTGTGATCTTTTTTGGTGCGGCCTATCTTTTCCAGTATCGGCAATAAAAAAGCCGCAGTTTTGCCGGTGCCGGTTTGGGCACAGGCTATTAAATCTTTTCCTGCTAAGATAAGCGGAATGGCCATGCCCTGAATAGGTGTAGGGGTAGTATACCCCATGCTTGAAATGCCTTCGCTTAGTTCGTCGTTAAAATTAAAATCGTTAAATGTCAATGTTGTGTATTTGGCGTACAATATACGCAAATTGTAGTGTTAGTTAAAATGAGGACACTTCATAACGATGCATTTCGAGTGAAACGAGAAATCTATACATCCGTTCGTAAGCATTGATGCTTAGCGTGTGTAGGAAAACATGAAGCTTACGACTGGATATAACTTTTCAACTGCTCAATGGTATCTTCCTGGGATAGAATGGTTTCGGTAACCACGTCGCTCATGGATATGATGCCGCACAGCTCATTATAATCAAAAACCGGCAAATAGCGGAGGTTTCCCTCGCTCATGATGTGCATACAATGATCAATGGTGTTATCGGGCAGTAGTTTTGGCAGGTTGGTGCTCATGATCTGCCCGGCGGTGGTATGATCTGACGAGCGGCCTTCGAGAATAACCTTGCGGGCGTAATCTCTTTCAGTAAGAATGCCGGCATAGGCGCCATTTTCGGTAATAACTATCGAGCCGATATTGCGGTCTGCCATCAGCCTTAAGGCATCTAACACTAAGGTAGCGGCATCAACGGCAACTACGTTACCCCCCTTGCGGGCGAGTATGTCTGAAACTTTTCGCATACATTTAAGGCTTGTTGTGTACTGATTATACCAAATATAACCAATACAAAATCAAAAACACTTAATAATGAGCTATTTATATTAACATTTGTGGAAATTGTTATTAATTGGCTCGCTTGATCAGAAACCGGCGCTGGTATTCCATGGGTGTTTGCCCCTTAACTGCTTTAAATTTGCGGTTAAAATAAGATACATTGTTAAACCCCGCATCCATACTTACCTGCGACATGCCCAGGTTAGTGTTTTGCAGCAGCTTGCAGGCGTAGCCGATACGCAGATCGATCAAAAACTCGGATAACGTTTTGCGGGTAAACTTTTTAAAATACCGGCAAAAGGCAGACGGGGATAGGTAAGCTATAGACGCTACCTCATCCAGCGAGATATCGCGTTTAAAGTTGTCGAGTATATAGTCGTATACCTTGCTCATCCGGGTTGATTCGTCTACATTTAAGCTATGCAAAAAGCCCGAACTGGAAAGCAGCGAGTAGCTGGCAGCAACTGACAGGGTATGTAAAATATCTAATAAAGTGATAACTGTTTCTGTAGGGCTTTTGGCAACCAGCGCATTCATTTTTTGAGCGATAAGAGCGGTGGTATTTTCGTCAAAAACAATACCCTGCGATGAGCGTTGTAACAGGTCTTTTATCTGTTTAAAATGTTTACGGTCAAAGAAACCAGGTCCTAGAAAATTTTCATGAAACTGGATAACGATCTGCCTGATGGCTTCGTTTTTACTTAGTCCGCGGGTATAAAAAGTATGTGGTAAATCGGCACCGAACATGCACAGGTCGGGGCCGTTAAATTCCGTAATGCTGTCGCCCACCATTCGCTGGCCCGAGCCTTCTAAGATCAGGATGATCTCAAACTCGGAATGAAAATGGAACGGGAAATCGTTATACTTAAATTGCTCCTCCTTAACAACAAACAGATTGTCGGGACTTACAATGTTTTCACGAAAAATTCTCATAACGCTGTAGCTTCTCTATCACGGACGCGAACTAAGCTACTCATTTTTTTTGAAAAATTGTGATGCGAGGCCCGCTCTTTTAAATCGAAGCAAAACCGGTGTGCCAGGGCTCTCTAAGCATGAGCCGTGGCGCGGAGAGCTTCTCTCTTAAGCAACGCGAAAAAATCTTATACGAGCGATAATTAGCGCGGCGTACAAGATTTCTCTTCGTTCCTCGTTGAAATGACAATGGATATATGTTAATCTACTTCCCCTCCGGCATCCAAACCTGGTATGTTGTACTGAGCTTGCGGTTACCCAAACTATAAAAAGGTATTGCTGTAAAGCTTACGCTTTTGCCTTCTTTGTTGGTAGTTTCGCCTGTTATCACATTCACGCCGTTCAATAAATCAGCGTTATAGTTCATTGCCATTTTAACATTAGGGTTCAGCGTATAATCCTGTACGCCAGGGTTCTCTATATTCTCGAAACCATACACCACCGGACCCGCTGCAATCGCAATCTTACCCTTAATAGTCTGCACCGAATCGTTTACTGAAACAATGCGGGGCTGTACCGGCAGGCTCAGCTCAACTACATCACCTTTTTTCCAGGTGCGTGTAATGGTTGCGTAGCCTTTCAATTGGTTCAGGGCAACGGCTTTGCCGTTAATTTTCAGCGTCACGTTGCCGCTAACATTTGAATGATACAGGTCGAAAGGATTTTCCTTATGCACTGCCCAACCCGGGATGCGTACATTCAGGGTAAAGGTTTTCGGTTTGTCGGTAGTCACGTCAATGCGCGTATTGCCTTTCCAGGGGTAGCCGGTGGTTTGTTTCAGGGCGATATTGCCGCCGCTAAGATTAATTTTACCTTCGCTGCCAATGAACAAGTTTACGTACACATTGTCCTTATTGTAACCATAAATATATTGGGGCAATGCCGATACCATTTTCAATATCATTGGCGGGCAGCAGGGGCAGTCGTGCCATGCCCAGCGGTTGTGGTCTGTGGCGACGAGCGGGTTTTCATAAAAATAATGATCGCCGCTTAATGATACACCCGACAGCAAGTTGTTATAAACTACACGCTCAAACTCGTCCATGTATTTGCCGTCGGTTTCCAGTTCATTCATCTGTTCGCTAAAGAAACCTGAACCAATAGAAGCACAGGTTTCCAGGTAAGCATGCTCAGGTAGAAAATAATTCGGTCCGAAGCGCTCGTCGTCAGCTATAGCACCCTCGCCGCCGGTGATAAACATGCGCTTGCCCACCATATTGTTCCAGTAGTTGTTAACGGTTTTAATATAGGCCGGGTCTTTGGTCTCCAGTGCCGTGGCCGTTACTCCGCTGGCCAGCAAAGTTGCCCTGACAGCATGGCCCTCAATAGTGCTTTGTTCCACTACCGGTACTTCATCCTGATTGTAAGAACCATCGCTGGCGCGTTTATAGGTGCCATCAGGGTTACCATGATTGCCGCGGTCATCTATCCAGTATTTAGCCAGCGTCAGATAATTTTGCTCATGTACAGGTACGCCCATCTTGCTTTTCAATTCCGGATGTTTTTTAAACAGCTGGTACAAACGCAGCTCAATTTCTTCCGGTCCGCCGTGACCGGGAACGATGTTGTTTTTTGGCGCAGGGCCCATCTCTTTAAACATATAGTTACTCAACTTTACGCCCACTGCCAATAGTTTTGTTTTGCCGGTAGCATTGTAATAATGAATGCCTGCATCAACCAGCATACCTGCATTATAAACGTCGTGTTGCCAGCGATCCTGCCCGCCGTTTAAGCCCCAGCGTTGCTTTGAAGGGGTAAGGGTGGTATAGGTATTCAGATAACCATCGGGGTCAACCGCTTGCGCAGCTGCTATGCGATCAATGTAAACGTCTAGTTTCTTTTCCAGTTTCGGGTCGGGGTAGGAGGCCAATATATCAGCAGCGCCACGGATAGTTTCATACACCAGGCCGTCATACCAGGGTGGCCCGTCATGCTGGTTAATATCTGTCTTGCCTTGTGCTACCAGGTCGAAGTTTCGAAAGGCGTCACGGGTACGGCCCCATTTTTCTTTCTCATTTTTGATAATGGGACGATCAGGTTCGTACTTGCCTTCCAGTTTATCTAAAACATCATACACGGTCACCGTATTCCACACTTTGATCTTCGGGCTCCAGAAAGAGTCGTTTACTTTAACCGACTGCAGGGTTAAGGGATGTATAGTGTGCTCTTGTGCAGAACCTTGCCGGGCTGCAAACACCAATTGGCTTAATGCCAGGGCAAAAATGGATTTTTTAAAAGAGATCATTTAATATTTACTATTAAACAGAATTGTTTTTGAAAACGCTTTTACGCAATGCTAAGTTGCAATTTATGCCGACTTGTTTTTGCACAATTTTGGCCTTTTTTTGTACAGGGTTGATTTGGTTGGATGTAAACAGGGTAACACCCTTTTGTTCTCCCATTAGTCAAAATTGAACTAAAAAAGATCAATTGCGTGCAAACATATTGCGATACAATCTATGATTTTTGAACAATTTTTCAATCCTCGCCGTTAAAAATAAACCATCTCGACATGAAGCACCTCTTCTGTATATCTATTAGCGCTACAGGCCTGGCTTTTTTTGCACTGGCTGCGTCGGCACAAAATGCCCGTATTACTGTTGACGCTTCTAAAGTGCTTAATAAAATTCCGTCCAAAATGTATGGCTCATGTATTGAAGATGTGAACCATGAAATATATGGGGGTTTATATGATCAGCGCCTATACGGCGAAAGTTTTGAGGAACCGGCTCCGCCCATCAGTTACCGGGGCTGGAAAACGCTGAATGGCCAGTGGACAGCCAACGATGGCGGTATTGAAGTAAAAGCCGGCCCCGGCGACAAACTGGTCCGCGAAAACCCGATCATAAAAAATGGCAGCGTGGAGGCTGATATTAAATTTACCCGTAGGGGTGAGAATGCTGGTTTTATTGTCCGTGTCGGCCGCGAGCAGGCGGGGATGGATGATTTTGATGGTTATGAGATAAGCCTGAACCCCGGCCGTCAGATACTGGTGCTGGGCAAGCATGTGCACAACTTTAAATTACTGAAAGAAAGCAAGGTAAGTTTTGACAAAACGGGTTGGACCCATTTAAAAGTAGACATGAACGATGGCCAGATTACCATCTACCTGAATAACGAGGGCAGCCCGGCTTTAAGCTATACGGATGATGATAAGCCGCTGTTAAGTGGCAAGGTGGGCCTGCGCACTTTCCATGCGGGTGCGATATTTAAAGGTATCGTTATTAAACAAAATGGTGCGGCAATTAAAGCTGATTTTGTTGGCAAACCCTCATTACAGGTTAGCCAGGTTTGGGATGCGGTCGCGAGCCCATCAGCGAAAGCTAAATTTGCATTGGATAGTATGGATGCCTATAACAGTAAGCAAGCTCAAGTCATCGAATTTTTAGGAGGCACCGGTAAAGTGGGCGTAGCCAACAACGGATTGAATCACTGGGGCATCGGCATAAAACAAGGCCAGACTTTTCAGGGTTCGGTGTTTTTTAAGGCCGATGGATTGACCAGCCCGGTAACCGTTGCCCTGCAAAACGCTGCGGGAACTAAAACTTATGCGGCACAGCAGTTTAACGGCGTAGCATCCAATTGGACAAAACATGCATTCAGGCTAAAGGCTAACGCAACCGACGCCAAAGCGCGCTTTGTTATTTACATCAGCAAAAAAGGAAAACTAACGGTTGATCAGGCTACACTAATGGGCACCGGCGCTGAGCAGTTTAAAGGTTTGCCTCTGCGTGCCGATATTGCCCATAAAATGCAGGACGAAGGCCTGAACTTTGTGCGCTACGGCGGTACTATGGTGAATGCCCCCGATTATAAATGGAAAAATATGGTGGGCCCGCGCGATAAGCGCCCTATCTATGAGGGCCATTGGTACCCGTACACCAGCAATGGGTTTGGTATTGAAGAATTTGTGGCTTATTGCGAAGCTGCAGGTTTTGACGCAGCTTTTGCTATCAATGTTGAAGAAACCCCGCAGGACGTTGCCGACATGCTGCAATACCTGACAGGAAGCACTACTACCCCCTGGGGAAAAAAGCGGGCAGATGCCGGTCATCCGTCACCTTATAAATTGAAATACATTGAACTGGGTAATGAGGAGGTAATTTGGGGCGACTTAAAGAACGATTACCAGCACTATGCGGAGCGCTTTAATTTATTGTACGATGTTATTCACAAAAGCAATCCGGAGATCAAAGTGATTTGTGCGGCCTGGTGGCGTCCGAGATCGTTGGATAACATGGAAATGGTTTTCAGAGCGATAAACGGCCGTGCCGATTATTGGGATCTGCATACCGATGCCGATAATGCCAACGCCGGTTCCAAAGTTGACCGCGACCTCCAAAACATGAAAGACCTGTTTTTGAAATGGGACCCTAATACCAAACTCAGGATCACCATTTTTGAGGAAAATGGCGGCCTGCACAACCAGCAACGCGCATTGGGCCATGCTACTACTTTAAATGCCGTTCGTCGTCACGGCGATTTTGTGCTCACTTCATGCGCGGCCAACGGCCTGCAAGCCCTGGGGCAAAATGATAACGGCTGGGATCAGGGGCAGGTGTTCTTTACGACGTCGAAGGTATGGGGCATGCCGCCGTTTTATGCTACGCAGATGGCTGCCAAAAATCATGAGCCATTGCGGGTAGAAAGTGTTGTCGAGGGCGGTCTGGATGTAACAGCCACTCGCAGTGAGGCGGGCGATGAATTAGTGATCCACGTAGTGAATACTAAGAGCGGTACGGTGGCAGCTACGGTTAATTTGGGTAGTTTTGGGGGGAATAGTGCGGTAAAAGTATACACCCTGGCAGGCGACCCGAAGGCAGAGAATACGCCGGAACAACCTACTAATATATCAACAAAAGAAACAACAGTCCCGCGCAGCGGAAATACTTTGAATTATAGCTTCCCGGGAAACTCTTATACCATTTTGCGATTGGGGAAATAGGATACCTAGTGCCATTGTCATTACGGGCGAAGTGTGGCAATCGCGAGTATTGCATCTTTGCGGTGCTTCATCGTTCCGGCCGCGCAATGATAAATAACAGGCTGTAACTATTCCGTTAGATAGCCCGCACAATACGCCGAATCCGTATCTTGGCGACAATCAAATTTTTACTATAAACTACAATGAATAAGAAATTTTTTTGGTCGGCCGGTGTATTGGCCGCCATGATTGGCCTGAGCGGTTTTATTGCAAATAAATTTACAGGCGCTAAACCAGCCGAACTCAAACTACCTGCGGGTTTCTCTGCCACAATAGTTGCCGACTCGGTTGGCTCGTTGCGCCACCTGGTGGTTACCAATAAAGGCGACGTCTACGTAAATTTGAACTCGACCCGTCGCAGCGGCGGCAAAGGTATTTATTTTCTGAGCGATACCAATCACGATGGGCGCCTGGACAAAAAGCTAGCCTTCGCCAATTATCCAGGTACCGGCATCAAGATCAAAGATCATTACCTGTATTCAACTTCAAGTACCGGCTTATTTCGCTATAAACTGAATGATAAGGATGAAGTTATTTCGCCGGATAAGCCGGAGATTGTTGTACAAGGCCTTGTAGATCATCAGCATGACAATTCAAAATCTATTGCATTGGACGATCAGGGAAATCTGTTTGTAACCATTGGCTCATGGTCTGATGCTTGTCGCCAAAAAAACTCAGGCGAAGGCATTCAGGGCTGCCCGATATTAGACTCGGCTGCCGGCGTCTGGAAGTTTAAAGCCAATAAACTGAATCAGACTTTGGGCGATGGTGTACGCTATGCTACAGGGATTAAAAACGCCGTGGGTATTGATTATAACCCGGCTACCAAAACCGTATTTGCAACCCAGCACGGCCGCAGCTTTGATAAAATGTCTCCTGCATATTTTACGCCCCAAAAAAGCGCCGAATTACCAGGTGAAACTATTTATGAACTACACCAGGGTACTGACGCCGGTTGGCCCTATGCTTACTACGACCAGCAGTTAAAACACAAAATGGTGTCACCGGAGTACGGCGGTGATGGTAAAACAACCACCGATAAATACGCCGACCCGGCGGTAGCGTTCCCTGGCCACATGGCTCCTAATGACCTGTTGTTTTACACCGGCAACATGTTCCCGAAACGATATAAGAATGGCGCATTTGTAGTGTTGCATGGCCGTTCGGTTAATCCGGTACAGGGCTACCTGGTAGCATTTATACCGCTGCTTAACGGTAAGTTGTCATCAAAGTGGGAAGTATTTGCCGACAACTTCGCCGGCAGCGATTTGGCACACCCAACCGGCCCCATGAAGTACCGCCCTATGGGTCTGGCCCAGGGTCCTGATGGGGCACTGTATGTGGCTGATGATTTGAAGGGCGCTATTTTTAAGATAGTTTATAAATAGCGTACATCTTCACAATCATGTCAGTTCAAGCATAGCGAAAAAATCTTATACGAGGGATAGATAATATCTTGTATAAGATTTTTTTGCGTTGCTCCAGGAACAAGTTCTCCCGTTGGTTGAAATGGCACCGTCTTTAATGAAGTTTAGATTACTTCTTCTTCCTTGCCTTCGTATCCTTAATCAAATAATCAGGAAATTTAGCCTCTGGGGCGCCGTACTTATTGCGTAGGTTTGATTGTCCGCCAACGTCGGTAGTTAGCGGCAGGTACATGCCTTTAGTATCCGCAAGGGCTTCAAATAATTCTTTGTTCATCGCCTTTACTGTCGAAGCATATTTAGGATCGCGAATCAGGTTTTTGGTTTCCAGCGGATCGGCTTGTATATCGTAAAGCTCGTCGGTGTCCCAAATGCCGTAATAACGAATGTATTTATATTGATCAGTACGCAAGGCGTGCATGGTTGGTGTTTGCGGGAAAGAGCGCTCCCAATAATACTCATACAATAAGCCTTTGCGCCAGTTATCTACAGATTTGCCCTCCAATAGTGGCAGATAGCTCATGCCATCCATATAAGCTGGCGCTTTTAGTCCGGCGGCTTCAAGTAGTGTTGGCGCAACATCTATATTGGCAACAACCTGTTTAACAACGGTGCCGGGTTTAATCAGGTCAGGGCAGTAAGCCAGCATCGGTATACGCATGGAGGCTTCGTAAGCATTGCGCTTGTCTATCAAACCATGCTCGCCAAATTGGAAACCGTTATCGCCCATATAAATGATCAGGGTGGATTGCAGCAGACCTTCTTTCTGCAAATAATCCATTACTTTGCCCACCGACTCATCCACGCTGTGCAGCGTTTCGGCATAGCGTTTATAATAACTGCCTATATCCAGATCGCTATGATAAGGGAAGTCAACGCCATGCCATGAGTTGCGTTGGTTTTGCACCCACATTGGTGCGCCCTGTACATTTTTGGGGTCCATGGTACGGGGTGGCTTAAATTCATATTTTGCAGCGCGTCCTTTATCGCGCTCGGCGGGTATAAAATCGGCATGTACGCCTTTGTGCGCCAGGTATAACATGAACGGCCGTTTTTTATCGCGATGACTTAGAAAGTCGATTGCATAGCCGGTCAATTCATCAGTGATATAACCCTTTTGAGCAATGTGTTTGCCGTTTAAGTTAAGGCCTTTTTTTTCGGGAAGATAAGAGCCTTGCCCTTTAAACGATAGCCAGTAATCAAAACCGCGTTTAGGCTCATCGCTGTCGTTACCGGCGTGCCATTTACCCACCATAGCGGTTTGGTAGCCAACCTTTTGCAAATATTGTGGAAAAAAGATCAGATCAGGCGAAACAGGATGTTCATTATCGATCACCTTGTGTTTATGCGAATACAAACCTGTTAAAATTGAAGCTCTTGACGGTGAACAAAGCGAATTGCTTACAAAGGCATTAGGCAAATAGGCACCTTCGCGCGCTATGCGGTCCAGATTGGGTGTCTCAATAAAATCCTGCGTATGCAAAAAACCCAGGGCGTCATAGCGATGATCATCCGCCAGAATAAATACAATATTGCGCGGCTTTACATGATCGATTTTTGCAAGTTCTAACGAACCATCCTTTTGACGCACTTCTGCATTTTGCGCGTGGATACTTACAATTGCTGATAGCCACAGCACCACAGCTATGAAATACTTTTTTTGCATGAGAAGATTGTTTATCAGGTTTAACTAATGACGTTGTCTATACAACAACATTATTACTAACTTACAAAAAATGATTTAATAGCAGTGAATATTTTGTGGAGTTGATATTTGAAGGTTTATTTTTTACTTTGGTGGTCCGGTGCTTTGCCTCGGGGCCTTTTTTATAAACTATATGAAATTTAAAGACAAAATTGCCATTGTTACCGGCGCGGGTCAGGGTATTGGTTTTGAAATTTGTCGTCAGCTGGCGGCAAATGGTGCTACTGTACTGCTCAATGATATTGATGCCGAACTGGCAAATGCAGCTGCCGAAAAGATAAACGCACCCGGCGGACAAAACTGTATTGCTTTTCCGGGCGATTCAAGCGATGTCGGTTTTATAAACCGGATGGTAGATAAAACCGTAAGTGACTATGGCCATCTGGATATCGTTATTGCCAACGCTGGTATTACTTTATATGGCGATTTCGCAACTTATTCGCCTCATGCTTTTTTCGAGGTTTTACGGGTAAATCTGGGTGGATCATTTTTTCTGGCGCAAGCGGCCTCTAACAAAATGAAGCTGCAGCAAGGTGGCGGATCGATATTATTTACCTCGTCGGTTGTAGGTCACCAGGCGTTGAAAGACCTGGCCTGTTACGCCATGACCAAAGCGGCGTTAGAAATGCTGGCTAAAAACCTGGTTATTGAACTGTCGCAATATAAAATCAATGTAAATACAGTGGCACCGGGTGCAACGCTAACCGAGCGCACTATGCTTGAAGCCGATTACGAACGTGTTTGGTGCGAAATTACACCCATGGGCCGCCCGGCTTATGTAAGCGACATTGCCAATACCGTATTGTTCCTGGTATCAGAAGAAGCCAAACACATCACAGGGCAAAGCATCATTGTAGACGGCGGCTGGACAGCCGTAAGTACTTTGCCTAAAGGGATAAAGTAACTTAGGGGTCCCGGCGTTGTTTAAGCCAGGCATCTACAGACAGCCTACCTGCACCTGACAATGTTAATGATAATAGTCCTGCAATATATAATAAGTTGATCTCATACCCGGGCGGCCCGAATTTTGGACCGGGGGGCGTTAAGCCAATGGTATTCACCGAGCTAAATCCAAATTTATAGTTCACGGTTATAATTGCTACCAGCATAGTAAGAATGAGCGGGATACTCGCCACCGTGGTAAATGCGCCCACAAATATAGCCAGCCCGCCAATTAACTCAACAAAAGGTAACAGCAAGGCATTTAAATGGGGCATAGGCACATTTATTTGTGTCAGCAATTTTTCCAGACCGATAGGGCCCCGGCTTAGTTTTACCCAACCGTGCGCCATAAAACCATAACCCATTATGAGCCGCAATACAAGCGGCGCGTATTGTTGATATTTTTTATCCATACAGGATATGTCGGGAAACGCCTGTAATCCTTACAAATAACTAGACGATCGGTGAACTTAAGTCCTTTATTCAGATCTTAAGCTCTTTACGGGATTTGCCATAGCGGAGCGCATTGCCTGGCTACCAACGGTGAGCAGGGTGATGGCTACCACTAATACGCCGGATAAAGCAAACATCCACCATTGCAAACTAATGCGGTAGGCGAAATCATTCAGCCATTTACTCAACGCCCAAAAGGCTATCGGCGTGGCAATGACTATGGACAGAATAACCAGTTTTACGAAGTCTTTAGATAACAGCGTTGTGATATTTGCCACCGATGCACCCAGTACCTTACGTACACCTATCTCTTTTACCCGCAGCTGAGCCAGAAATGAGGTTAATGCAAACAATCCGCTTACGGCTATTAATACAGATATTGCCGAAAAGAACAATATTATGGTGCTCAGCCTGTGATAAGTAACATATAAATTTTTAAAATTTTGGTCTAGGAATGAATAGCGAATAGGGTAAGCCGGTTCAAATTTTTTCCAGGCTGCCGTTATAGCTGCCATTGACGATTTAATACTGTCGGTTTTTAATTTTATTAATATTGCTCCACCCGACCTGAATCCGCAATGCTGGTTGGATATAGAATAAATGGTTGGCACAATCATATTTTCAAGGCTTTGCACATTAAAATCTTTTACAACACCCACTATGTGATAAGGCAGTGTATCGCAATAGGGGAAAATAATGTTTTTGCCTATTGCATATTTAATATGCATCCTTTTTGCCGCCGATTCATTAATGATGGCGGTATTGTCCAGATCTTCGGGGTAACTGTCATCAAAATAACGGCCTTCAACCAGTTTGATGCCTAGAGTTTTGAAGAAATCAGCGCTTATTTTTACTGAGTTAAGCCGGTATTTTGAACCCTCGAAACCAAATTTAGCAGTGTTGGTATCAATGTTAGTGCTTCCCGGCACTGATGTTGTTTTTGACACATATTCAACTCCCGGAATTGCCAGCAAGGTGTTACGCACTGTAGAAAAATTGCTTTCGCGGCTTTGTTGCAAAGCCTCAATACGTACCACTTGCGAAGGATTTAGCCCCAGATCTTTATTTTGTATATAATTTAGTTGCCGGTTAATGATAACGATACCGGTAATAAATAATGCCGACAGCGTCAGCTGCACCACTAATAAACTGTTTCTGAAAAATACGCCTTTACCGCCATCGACTTGGTCGCCTTTTAAAACTGTAGCCACCCTAAAGTTTGATAAAAACAACGCCGGGTACAAACCTGAAACTAAAATTATTGCAACTAGGATCCCGGCTATTTGTAAACAAAGGGACGCGGCGTTTTCATTACCTGAAAAAGAAAGTGGCACATTAAAGCTGTTGCTGAAATAGGGCAATAGCAGCGATACTAATGCCGACGCCAGTATAAGGCTTATGAGGCATTGAATGCTGATTTCGAGTAGCGATTGAAAGATAATATTCCACCGCGTTGAGCCCAGTACTTTGCGTATGCCTACTTCCCTGGCCCTGGTAATGGCGCGAACTATAGTTAAATTACTAAAGTTAATGGCGCTTGCTATCAGCAGAAATATAGCCAATACCAACAGTACCAGCGTGATCTTGAAATTGCTCGCGCCATATTTAGGGAAGTTATGGATATTCCCGACCTTGTCGGTGAATATTGTATTACGAAGGTCGGAGCGTTTGGTGTTTGCAGGCTTACCGAAGCGTTTCATCCAATCTACGAAATATACCCGGTTCAGGCTAGCTTCCAGTTGACGGTCGGCAACCGGATGTTTGAGTTTGATATAGGTCAGAAATGAGTAATTCCCCCAAAAATTATTGGTTTTATGCCAGGGGTCGCGCATTAAAACTTTGGCAGAAAAATGTGTTGGGGTTGCAGCGTCTTTTAATACACCTGTTACGACGCAATTTACCTGATCAAACATTTTTATTGTTTTACCCATTGGGTTGCTGTGGCCAAATAACTTTTGACTTACTTCCTGACTTAAAATAATGGCATCAGGAGCCAGTAAGGCCATATTGACATTACCGATGGCCAATTGATAAGGAAAAACTTTGAAAAAAGATGAATCTGCTACAGTGACTATACCATCCTGAAAGATTTTTTTATCGGCGGTTGCCATTAACACCTGATAGTCATCGTCTGGTTGGATACAGGTTGCAGCCTCAATATTAGGATGGTTATGGGCCAACATATAGGCCAATGGCGCTGGCGTGGTTGGTTGTACATCGCCTTTTTCTTTGAACGATACTTTATACACCTTTTTAAGCGATGGGTCCCACTTATCATAACTTAACTCATAATTGAGATATATCAAAATCACAATAAAGCTGGCTAAGCCTACCGCCAAACCGGCAATGTTAATAGACGACGGCATGGCATTTTTAACCACATTGCGCCAGGCTATTTTGATATAATTTTTAATCATGGGTGTAAAGGTTTAAAATAATGATTGTAAAGCCTTTATAATATTGTGCCATTCTTTACTTTCTTGAAAATCAGGGTATTAAAAAAATATAGTTGCTGCTATTGCACGGTTATGATACAGAACGATGTTCAATGGCGTACACTTCTGGTAATGCAATCAAGGTAATGTCGTTAACAAGGTTCTTTAGAGCGGTAAAGGCAACCGGTATAGCTTAGCCAACGTAGTTGTAGTGAAACCAATTATAAATGAAAAAATCAGTAATCTTAACCATGGTGGCGATAGTGGTGGCTATGCTATCTTGTAAAAAAGGCCAGATGCCGGCAGTTTCGCCTCATAGCCTTACTGTTAAATTTAGGCTTTATACTGATAAGGATCTATCTGACGATTCAAACAACATTATCTTTTCAATATTTATCAGAAAAAAAAACACCACCCTGTTCGATTCAACACTTGCAACAATAAAGATAAAGGATATCCCCGACGCGGCTAACGCCTGGGTATACGAAAAAAAGATACACAACAACAACTCTATTCTCATTGCCGGTTTTCGTTATGTAATTGAAAACGTAGGCAACTCATCTCACTCAGATACCATTTCTGCAAACGAAGAAAGCAAATTGATTGATTACCCTTTCCATTAATA
Organism: Mucilaginibacter panaciglaebae; assembly: GCF_039539265.1. NCBI lineage: Bacteria > Pseudomonadati > Bacteroidota > Sphingobacteriia > Sphingobacteriales > Sphingobacteriaceae > Mucilaginibacter > Mucilaginibacter panaciglaebae. Next base: position 263,621 of record NZ_BAABCV010000005.1, read on the forward strand.
TTTTACCGGTTAATTTTGGATATGGTATAACCCTGCTTAACGTATTGATCAAGTAATGCTTTCAACTCCTTTACCCTTTCAGGATTTTGGCTAAATAAGTTCTTGCTTTCCAGTGGATCGGCTTTTAGGTTATATAGCTGACCTGTTGGCCCGCCTTTTACAGTTTCAAGCACAGATGGCTCTGTAAACCCGCCCGAACCCAGGCAATCTATGTATTTCCAATCGCCTTTCTTGATAGCTAGTTTACCTCGTGATGATTCATACAGGATATCCTCTCGGGTTGGTGTTGTTACATTACCCATAAGCACCTCATAAAAGCTGAAGCTGTCTTCGCCGTAGGGCTTGGCTATTTGCTGGCCGCTTAGTTGGGCAAAGGTGGCCATCATATCGATAAGGCTTACAGTATGGGTGTAAGTCGCAGGTTTTTTAATTTTAGCGGGCCATTTTACAATGAGTGGGATATGGTGTCCGCCATCATAAATGTCGCCTTTCTGTCCACGGCGACCGGCATTACTTTGGTGGTTATAAACCTGTATGTCGTCCTCGGCCCAGGGTGCGCCGTTATCGCTCGCAAAAATAATAATAGTGTTATCACTGATACCTGATTTTTTCAATTGGTTATTTACCTGCGCCACTACATTATCTATCTGGAGCACGAAATCGCCATAAACACCCATGGCCGTTTGGTCTTTAAAGGCTGCGTCGGTTAACCACGGAGTATGGGGGCCGGTTAGGGGGAGATAAAGCATGAATGGCTTGTCGGGCTGGCTTTTTACATGCCTGTCAATAAAGGACAAACCCTGGCTTACTATTGTATCCAGGCAGTTCTCCATTTTAAATGTGCGCGACATCTCGCCGTTACGCCACCAAATGCCGCGCTCCCAGTAAATGTCATCAGCATTGGTATACTTTTTATCCCAAACACGTTTAGTGTCATCTTTTTTATGAGGATAAGCGTCAGCAGTCAGAATAACATCCGGATCAACCACCTGGTTATTTTTTACAAAAGTGTAAGGCGGCATATCCAGCGAAGCGGGTAGAATAAAATTGTAATTAAAACCCAGCGCCTCCGGCCCGTGGCCGATTGGTTTTTTAAAATCGGTGTTTGTATAACCGCTGCCTTTGCCGCGCCGGTACTGTGGTTGACCGGTATCTTTAACTCCCCACGATAAACCTAGGTGCCACTTACCTACAACAGCGGTTTCATACCCGGCACGTTGCATTAGGGAGCCTATGGTTTCGCGCGAACTTTCAATCAACGGTTGTAAGTAGCCCAGGTATTCGTCGTGTTTTGGGAGCCTGAAATAATAGCGGCCTGTAAGTATGCCATATCTTGAGGGCGTACAAACCGCACCACCCGAATGGGCATCGGTAAAAGTTATGCCTTGTTTAGCGAGTTGATCAATATTTGGCGTATGAGTTTTGGCATCTTTGTTTAATGCGGACACATCGCCGTAGCCCATATCGTCGGCCAGAATAATAACAATGTTGGGTTTGGTGTTTGCGGGCTTATGTTGAGCCCAAACTTTAAAACTACAGGCTACTAAAAAGACAGCAAAGATTTTTATTTTCATGGGAAACGATTATTTATTTCTAACCTACGAAAAATAGGAAGGGGATGCGACTTAAAAAGAGGAAAAATTCATATTTACTTTGCAATTCAAAGTACTTTTATTATGTTTGTCTATTGCATTTTTAATTTAAATATTATGATACAGAATAATTATTTGTTAGTCCCTGTAACTTTAGTAAAAAGGGCAGTACTTGGCGCAATTATTGGTTTGGCCATTATTTTATTTTTTGTGTTGAGTGCTGATAGGCCGCATCCTGAATGGGGACAGTTGTGGATGATAAGACCGTTGTTGGTTGTGCCGCTCGCCGGTGCCGGTGGGGGCTTCATTTCTTATTTGACGGACACACTGGGTGAGCAGGGCGGCTGGAAAAAAGCAGGTGCTATTGCACTTAGCGTAATTGTGTTTGTTATTGCCCTGTGGTTGGGGATAGTTCTGGGTTTAGCCGGTACGATGTGGAACTAATACCTGCGTCGGGTGGCTTGCCTGAATCAGGCTAACCGGCCGCCATAATTGTACCTTGCCCTGACCCTGGCAACGGCTTTGGGTAACGGATCTGTCAAAACTGCTTTAATTGCAGCAGTTAATGACGCTTACTGCTTTGCTTATGTATTTTTTACGTTAATCGCAGCCCCGGGTTCGAGTTTTAAAACTTTAGCAGCCGGGGCTTTTTATTTTGCTTTTCCATCATAATCCTCCATCTTTTTTAATTTTTCCCATTCTTCATAAAGCTGACGGGTACGTTGGCTTGCTGCCGCTACCTCATCTTTTTCGCTTAAGGGAAATTCTGTTACCAGCCTCAGATTTTCTGTTCTCTGCTTTTCGGATGTTCTTGTGTCGCGCTCTTTCATGACCTTGCTTAAATTAAATAAGAATAGTCGCCGGCTTATGCCAGGGTATCTGTTAATAATAACTATGTAATTAAATAGCAAACTATATAGGCAGACCGCAGGGTTGATATTTTATAAGATCAACAATGGGTACGTCAAGCGGGTTTGCCGGTAACTACGGAAATTAGTTGCGATCAACACGCAATTTCAATAGTATTTATGCCCTCCGCAAAACAATTTATTGTCAGATATTTAACTGAGCAGGGGCAAACGTCAGATCTAAAACCTCAAGGCTGGTAGCCAATACTTCTGTACGATAATGTTTTATTCGTTTTTCGTCCAGAAACATCTTGGTTTGTATTCGGCCCTGGAGATACACTACGGCCCCTTTATTCAGATTCTGGGTATTTGAAAGATTCTCGGGTATGCTGATGCTATGATATTCTTCGTGTAGCAGGCGTTCGCCATCTTTCTTTATCCATTCGCTGGTTACCAGCTGGACGCATAAGCTGCGCTGTCCGTTGTTAACATGCCAGCGCGGTTCTTTGCTTATATAGCCCATTAATAATACTTTATTTACTGTGTTCTTGTCTAACATGAGCTGGCGTTTTGCGATATACTAATAAGTTCAGTTATGCGACCTGTAATATCATTGAGGTCAAAAGGTTTGGCAATAAACGCGTTGCAACCATAATTGCTGAGTGAACCAAACACCCTGGGATATGCTGATATTAGTATAACCGGAATATCAGAAGTGTTTGGATTGGTTTTGATCTGATGGCATATCTCGCCGCCATTAATGCCTTTAAGGATGTAATCAAGAATAATGAGGTCCGGACGGTTACGGTTTATCTCAGAAAAGATATCATCGGTGTCATCTAAACTACTAACTCCGTAACCCTCATAGGTCAATATCTCTTCCATTATGTCTAAAATGTCGTTGTCATCATCAACAACCAGTACCCGTTTATTTTTCTCTGCAGTTATCATAAGCAAACAAATCCCTTGTATAGGAACGAAGATATTGCCTAAGATTTTTACATATTCCGTATTAATACGGCGATTTTGTTCCGGTAAATACGCATTTTAGCTCACGGTTAGCTCGGGTTCTATTGTAACTGTAGAAAGTGCTCTGTTCTTAATTTATCAAGCCGTTTTTGATGGCGTAACGGATGAGTGCGGCTGTATTGCGTGCGCCGGTTTTTTCGATGAGTGATTGCCGGTAACCTTCGACGGTGCGTTTACTGGTAAACAATTTGTCGGCTATCTCCTGGTTAGTCAGGCCGTCGGAGACAAGCATTAATACTTCTATATCCCGGGTAGAAAACTCAATGCCGGTTTCTGCCTCATGCTGCCGGCGGTCGGGCTGCGCAATTAACCGGTCAAGGAGACGAAGCGATAATTCTGCGCATATGTAGCGCCCATCGAGATGAATATGCCGTAATGCAAATGTTAATTCGTCGGCACTTATATTTTTAAGCAAATAACCACTTACACCGGCCTGGAAAGCCTGCATTACATACCGCTCATGATCGAGCATGCTCAAGATAATTACTTTAATGTTTTTGGAAGCCTGAGATAGCTTGCCAGCCATCTCTATGCCATTCAGTAACGGCATGTTAATATCGGCCAGAATAATATCAGCAGTTACGCCTTTGTTAATAAGATCAATCACTTCCTGGCCATTGAGCGCTTCGCCCACTATCTGCATGTCCTTTTCTTTTTCCAAAAGGTTGCGTATGCCATCACGCACGATATTATGATCCTCTGCCAGTATGATTTTGATCATAGAATTGATTATACTAACGCTAAAATAAGGTAATAGATTTTATTTTGTTTATAAAATTTGAGTGCAATTGAGGGTAGTAAAGCAAACGCAACCATTCCTTCGGCTTGAGGCTTTGTTAATTGATGAGATAATGGGGAAAATTATTTGACGGATTTATTCAAGGCGTTTGGTCCAATATCAGTAACTTAACCTCGAAATTGACGTATATGTAAGCCAGGAGAGAATTAATGCATAAACAAATTTTTTATTACTATAGTTGTATAAATGCCCAAAAACAACTTTATACCAATGCACTTTAAAATTAAAAAAGGACTTATATTTTTTTTCCTGATGATAGGCTTACAAGGCATAGCACAGGAATCTACTATACAAAATCTTGCAGATGATGCGTATATCAGTAAACTGGTGGATACCGCGATGAAAAACTATCCGCGGATGCGCTCTTATCAAAATCGTATCAATATAGCAGGCAGCAATATTACTAAAGCTAAAGTTTCATGGCTCGATGCAGTGACAGTTTCTTATATATACCAACCGGGTACAACTACTATTGACCCCGTAAACCCCTCTACCAGTTATTTTAAAGGTTTGCAAGCCGGGGTGTTTTTAAACATTGGCACCTTGTTAGCTAAGCCATATCAGGTACGTCAGGCCAAACAAGAGCTTCTTATAGCACGTAATGATCTTGACGAATATCGTATAACCATAACAACCGAGATCAAAAAAAGATATTACCTGTACATTCAGCGGGTTGCCGAACTTAAGCTGCAGATAAGCACTATGCACGACACAGAAAGCGCATTAAAAGACTTAAAACATAAGTTTGAAAAAGGAGAGGAAACTTTTGACTCTTATAACAAAGTGCAAATACAGTACAGCGAACATCAGCAAACAAAGGTACAAGCAGAGGCAAACGTTTTTATTGCGAAAGCAGATTTAGAAGAATTGCTTGGTACAAAACTAGAAAATGTTAAGTAATGGAATTCGGTAAATTTTTTAGGGTAATTAAAAAACATAAGTTTACACTTGTCCTGGTTCCCATATTTGCAGTAATTATTACGTATTTTCTGGTACATAACCAGCCCGATGTATACTCGTCGCAAGCCAAACTGGCCACGGGAATAGTTGATCAGACCCAACAGCATATATTAAGTGATGCACTGGATCTTCAAGACTCTAAAATAAATCAGCAGTTTTCTAACCTGATAGAAATGCTGAAATCAAAAAGAATGCTTGATCAGCTAAGCTATAAATTAATTATTCATGATCTGACCAGCGACAGACCTTACCGAAAACCCAGTACGTTACTTAGCCAATTGAATGCAAGTGCCAAACAACATGCTTTGGCTACCTATACAGATCTGTATAAAAAAAGACATGCATTGTCATTATTTAACCGGGATCAAAATGGGTTGCATAAGCTGCTTGAGTCGATGAAGTATGATGACCAGTCGATACTTAAAACCTTGCTTGTTTATCGCGTGCAAAACAGCGATTATATCAATGTTCAATTTGACTCTGAAGGTGCCGAGCTTTCTGCAGTAGTAGTAAATACACTGTGTACTGAGTTCGTAAGTTATTACACTTTACTAGTTAAAGAAAATCAACGCAAGGCGGTTAATTTTTTAGGTCAGTTATTGCAAACCAAACAAGATACTTTAAACGCAAAAATGCTTGCGCTTAAGCAATACAAAATTAAAAACCATGTATTGAATCTTAATGAGAAGGCAAAAAGCTTATACGGACAAATGTCTGATTTTGAGACCCGGCGCGAAGAGGCAGAGCGAAACGCACATGCAACACAGTCGGCCATTAACGATATTGATAAAAAGTTTGATCCTGCCGCCCGCCAGTATGCCGAAAGTGATAAAATAGCTGACGCACAAAAAGTATTAAGTACCCGCACGCAGTTACAAGCTGTAACTGATGCCTATGTACAAAGCAATTTTGATCCGCGCTATAAACAGAAGATGGATTCGCTTAACGGTGCCATCTCCGCCCAAATCGGGAGTTTGTCTGACAGGTATGTACTTAATCCGCTATCAACAAAAAAAGATCTTGTTGACCAAAAACTTAGCTTGCAGGTACAAAACGAACTGGCAAAAAACAGCAACGGAAGCATTAACAAAGAGCTTAATCGTCTTAATACAAAGTTTGATGCACTTGTGCCACACGAGGCCGCTACACAAGCGTTAGAGAGTGCCATAACCATTGCGAGCCAGGAGTATCTTGAAATACTGCAAAAGTATAATCAGGCCAACATGGAGTCCAACTTCTCTACTCAATTGCGGATAATAGAAATTGCAGAGCCGGGTAGCGCGCAACCTTCAAAAAAAATGTTGTTGGTTATCATCAGTGGTGCAGTAAGTTTTGTTTTTTGTATTGCTGTATTATTCATCTTGTTCTTTTTTGACAATAGCATCAACAATGCCAGCGAACTGGCCGATCGTACCAAGATACCTGTACTGGGTTATCTTAACCTGTTGCGTAATAAAGAAATTGATCTTAAGACCGTTTGGGATAATAATAAGGCGGCCGGCGAAACCCGGCATCTGCGTTATCTTATCCAGTCGCTGCGTTATGAAATTGAGACCGAAATGGGCGATAACCAGGTATTGTTAATCAATAGCATTGAAAAAGAGGCCGGAAAAAGCTTTGTTGCTATTAACCTGGCCTATGCCTACGCATCAGTAAATAAGAAGGTATTGGTAATAGACGGCAATTTTAGCGATCCCGGTATCACTCGGTTTACTAAAACACAGTATTATCTCGAAGATCTTTTGCCAGGTGTGCTTGACAAATCGTTTGTTACAGGCGACAGTATGATAAGGGTTATAGGTAATAAAGGCGGTGGTTATTCGCTGCTTGAAATAGGTGGCGAGCAGATAGTAACCGAAAAGATCGCTGCCCTTAAAACCATGTTTGATGTGATTATTATTGAAGCTTCGGCGTTAAATACGCTTAACAGGTCAAAAGAATGGGTTCAATTTTCAGATAAAATAATAACCGTTTTTGAGGCAGGAAATAGTATTACTGATGAATATAAACAGCATATCCAATATCTTAAGCAGCAAAGTAACAAGTTTATTGGCTGGGTGATAAATCTGGTGCGGCCAGAAAATGATGAGCAGCATTATTAAATTTAAGTGGTCATGACGGTGCTTCCCATTTTATGGATCATATTTCAACTGATCATCGGGTATAATTTAGTGCTGCCCTTGATAATTTATGTATTCTCGGCTTTTGGGCGTAGCAGAAACATACCAATCTCCAATACAAGCGCAGATTATGCCATCATTGTTACTGCATATGAGCAGGTAACTCATATCCCGGCTGTTATAACCTCCATACTCAGCCTCAACTACCAAAACTACCTGGTTTACATTGTGGCTGATAATTGTGGCAGCGCCGAGCTGAATTTTACCGATGACCGGGTGATTGTTCTGCAGCCTGAAACAACCCTGGCAGGCAATACCCGTTCGCATTTTTATGCTATCAAAAACTTCGCGCGTGCGCATGATCGTCTTACTATCATCGATAGTGATAATATACTTGATGCTGAGTATCTTAATGAATTAAACAAGTTGTTTGATCAGGGATATATAGCTGTTCAAGGCCTGCGGGATGCCAAGAACCTGGACACAACCTATGCTTGCCTGGATGCAGCGCGCGATATCTATTATCATTTTTACGATGGTAAGTTATTATTTAAAGCAGGTTCATCGGCTACACTGGCCGGGTCAGGTATGGCTTTTACTAAGCAGCTTTATATCGATTGTCTGGGCCATCGTGATGTAGTTGGCGCAGGCTTTGATAAGGTATTGCAGGCAGAGATTGTGGGCCGTAATACCCGAATAGCATTCGCAGAAAAAGCAATTGTATACGACGAGAAGACCAGCCATACCGACCAGTTGGTTAACCAGCGTTCGCGATGGATAAATACCTGGTTTAAGTATTTTTCGCTGGGCTTTTCGCTGATTGCCAAAGGCATTAGCAACTTTAGCTGGAACCAGTTTTTATTTGGCCTGGTATTATTAAGGCCGCCTTTATTCATTTTTTTATTCTTGTCGGCCGGATGTTTGCTGGTTGACATTTTTGCGAGCCCCGGCGAAGTAATATTTTGGGTAACAGGCTTTATTTTATTTATTGGAGGATTTGGTTTTGCCTTGTTAAGCTCAGATACCGATAAGCGCATTTACCGTTCGCTGGTTAATATCCCTAAGTTCATGTTTTTTCAGGTACTGTCATTATTAAAGGCGCGCAAGGCAAATGAGCGGTCGGTAGCAACTAAACATCATTATACAGCAGGACGATAACTATGAGAATAGATCCGGCCGAAGAGGTAGTTAAGAAGAAAGAACTGGATGAGGAAAAGAACGCCAGGATACAAAAAGTTACCCGCATAGTTGCTTTGGTAGTGGCATTTATCAGCGTGTTTTTTTTTATTATTAAAATATTGTTTCTATAGTGAACGACCCAAACTTGCCAGCGACACAAACCATGCACCTTTCAAAAAAAGGCAAGGGCTTTTGGTGGAATGTTAAAAAGCAGTTCTTGTTGGAGAAACTATATAACCCGGTAGGCATAACCCTGCTGATATTATTAGCCGCATTTATAGCTGTTGGTATTGCCAAATTCGGTGTAGTATTCGGGATGCTTTTTCTGATAATGGTAGTAGGGTTGCCTACAGTTTATGGTGTTGTTGTTTATCCGCAATTTGGTATCATTATATTGTTGGTAATGGCCTATATGCTGTTTATGCTAATGCGTTTGGGAGTATCAGGGCCCATCGGCGTTATTATGGACGTTCTGCAGTTTTTAATGATGCTGGGGCTGGTTATTAAACAGCGGAAAGATCGTAACTGGGCCGAGCTGAAAGGTCCGGTAAGTACGATGATACTGATATGGCTGGCTTATAACGTGCTTCAAATAGCCAATCCGTTTACTGAGGCCCGTGCGGCCTGGATATATACAATACGTTCGGTAGCTGTGGTAATGCTAAGTTATTTTGTGTTTTTATATAACATACGTTCGGTAGCATTTATCAGGCTGATTATAAAGATATGGCTGGCTATGAGCTTTTTTGCGGCGTTTTATGCTGCCAAGCAAGAATATATTGGCTTTTCGGCAGTCGAGGAAGCGTATTTGCATTCTGATCCAAACATAGCTTCGCTTTTGTTTATAGCGGGACACTGGCGTAAATTCTCCATCTTTTCAGATCCGGTAACGTTTGCCTATAACATGTCTATGTCTGCGATCTTTTGTATAGCGATGATAGCGGGTAAACGGGCTTTATGGAAAAAGATAGTTTTAGCCTTTTTGGCCATGTCATTTCTGGTTGCTATGTTATACTCCGGTACACGCGGAGCCAATGTCCTGGTACCTGCGGCTTTATTTTTGTTTGCTATATTAAACTATAATCGCAAGGTGTTGATATTTACCGGGGTTGCCGCAGTATTTCTGGTCATATTGATCAATGTCCCAACCGGAGATCCGAACCTTAAACGCTTCCAGACGGCATTCAGGCCTAATGATGATGACTCTTATAACTTGCGTAAGGCTAATCAAAAACGCATACAGCCTTACATACTATCGCATCCTGTTGGCGGCGGACTGGGCGCTACGGGTACCTGGGGGCAACGATTTGCACCAAATTCATATCTCGCAAATTTCCCTCCTGACAGCGGATATATCCGTATTTCCGTAGAGCTGGGCTGGATAGGTTTGTTTATTTTTTGCATGCTGATGTTTACGGTACTCAAAACGGGTATCAATAACTTTTATCTGATAAAAGATCCTGAGCTTAAGACCTATTGTTTGGGCTTTACGCTAATAATTTTTGCCTACAACATAGCTAATTTTCCACAGGAGGCATTGGTTCAGTATCCCTCTAATATTTATTTTTCTATGGATATGGCTTTGATTTCGGTGTTATTAAGGCTTGACCGCGAAAAGCAGCAAATTGCTGTAACCGGCAAGTCACAACTAACGTAATATTCATCCATGGGCATCATTAAAGACCGCGATATTATAGTAGTTGGCCAACAGCCCTGGGATGTTGAAATAGGCAGCAATTGCAAAAACATAGCTTTAGAGTTTAGTCGTCATAACCGGGTACTATACGTTAACTCACCACTTGACCGCATTACCAAACTGCGCCATAAAAACGACCCGAAGGTTAAAAAGCGAATAGATATGATTTCCGGAGTTGCCGATAATCTGGTAACTATAAAAGAAAATATGTGGAATTATTATCCCGACGAGATGATTGAATCCATCAACTGGATAAAGAGCGATGCAATATTTAACTGGCTGAATAAATTTAATAATAAGCGATTTGCCCGCTCGATAAAAAAAGCGATAGACCGATTAGGATTTAAAGATGTCATCTTATTTAATGACAATGATATCTTCAGATGCTTTTATTTAAAAGAACTGCTAAAACCGGCTGTCAGCATTTATTATTCAAGGGATTATCTATTGTTTGTTGATTACTGGAAATTACACGGTAAAACGCTGGAGCCCGAACTCATTAAAAAAAGCGATCTCTGTGTGGCTAATTCTACTTATTTAGCTAACTACTGCAGGCAATATAATCCAAAATCTTATTATGTTGGTCAGGGCTGCGACCTGGAGATATTTACCAATAAACAGAACACACCAATACCTGCTGATATAGAGGACATTCGAAAACCGGTTATCGGTTATGTGGGTGCTTTGCAAAGCATCCGGCTCGATATCGAACTGCTGGCATATATTGCTCAACAAAAACCTGAATGGAGCATTGTGTTAGTAGGGCCAGAAGATGAGGAATTTAAAACAAGCAAGCTGCATCAGATTAGCAATATTTATTTTTTAGGAGGGAAACAGCCCGATACCCTGTCGGCTTATATAAATGCATTTGATGTGTGCCTGAATCCGCAGTTGGTAAATCAGGTTACTATTGGTAATTATCCGCGTAAGATTGATGAATACCTGGCCATGGGTAAACCGGTGGTCGCCACCCGTACCGATGCTATGAGCGTGTTTGAGCAACATACTTACCTCGGCGTAACAAAAGATGATTATGTGCAACTAATTACAAAGGCTTTGTCCGAGAATTCGGAAGGAAAGCAGCGTGCACGCATCCACTTTGCAGCAGGCCATACCTGGGAGAACAATGTGACGGAAATTTATAAAGCCATACAAAATGTGGCGGGTATTTAATACTTCGTGTCTGCTATCCCCGGCGTAAAGCTCCGGTTCCTATTAACTCAACACTTAATCATTCTCACTTTTCTTAAACGTAAGTAAATCGTAATTGTGTTTAACATTACGATACAACATACGCAGCAAGACTATCAATGGGTTAGTGCTTTGACGGAAGTCACTACGGGTCATAGTGCTAGGTTCATCAGCCGAGTTTAACTGATCAAAAAGCCCTTTAAAATCTTCATAGAACAGGGCTTTCCCTTTGTGTTTTAAAAACGATATGGCCATTAAAAACTCGGTGCGGTCGCCTTTTAAGCCTTCGCGGTATCGCCCGAATCTTTTAAAAAAAATGCTTCTGCGCAGGTGCGGGTGGTCGCTATAGCAATGGAACTTGCGGTAACCGGGATACCAGATCTTAAAAATCATTTCAGAGAAACCGTTTCTAAAAGGTTTCAGATACGGGTATCTGAAATAGGCATAAAATCGCACCATATCTACATCAGGGCGTTCGTCCATAATATCAAGTGCATCTTTTAAATGCTCACTATAACCCGGTTTGGGGTCAAAGTCTTCCTGAACATATAACGTATAAGGGGTATTTACAGCATCCTGCCCTTTATTAATATTATTACCCAGGCCAGCATTTGTTGTTGCAGTAATTAATCTAAAATTATATTGTTTTTCTATAGCCCTTAAATGGCTGATGTGCTCGGGTTTGCTTCCGTCGTCTGATACGACGATATCACCAAAAACTATTTCTTGTGCGGTAAAGCTTTTTAACAATCGCTCTAACGACTGGCTACGATTATAATGGGTAATTAATAAAGTAATGGTTTTAAACTGTTCCATTTAGTAACGTTTAAAAAGTACATCGGCCGTGCACTTTAGCAGTTTGAATTGCAGGTAGGCTGCCCGTGCCGCGAGCGCAAATATGTTTTTGCTTTCGCGCCAGCTGCTGCGGCCCATAGTGCTTGGCTCGTCAGGCGAATTCTTCTGATAAAACAGCTTTGTGAAATCATCAAATAAAATGCCTTTCCCTTTTTTTTGGATAAAAGATATTGCCATGCTATATTCTGTAAGGTCGCCTTTTATGCCTTCCCGATACCTCCCGAATTTATCAAAAAAGTTGCTGCGCCGCAGGTGCGGGTGATCACTGTAAACATAAAATTTAAGATGGTTATTGGCCCAGGGGTATGGCTTAAATTCCATTGTAGAAAAGCCCTTGCCATAGGGTTTGGTATAAGGATATTTAAAATATGCGTAAAAGCGGGCTATGTCTAACTCATTATCTTCGTCCATAAATTGCAGGGCATCTTTAAAATGCTTTGCAAAGATTGTAGTGGGTTCAAAGTCCTCCTGCACATAAAGCGTATATGGGGTTTTAACAGCATCCTGCCCTTTGTTGATATTATTACCCAAACCTCTATTTTTTTGCGTTGTTATCAGCTTAAAGTTAATGGTTTGTTGTAACCGTTTTAACGCTTCAACCACCTCTGGTTTGCTGCCGTCGTCAGATACAACAATATCACCGAAGGTAACATCCAGCGCTTTAAAGGCGTTTAACAGGCGCTCTAATGACTTAATACGGTTATAATGAGTAACTAATAAAGTAACGTTGTTAAAAGCAGTTTTCCCCTGTTCCATATTTTAGTATAAATATGCCTATTTGGATATTGGTTTAAGCATTATTTGTTTATATTAATTGAAATTTTTTTACGCAAAATGTGGCAAAAAGTTAATGGCCTGATCAGAAACAAATACTTTCTGTCTTTAGCGGGTAATATTATCATGTCGGGCCTTGGCCTTGTTACCATGACGCTGATATATCGGTCTTTAAGCAAAACAGACGCAGGTACGTGGGTGTTTTTCCAATCGATATTACTATTGGTTGATACTTTTAGATCAGGGTTCTTAACTACCGCATTCATTAAATTTTATTCAGGCGCCAGCGAAAAGCGTACTGCCGAGGTTGCCGGCTCGTCCTGGTTTTTAGCGTTGGGCGTAACGGGCTTGTTGGTGCTGGCCGGCCTGGGCTCATTCTTTTTTTTAGGCGATGTAAAAGACGAGGGATTATTATTGTTCTTTAAATGGTCAGGAGTGTATTATGCTTTTTCGCTGCCGTGGTTTTTGGCTACCTGCGTAATACAGGGCGATCAGTTATTTGACAGGTTATTATACATCCGGCTAAGCAACCAGGGCAGTTTTATCGTTTTTATTTTATTACTCATTATAAGCAGCAAAATAAGCCTGCCTTATGTGCTGTTTGCTTACCTGCTCTCTAACCTTATTACCAGTGTCTTTGCATTCGCAAAGGGCTGGACGCGCATTACCAACCTGAGAAACCGTACTACTGCAACTATAAAAGAGATATACAATTTTGGCAAATATAGTGTGGGTACATCACTAAGTGCCAATATGTTCAACACCTCTGACACGTTTATTATCAATTTTATGCTGGGTAAACCTGCGCTGGCTATTTATAATCTGGGCCAAACGCTGATGCAGTTGGTAGAGATACCTTTACGAAGCTTTGCAGTCACCGCTATGCCCGAACTGGCAGCAGCATACAACCAGAATAACCGCGAAGGTGTGATCTTTATTATGAAGAAATACGCGGGAATGATCTCGGTGCTGCTTATACCAGCCGCACTGATCGGCTGTGCGCTGGCCGACCTGCCCATATATGTTATAGGTGGCGGTAAGTATGCAGGCACCGAAGCAGCTAATGTATTCAGGTTATTCTTAACATTTGCCATTCTTTTTCCGCCCGACAGGTTCTTTGCCCTGACGCTGGATGTGATACATCAACCCAGAATTAACTTTTATAAAGTGCTGGTTATGCTAGCGGTAAACATAGGGTCTGACTTTGCAGGCGTTTATTTAACGCACAGTGTATATGGTGTTGCCTTCGCCACTATTATGCCTATTTTAACCGGTACCATTATAGGCTTCTGGGCCCTGAACAAATACAATCAATTTTCTTTTGGCAGTATTTTCAAAGTGGGATATGTTGAAAGTTTTGCATTGCTAAAAACAATGCGAAATAGAGGCAAAGTGCAGGCATAAGGCTTTACCAGATCCACCAGTTTTTTTTACCCGGCTGCTTATTATCCGAATAGTTGAACCGCATTTCGATGTGTTTGAAAGTCCAGGACGATAAAAGATAGATTAACGCATAATTTAAAATAAACAAATACGCGTAAGCCGATGGTGGGAATTTTAATACCCGCACAAAGACCACGTTGAACAAGCTTAATATCAGCGTATGTATCATATAAATAGAGTAAGAATATTTGCCGGTAGCGTGTAAAAAGCCTGATTTTTTTAGCAGCGCAGATACCCAGCCTTTCTCAAAAGCAAAGATCAGGATAGTGATAAAGAACATGACCTCAAATATGAAGCCGTAGTTTTTAAAATAATTGCCATTACAAACGAGTAAAATGGTTATCGCAACAAATAGTATCTCCATGAAACTGAATAGCCCGTCGCTTAGCTTTCGTAAATGGCTTTTACAGGTATCAAAGACATTGAGGCAAACTACACCAAGCGAAAACCCAACTATGCCCCTCAAAAAGCCATAGTCAAATGCCCGCGTAAGTTTAAAGCTACCGGTAAACAGGTACATGGCAACGCCGGCAAGTATAGCAATAATGAAATAGATGATTGTTTTTAACCGCGTTAAACTATACCGGTTAATAATCAGCATAGTAAAACCAAATACAATATATGCAATCATTTCAGCACTTATTGACCAGCTGGCAATGTTCCAGCTCACATCATTAATCCCCGGGAACTTTACCGAATTAAGCAGAAAAAGATTAGTAAAGAACGTGTAGAGGTTGTTACTTACATTCTCCACCTTATTTACATGCACATAGCCCGATGCGCTGTGTTTGGATAACTCGATCAGTACAAATAAGATCAATACGATAAAATGCAGCGGATACAACCTGAAAAAGCGCTTTTTAAAAAAGTGCCTTAACTCTGCGCCTGTTTTTAGGTGCTGATAGCTATAAGCGATAACAAACCCGCTTAATACGAAGAAGAAGTCGACAAACAAGTCGCTATTATAAATAAATTCATTGTTGATGACAGGAGTGGCGGAAAAGGCGCTTAAGTGAAACAGTACCACGAGGCTTGAAAATATCCCTCTGAAAATGTCCAGTACTGCAAATCGCTCCCTCATGCGGTGTTATATTTTGGTTGGTAAATATAAATTTAAACAGACAGATATCGCTAATTTAACGAGCTCCCAGCTTCATCAAAACTGCTGTAGATCTTAAAAACTTTGTCTAACCTTATCAACGCAAACAAGTCTGCAATTTCTTTGCGTAAACCTACCAGGATCAGGTCTTTTTTAACCGTCATTAATTGCCTTAACAACGCTACAAGCGCACCCACGAAAGAACTGTCGATATATTCAACCTGGTCCATGTTCAATATAATATGTTTGTGATGTGTTTCAAACAATTGCAATAGCTCCAACTTAAACACCTCAGCGTTGGTCAGGCTGGCCTCATGCAGATCAAGGGTCACTAATAGATTTTTTTGGTCTTCTTTAAATATGCTGATCATATTATTTACAGATAGATAATTGATTTAACAGGATTACCGTGCACCGGGGTTTTTCTTATATAATGAACGCACAAAAACATAAATACCGGCAAATACAATAATGAGCGATATCAGGTCCATCAGCGTTACGCCGTCATCGGGAGTAAAATAAAATATGGTGAACATTTCAAAATATGGCGGGGCAGGCATAATAATCATTGCGAAACCCAGGGTTATCATGATAACGCCTATTGCCATTAATATAAATTTATTGTTGCGCTCTGTTTGTAAATATTTGGTCGTCGCCTTGCTGTTAAATGTATGCGCCTCCAGCAACACGCTAAATTCGTCAAGTAACTGCTCTCTTGATGCATCGGTCTTTTTGTCAATTACTTCGAATGCTTTAAGATCTTCGGCGATGGTCATTTTATGTTGGAGAGCCGAGCTAAGCCTGGACTGATATTGCTTGACAGTTTCGCTGTCGAAATCATTTTCAGCCAACAACGTTATCAGTTCATCTAGTTTTTCTTCAATAGCGCTCTGTTTATCGGCTACTGTACGTAACTGATCAATTTTATCTTTATTGTCGTCGTTAGCTTTCAATATCCGTCAAATTAATTCAGTTTTTAGCCGTTATCCACTGGTTTAGAGCAAAGTCGTATTTTTTAATAACTTTTGCCGGATTGCCCGCTGCAACAGAGTAAGGAGATACATCTTTAGTCACTACTGCACCCGCTGCAATAACGCTATGCTTGCCAATTGTGACGCCCGCCGTTAATACAGCGTTAGCGGCTATCCAGCAATCGTCTTCAACGACAATTGGAGATACGATAGTCTTTTGCAGATTAATCGGTGTGTTAATGTCTCGATAGTCATGATTCAAGCCGCTGGCGACAATGTTTTGAGCAAAAATTACATTATTTCCGATGCTTACGGGGCCGATAATTACGTTGCTCATACCTATTAAGCTGTTATTACCTATTAACACGTCGCCTACACCATTGTTTATAGTGCAAAAATCTTCGATGGTTGATTTGCTGCCCAACTCAAATTTATTAAATGGCAAAACATCCATACGTGTGCGGCCTATTCTACTACCTGCGCCATGCTTGTGTATAAATGGATTAACCAGCAGCTTAACCCATAAGCGAGGCCGGGCTTCACCGGTTGGTATGAGCATCCAATGAACCAATTTTTTTAAAGCAGGATTGCTGTTTATTTTTTCTTTAAGCCCCATTGTATTTTCTAAACTACTTTTCTTTTGGCTTTTTCCCAGACCGCACTTTGATTGCCGGTAAGGTAACGGAAAATGCCCCGTACTACAGCATAGTTCATCATACTAAAATAGTAAGGTATAAAAAATATTTTGATCTTTATTTGGCGAGCCATCAATACCCAGCCTAAAATGGAGGTGCCGTAAAAAACTATCTGTCCCAAAAGTATCAGCTGATAAATAACTCCTGTATTCCCTCGCCAAACAATTAATATGTTTAATATCAAGACCAGGATCATCAAGAACGGTACTACTGTCCACCGTAGCACGCGATGACTGATATATTGGAACGACAACAAGGGCAATTTAAATGGCAGCAGCAGGCTTTTAAGCCAAATAATAGATTGAAGGCCGCCCGCCGCTATTCTTATTTTCCGTTTTAGCTCTTCCTTCACATCCTCAGACGCGGTCTCTGAGGCATAGGCTTCTGGTTCATACACAATTTTGTAGCCCTTTTCGGCTATCCGCATCGAGATCATGAAGTCGTCTATGATGGCATTTGAGGATACCGGCTGGTATAATTCTGTACGTACAGAAAATAATTCGCCCGCGGCACCAACCACAGAGTATAGTTCTGAGTCCCAGGTTTTTAATTTCGATTCGTATTTCCAGTAAAAACCCTCTCCGGCGGTGGCATCTGCTGCTTGGGTTGTAGTAACCCTCTTTTCACCAGCCACAGCGCCCACTTTTGGGTTTGCATAATGGCGGCATATGTTTACCATCGCCTCGGCATTTAAACAGGTGTTGGCATCGGTAAAAA
This sequence comes from Mucilaginibacter panaciglaebae, assembly GCF_039539265.1. NCBI lineage: Bacteria > Pseudomonadati > Bacteroidota > Sphingobacteriia > Sphingobacteriales > Sphingobacteriaceae > Mucilaginibacter > Mucilaginibacter panaciglaebae. Next base: position 281,589 of record NZ_BAABCV010000005.1, read on the forward strand.
CAATAACATCGGTATCAACTATACCTTTGGCTCTATGAACTGCTGCCATTTTACCCATGCGTAAGTCGTTATGCAAGTGTATTATCTGCGGATAATTTGATACTATAGATGCCGTCTGGTCTGTAGATCCGTCTGTAACGAAAATAAATTTTAGCCTGTCATCAGGATAGATGAGTTCCAGTGTATTCTGTATCTTTTGTTCAATGAAAGCCTCTTCATTATATGCGGCAACAATCAATGTGCAGCTTGGCAGATTTATCGATGGTGGTAAAATAGGCTTGCCTGAGATAAATCGTTTTATTTTGACAAGCACGAAAAGCAACAGGCCATACCCTACAAAGGCGTAGAAAATGATGAACAGGCTTATCCAAAACGTAGCTATCATAATGTTTTTAGGGGATAACCCAGGTTCTTGCTGTCCGTTTTTTCGGTGGCATTCCACCAGATGGCTTTTAAGAGCCATTTGGTGTAGTCGCTTTGCCCGGTCCTTAAATAATTTAAAATGTTGCGTGGTGTAACAATCAGCACATAATAAATATAAAAAAATATCCTGGCAGCCAATGGCGCATTACGTCTGATAAAAAGAACACGGTTGCGATTCATAAAATATTCTTTTAAGGGACTGTTTTTACCTACAGAAACTGACTCTTTATGGTAAATAAGCGCATTGGTTATCAACCATATCTGATAGCTGGCTTTTTTGATGCGGTCGCACCAATCCAGTTCTTCATAGTATAAAAAAAAGTTTTCGGCCATAAGGCCGGCCTTTTCAATGCATTGTTTTCTAACCATCATGGCAGCGCCATGCGCGTAACCAGTTTCGCCGGTTAGGTTATCGTACTGACCTTTGTCTATTTCAAATTGGCCGATACACGCTGTACGTGCCGTGAAATAATTCATAGGGGTATAGCCCATATATTGTAGCGTATCCGGCTTGTCGAAGTATCGGATCTTGGGCGACACTATGCCTGTATTTTCATTTTCGTCAAGCGCTTTAGCAAGGGTTTCTACCAAACCAGCCGTAAATTCGGTATCATTATTTACGAAGAAAAGATATTCGCCTTTGGCTTGTGCAATGCCCAGGTTATTGCCACCTGCGAATCCCAGGTTATCATCCGACCGGATAAACAGCACGCCGGGATATTTAATTTTCCACTCCGGTACAGGATTATGCTTGCTGCCGTTATCAACAACAATAATTTCAATATCTGGCAGAGCTGTGGTCGAAAATATAGACGCTAACAGCGCTTCGGTTACTGCAGGCTGTTCAAAATTGACCGTAATGATAGAGATCGGATTCACGTAGCGTATAAATATTAAACCAGATTACACGTTTTCTTTTTGAAATAATGCCGGAATAGTTTTTAATATCAGCTTGAGGTCGTTTTTAAGGCTATAAGTTTGTGCATAGACATTGTCCAGCATTAAACGCTCTTCTTCACTCATATCACCTTTGCCGCGCTTTTCTACCTGCCATAAGCCTGTTATTCCCGCGGGGGCGGCAAACCTTAGTATGTATTTATCGGTAGTCAATTTCTCTGCCTCATAGAGTGGCAGCGGCCTGTTACCTACAATGCTCATATCGCCGATGATAACATTCCAAAGCTGCGGCAGTTCATCTATACTGGTGTTGCGGATAAAGGCCCCTACCCGGGTTATGCGCGGATCGTTCTTGATCTTAAAGAAAGCAGAGCCAGAACTGGCTTTTTTGGTATATCTGAATTCTTTTTCGCACAGTTGAACGTTGTCTGAAAAAATAGGATACTGGCATTTGCCATACGCCTGGCACTGGTGGCATAAACCGCCTTCTACAATAGGTCTTTCAGCTCCGTCGGCAGTCGCGTCAATATCGTATTGGTTAAGGTGCTTCAGATCTTTTATGCGTTGGTCGGCATTAACATACATCGACCTGAATTTGTAAAACTTGAATACGCGATATCCGGTTCCCACGCGCAATGAATAATAAAAAGCCGGACCTTTTGACTCAAGCCTGATTAATATATAAACGATTAAGAACAAAGGCGACAGTACCAGTAAGGCCCCGCCTGCAAAAATCAGATCGAAGATGCGTTTACCCAACTCGATCTTGCGTATAGAGGGATTGCTTGTTTCAATATTGTTTTTCAGCTGCGTCCAATTGTCAATCAAAAAAGCCACACGCCTTTCAATACGGGCAGACGATCTAAGCGGCAATGTAAAAACATCGGTAACGCCCCCTTCCAGCGCTAGTTTACGCAAATTAGCATTCAGGTGATTTACGATAAGAAAAAAAGGCACCGAAGGAAGCCCCTTCTTTTTTACGGTTTCAACTAATGTCAATCCGGCAGAGCCCATAATTTCGCTATTTGATATAATAGCTACAATGGACAAGTTGTCATTTACCCAGGCCGAGGCCATCTTCATCCCGTTTTCAAAATGGACTAGGTGCCGGTGCCCGAAATTATAGCCGGCAAATGCCGCCGTAAGGTCATGATCAAACCCCACCAATGCTATTGTTGGCGAATTATCTTCCTGGGAAATATCGTTCATAAATTAGCTAAAAACTTGCCACTGCGTCTTAAAACAACTCTGATTCTGGATTGCAACTCGGCTGGATTAAATGGTTTTACAATATAATCATCAGCTCCGGCATCGAGGCATTTTACGCGTTTTTCTGAGCTGTCTTCGCCAGAAAGAATAATAATAGGGATCGAATTAAAAAAATCGCTCAGTTTAACCTGCTCAATGAGGTCAAGGCCACTTAGTTTCGGAGTATTAAGGTCAGATATGATCAAGTCTGGCAGGTTACCGCTCTGCATAAAAGATAAGGCATCCATACCGGTGGGTTTTATAATGATCTCATAGGTTGTACTTAAAAATTTCTGTAGTATGGCCTGCATGAATTGGTCATCTTCGACTATAAGGATCTTTACCTGGCTGCTGTTTGAAAAACTCGTCATACTTGAAAATTTAAGATGTTGTATGTGCTAATACAATTTCTCCCTTGTACGTAATTCGTTATATTAAGTTAGTGATTTTAAATAGTCTTACTAAAAAATTTCTTATTAGGAATATAAATTTAGCGTTGTTTAATATTAAATACACGTCTTGCCCTCTTGCCTATTGCTTTCCACAAGCCGCTGTCAATTTGTATACGGCGATCAGTGGTCCAGACAATAGCATTAGATTTGCTTACCCGGTGCATTTTGCCAAATCCTTTTTGCGTTAGTTTCAGTGCCAGGTAACCATCCTCATTCGTGCCAGGCGGATGGTCAAATCCTCCAACCTGCAAGCCTTGCTCGCGCCTAAAGCCTGAATTAAAACCGTATACATTAACGGCTGCTGTCTTTTTAAAACTATTATAAAGGCGGGTCAGATCGGCCAGCATTTCATAAAAGTAATAGGTAATGCGTCCTGTGCTGCCAATAGGGATGAACGAGAAGGTGCCATAGGTTATAGCTACCCCCTTATCGTTCATTAAGGGTTTCGTCATTTCTGCTATCCAATCTTTAGGATAAATGGTATCCGCGTCGGCATTGAGTATATATTTACCTGTAGCCTCTTTAAGCCCACGGTTACGCGCAGGAGTGATGCCCTGGGTGATTTCGTTGATACAAATAACCCCGCTGGCTTTTACAAGCGCTTCTGTATTATCCTTCGAATTGTTATTTACTACAATGATTTCCACTGGATGGGTGATTACGTTGTTGCAAAGCGACGCCAACGTAGGCACTATATTCTCTTCTTCGTTATAAGCAGGGATAACAACAGATATTAACGGCACGCCTGTAGCTAAATTAGTCTTATAAGCGGCTTTTATGGCTTCTAGCGCAGTTGCATTGTTTCGATTTATATGCAGATATTTTTTTATATAAGCCGGGATAAAAATTGGTTTCATTGACAATAGCTAAGACGTTAAGGACAAATACTTAAATGACACTTGGTGCAGTATGTCAGCGTTTTAGTGCTTGTCCGGGGTTGCATTAATTGAATATATGAGTCGACAAAAATAAGTTTATTATAGCACAAAAGCGCGGTACCATAGGTCTCACGCTTTTGTGTTATAAAATTTTGGCTGTTTATTTCGAGTATATATTACCTGTACTGCGGTAGCCAGCTGCTGTGTTACTGTACCAGTCGGAATAGGTGGCCCCGCCTGATAAGGCCCAGTCTGCAAAATGCAGATAGGTTTGATTGATATTAATTGTCTCAAGAGGGTAGCTGAATGACTCAGTAAAGTTGATGGCCCATGGCTGATTCTCAGCCGAAAGGTAATACTTGCCTGTTGATGCACTCGATTTATCATCATCAGTACCGAACAATTTGCTGTTAGCTTTATCAGTCGGCGCAAAGCCCGGGAGGTGAATTTCATACCCGCGGCGCAGGTTGCTGATAAGGAACGGATTAAATGCTGAGGCCTTCAATGTCGAAGCATCTACCGGCGAAACAAAGTTTACAACTACTGAAGCGGTTTGACTAATCACTTTATCTTTTGAATTCAAGGTGTTAATAAAGAATGAGTAATCGGGATTATGAACCATCAGATCGTGATTATCAAAAGGTATAATAACGGCTTTGCTTTGTCCTGACTCTACCCCGTTGCCTGCAAGCGATATGTAAGTGCCCGCTGATAGTTTGTAGCCGCTAACCGATTGTACCGCTGATGCGCTCACCGGCAACTGTACGCCAAAGCCGTTTTTAAATGAAGCCCCCGACGCCGCTACCGAATAGTCGCCTGTCATGCTTACAACCTGGTTTTTAGCGTTGCTGGCGAATGTGTAGCGATATTTTACAACCATGTCGTTCAGGTCAAAGTCGCCCTTTTTAGGCCAGTTGTCCTCAAAAGCAATAGTTGCATAGGTATCTTTAGACGGATAATAATTGATGTAGGCTTTATTTGCATCGGTAGGGAAGGCATCTTGCTCATCTTGCACCCCGTCCCCATCAGTATCGCCGCCTTTATCAATTAAAGCTACATTTGTCTTATTAATTGCTGTAATAGGGCTGGCAGTGGCATAAACAACCAGGTCGTTAAAGTCATTGTCTGAATCTGTTCTGTTCTGGTCTTCAAAGCCCATTACGTATAGTTTATGAACGTCGTCATACAACACAACCGAGTGTTGACTTAGTGCGCTGCTTTCAGGATTAAAGGCATTCTGGCTGTAAAATTTAGTTGCCTTAGTATCTACCCCACTGCCGCTCCACGCATCTTGAAGCAATACGAATGCAACAGTTGTGCCTGCATCGAAAGTTCCAAGCTTAACTTTATCGCCTGAATGAAGGCCACCGCCAGAGCCGGCTCCTGAAGCATTTGGGAATATATACGTTATTTTATCAATGCCGTCAGCACGCGTACCACCGCTTGTTTGTGATGGCGGGTTATTGGTGTCGTAAGTGTAATATGCCAATGTATTTTGGTAGCCCGCACCTTCTGAAACAAAAGTGACCCAGACATCGGTTGTTGCGGTTATATTAATAGTGTTTACTTTATTATTCAGATAATCGGGATGCGTAGTGCTTAATGGTTTGTTTTCAGGCAATGACGCATTGATGTATGATAATAATGACGCATCAATCACATCGCCTGTAGCTTCCAGATAGGCAGGACGGCCGAGGTTTGTAGGCGAAGTAAAAGCATTTGAAGCAGAATATCCGTCAGGATAGACTATGTCAGTACGTTTTGATGAATTAGTCCTTATTGAGCCATTGTAAGCATTGGTATCAATAGTAACATTGTTAATAGCGTCAGCTACAATGTCGCCGCTGTAGCCTTGTTTACCACCAATTACCGCAGTAATACTGCCGTTATTAATTGTGGCTGTTGCATTACGTAATAAACCTACATAAGCAGGATCAATAACCAGCTTACTATAATACGCAGGGACAGTGATTGTCGCTGTTAAGTTACCGGCTGTATTGGTTACCCCTTTGAATAAAGTGTTGCCTGAATCAACTTGATCAGGAGCATAAATGCTTACGACAATACCAGATAAGGGCTGATCATTATTAGCATGCAGGGTAACATTGATATTTACGTTCTTCGTAGTAGAAAAATTGAAGCCGTCAGGTGCAATTCTGTTTACGTTTGGTTCTGTACCATTATTGGGAGAATTGTCCTTTTTGCATGAAGCGAAAATAGATAAACCACCAATTAATAAAAGTGTATACAGTTTTTTCATTACTTAATTACAATGATTGATTTTTAACTTGGATTCTTTGTACGCTTTAAAGCAAAAAAGGTTCCAAAGCGGCAATTCAAAATAAAAATGGATAATTAACTATAAAAAGGGAGTTAAGAGATTTGCTCCAATAACCGTTTAGGGAAAATATTCCCCAACAGTGGGATAATGTGGGTAATCTTCTCACACGTAGGAGTATTAAAGAAAATCGATAAGGTCATTTTGCCGGGAAGCGAAAGGCAGCCGCATTTTATGCAACTGCCCGTATAGCTAATACAGCTAACCGTTTTAAATAACTATTTAAACAGAATATATCCGCAGATCATAACCAGGTGTACAATGATATTAAGCGTTAAAAGTAATATTAAAATACCAATCTTTGAACCGCCCATACCAGCAATAATGTTAGCAAAAAATAGTACAAGTGTAATCGCTAATACAAATACAGACGCGTCGTAATAATATATCAGGGCCGCGGGGATAGGTAAAATCAATACCGCTTGTGCAAGCAACCCGATCATGAACCAGGCCAGGCGTTTATCTTTTTGATTTTCAATAAACGCATTAAGCTTTTTCAAAATTGAATAGGATTTTCCTATCGCTTCTACATTTGCATTGTCAAGTGTTGGTTGTAATTCTATCGTATTCATATTGTTAATTTATTAGTTGTTTCTATTCATGTTTTAACCGAGTATCAGCAGGCAAATACTATCCTGCAGCGCTTCAACCCAGTGCGTAATTTTAACTGGTATATCCAGATCAGATAATTTGTTAAGCGTTATTGACTTTTCTCCTTGCCTATATAACACTGTTCCTTCAATAACCACCAACTTGGCCGGAACGGCTGTTTGGTGTTCTTTGAGTATCATTCCTTTTTTAAAACCCAATGCAAGCACCTTTCCTGATGCCTGTTGTTGCAATATTTTAATAACCGGCGTTTCGGCTGTTTCGAGTAGGGATAAAATTTCTGGTATTATCATGTTGTTACATTAATTGTTGTTTGATAGACTTATCACTTAAAAAACTATGCGGTTTGGATCTGTATATCTTAGCCGCGACAAGAACATTTCGGCCATTAGCCCGGCTCTTTTCTGTGCATCTTGCGCAACTGGCCCGTTAAAATGAGTGTTGATTGTCTCAGCGAACAGTTTTAACCATCTGTCAAAATGATCTTGTTTTATTTGTAGCGGCGCATGTTTAGAAAAAGGGTTCCCTTTATATCCACTTACGCCAAACAAAATAGTATTCCAAAAAGCATACATCTTGTCCAGGTGGGGTTGCCAGTCGCCAGGGATCGCTTTTAAAAATACAGGGCCAATCAAATCATCACGGCGTACTTTGTCATAGAACTCATCTACAAAAAGTCTTATGCTATCAATATCTGTAATATCATTCATATATAAAATATATTAATACCTTTTTATCTTTTATTATATCAAATTTTATTTTTTCAAACACCGCAGACCAAGTGCCAACTCGTCGTTGAATTCTCCTATTTTCTTGGTATTCAGCAAGTTGTGTATTTCACTTCTTATGGTTTTAAACTGATTGTGTAACGGGCACGGGTTTACTTCCGAACACTGTTTTAACCCCAGGGCACATCCAGTAAAAAGAGCATCGCCGTCCACAGCTTCCACTATAGCTGATAGGGACAATTTAAGTGCATGCTCATCCAGATAGAAGCCGCCGTTTGGCCCTTTTGCTGACTGTATAATTCCCTTACGGCTTAGGTCTTGTAAAATTTTTGCTAAAAAATGTTCAGGCGAATCAATACCGTTAGCTATTTCTTTAATTCCAATCTTGCCGCCTGCTGCAGTTTTATGGGAAATAAAAAGCACCGCTCTTATAGCATACTCACACGTCTTTGAAAATACCGCCATTACGATACAAAGATAGGCATTTTTTTAAATAAAGATAAAAAAGTCTTTTATTTTAAAACACTTACGTTGTTATATCAAAATGCCTGTGTAATATTTAGTACTATGTGTAACATAGTACTTGATTTGTAGTCAAAGCCCTAAACGACTTACAAATGAAACTGAAAATCACCTTAATCTTAATGCTTTGGCTAGCTGGGATATATGTGTCACATGCCCAAAGCCTGGCAGAACGTAACATTATCAAAGGCCGGCTTATCGATTCATTGACCCGAAAGCCGGCCGAGTTTGTCACTGTGGCACTTAAAAATTCAAATAACAAGCAAATAAAAACGGTTGTTAGCAGAACGGACGGCGCCTTTGTTATAACCGATGTCCAGCCGGGAAAATTTATTATCAATTTTACATTGATCGGTTATACCGGTAAATCCCTGAATATTCTTATGGATGGAAGTAAGCCACTTGATTTAGGGGATGTAGCCATTAATGCTTCGGCCAGGGAAATTAAAGCAGTTGTTGTAAAGGCAACCCAACCTATCATTAAGCAGGAAGCTGATCGTATTGCTTATGATATTCAGGCCGACCCTGCCAGTAAGTTTAGTAGTGTATTGGAAATGATGCGAAAGGTTCCATTGGTAACCATTGATGCCGAAGACAACATACAGGTAAGTGGAAATTCGGCATACCGTATTTTTATTAACGGTAAACCGTCGAGTTTACTTGAGCGAAATCCAAAAGATGTATTAAAGAGCATGCCTGCATCTTCTATTCAAAAAATAGAAGTTATCACTACGCCGCCTTCAAAATACGATGCAGAAGGTTTGGCCGGAATAATCAATATAATAACCAATAAAACCATAGACGATGGCTATAGCGCAAACATAGGTCTCAATGAACGCCTGCCTGCGGGCGGCCCATCTATAGGTGGGTCATTTACTACCAAATCAGGAAAGTTTGGTTTATCAGCGTTTGGCGGCGCCAGCTCGTTTGGCAACCCCTTAACAACAAGTAGTGTTCTACGCAAAAGCAAGAGCGTATCACCGTCGGCACTTGTTCAGGCCGGTGGTCAGAAAAGCGACAGTCAAAACGCGTACCTGGGCATGGAGTTAAGTTATGAGATCGATTCGCTGAATCTTATCTCCGGCCAGTTTAACCTGAACGGAGGCAAGGGAACTGGCCAGTCTTCGCAAAGTTCTGTCTTGCGGAATGATACCACTGTTACACAGCAATATAGTTTGCTAACAGATAATGATAATATTGGAAAAGGGGCCGATTTGGCAATCAACTATCAAAAGGGATATCGTCGGAATAAGAACCAATTGACGACTTTTTCTTATCGCTATTACGGCTTCGCCAATAACCAAAACGCCGATCAGCTTTTTAACAACAGAGTAAATTATACGCTACCTGATTTTCGTCAGGCCAATAAAAGCGTGATGAGCGAGCATACTGTGCAATTAGATCAAGTTTACCCGGTAAACAAGATTAATGTTGAAGCGGGTGCAAAAATAATTGTCCGCTTTAATGAAAGCGATTTCCAATATTTATCGCAGGACGCAGGTGGCAATTATTTAACCGACCCATCGAAAACAAACACTTTCAATAACAGACAAACTATTTGGGCCGGTTATAATTCTTATCAATATAATATCAACAATTGGTCGGTAAAAGCAGGTGTCAGAGTTGAAAATACAGATGTCGGTGCTAACTTTTTGTCGACAGCCTCGCAGGTGTCGCAAAATTATTTCAGTATAATACCTGCGGTGGCTTTAAGCAGGCGCTTTAACACCACTGGTATTAGTTTTGGGTGGAATCAGCGCATCCAGCGGCCTGGTATTAACCAATTAAACCCTTTTGTTGACCGCTCTAATCCAATATTTGAAACTTCAGGCAACCCGGATCTGCGCCCTACCAAGGGCAACCAGTTAAGGCTTGGGTTTAATTGGGCCGCCAAAGGCAGTCTGGTTGCCAGCCTGAATTATAATTGGATACAGGGTCTTATCTTCCCGGTGTCGGTATATGACGAAGTAAGCAATATTACCCGTACTCGTTTTGAGAATACCGGTACCGCAAAAGCATTAGGAGGAAATATTAATTTCAACTACCCCTTAACCCAAGCCTGGAATCTGAGTATGAACGGAGGGTTAATGCATGGTTGGGCAACAGGGGTAAGTAACGGTAAACCAATAAAGAACCACGGCTTTATGTTTAATGCTAATGTCGCCTCCAGCCTAAAGTTAAATAGTGGCTGGCGAACCGGGGTTAATATCTTTGCAGATGGCGGCCGGCTTACTGTTCAACAGCACTCTAATGCGTATATCAGCACAGCCTTTAACGTGAGCAAGGATATTATTAAAGATAAGCTCACTTTTTCGGCTTTTACCAATAACCCATACAAACGCTATCGTCTTAATGTTACAAATTCATTCGGGCCCAATTTTAACCAGATAAGCCGGGATCAGCAAAACTTTAGCGCCTTTGGTGCATCCCTCAACTATAAGTTCGGGAAATTAAAAGAATCAATTAAGAAAAATAAGCGAGGCATAACTAATGACGACATAAGTAATTAATATATGAATACCTTGCCCGGGTTATCTGACTTAAGATTTCTAAGAAGTTTGCCTGGAGACGACAGGGTATTTATATTTGATGTAATAAATCACCTCATATTTAAACTCATTTGATGAAACCAAATCTGATTAAACGATCATGCCTGATGCTGGGCATTACAGGCGCGCTGTTTTTATACAACCTGCCATCTTTCGCACAAACAGTAAACGATGCCGACAGGCACGAGATTGTCACTAAACTTGCCGATAGACTGGTAGATGTATACCCATTCCCGGAAATAAGTGCAAAATATAAAGAGGACCTGCTTAAAAATGAAGCTGCCGGCCATTATAATAATTTAACTGAACAGGAGCTTGCGGCAAAGTTAACCGCCGACATGAGAAAAACACATAAAGATGTGCACTTGCGTGTTAGCCGGAATGAAGCCACTTATAAGAGCATGACTGAGCCGCGTAGCAGACGTGGTGGCGGAAGAGGAACAGATGATAACTCGGACCAAAGAGCCAATTACGGTTTCAAGAGAGTGGAGATAGATGGTACAACCTCGACCGCTTATGTAGAAATACCTGGTCCGTTTCTTGGTTCGCAGGAAGCGTTTGAAATGGCAGCCGCGAGTATGAATATGTGTGCATACAGTAAATATATTATATTAGATGTTCGTCACAATCCTGGTGGCACCGGGCAAATGGGCCGTTTCCTGGCGTCCTATTTTTATAACCCGGGGCGCGAACAGTTTTATCTGAACGGGTTTTATAAAGACCGTAAACGCGATGAGCAGGAATGGACCTATGCCTATACCCCCGGCAAGCACATGCCCGACGCAAAGGTTTACATATTGACTGGCAGAGGCACCGGTTCAGCGTCAGAGGGATTTGCTTATGCGATGCAGAAGCTGAAGCGGGCAACCATCGTAGGCGATACAAGTGCAGGTGCGGGTATAGCCGGCGGCAATGTGGCGCTAAAAAATAACCTGGTAGCATTTGTGCCAATTAAAATGGTCGTGGGTCCAAACGACAATGTGGGTTGGGAAGGTGTTGGCGTAATACCAGATGTAGAAACCGGTAAGGAAGATGCGCTTGCAGCAACGCACAAACTGATACTGCAGGATATTTTGAAGAATTCAACAGATACTACCCAAAAAGCCGCTGCGCAATGGATGATAGACAATGACGGCATCGCTGCGAACCCGGTGAATATGAAAAGTAAATACGGAGGATTGGTTGGTAAATACACCAACGACGTCACCATTACCTACGCTAAAGGCGATTTGCTTTGGAACCGAACGGAAGCCGGTAAAACGGTCGAGAGTTATGTACTCAAAGAAGTTAAGCCTGATGTGCTGGTTATTACAGGCTTAAATGCAAACATCGGCCCAAATGTGGCGCGTGTGTATCTAAACCGCGATGAAAAAGGCAAAATAGAAAGTCTTACCCGCAAAACGCTTTTAGGAAATGGCAGAATATCAGTTACCGCGCAAGCGCTTAAGAAGATTTAAGCGCGGATTTTCCGGTACTGTTTACTATTCAATGCAAACGCCTCAAATCTTTAGGTTTGAGGCGTTTGCTTTTTGGTAGCGTGAGCCTGTCAAAGCTTTTTGTACTATATTGCATTGTAAAAGTGGCTGAAATAGCCAGCACGCTATTCAGCGCGTCAAAAAACAAATGCTATTACCATAAACTTTTAATCTATGAAAACGAAAGAAATCTGGGCTAATTTAAGTGTCGGGGATTTAGACCGGACCACTAAATTCTATAAACAACTTGGATTTAAACCCAACGGAGCGTCAGACCAGCTGACCAGCTTTTTTGTTGGCGAGAGAAACTTTATCATTCATTTCTTTTTGAAGGATGTACTCGAGCCCGGCATGAAGGGTAAGGTAGTTGATACAAAAGCCGGAAATGAAATTATATTTACCCTTTCTGCTGACAGCAAGGAAGAAGTTGATAGTTGGAAAAAAGAGGTGCGACAAGCCGGAGGAACAATAGTTTCCAAGCCTGAAGAGTTTGGAGAGGGATATTACGGTTTTGTGTTTACTGATCCTGATGGTCATAGGTTCAATGTATTTCTGATGTAAAGGTAAATGAAGGGCTGTAGTTTGCTTTATGGTCAGAAGTATACTTTTATTATTTATTCTTAAATTCATTCAAACAGATAAACAGCATCTTTGATAGTTGATGCCGAAAGTATGAGCAAAGAGTTTAACCGAAGAAATTTTTTAGGACTGATGGGGACGGTCCCGCTTATCTCAGTGCTACCCGGCTTAAAAGCGCCGGGTACGGAAACTGAATTGCATCCGGGGCCGGGCAGCCTTCCCGAGAATGCATTAGCCGAAATACTTGAAACAAAAATAATTTGTATTGAACCGGGCAGATTCCCGGTGGTTTCTTCGGCCATTGATAAAAATGGACACCCTGTTCAAACCAATAGTTCTGTCGAACCCAATCGTTATGTGGGATGGCCAACGGTTGTTCTCACAACAGAAAATGAGCTGATCGTGGTTTACTCTGGCGATAGGGACAGCCACGTTTGTCCCTTTGGTAAAACACACCTCATCAAATCGGCTGATAACGGCCAGACATGGTCTGCACCTGTAACCATTACAAATACGCCGCTTGATGACCGCGATGCAGGTATAATACAAACCAGGCAGGGAACGCTTGTAGTGAGCTGGTTTACCTCGCTGGCTTTTGAAAACCCAAATTGGCCTGCCGCATATTATAAATATTTCAGGGTTGGCGAAAAGATAAGCGCGCAAACTAAGCAGGCATGGCTGGGAAACTGGATAAAGAGATCATCGGATGGAGGTAAGACATGGTTAACACCTTCGCGCACGGTAGGAACAGCCCCTCATGGGCCGGTGAATCTAAAAAGCGGACATCTGCTATATGTCGGAACCGGAAGCTACCAATCAATGGGGCCGATTTTAGTTGAAAAATCGACCGACGATGGTATCACCTGGAAAGTAATTGGCAATATACCGGTGCCCAAAAAGGCTACAAGCATTTCAGAGCCTCATGTAATAGAATTACCTTCAGGAAAGCTTTTGGCAATGATCCGGAATGAGTCAAAAGAGTTTCACAATGGATATTTGTTACAATCTGAGAGTTATGATGGTGGCAATACCTGGTCGATGGCCAGCGAAACGGCTATTTGGGGCTATCCACCACATTTTACGTTGTTAAAAAATGGCGAATTGCTGCTAAGTTATTCTCATCGTAAGCTGCCTTACAGCCAAAAAGCCTGTATTTCCCACGACGAAGGAAGAACCTGGGATATAGAAAACGAAATTATGCTGACCCGATCGGCTAATAGCGATATGGGTTACCCATCGACTACCCAGCTAAACGACGATTCTTTACTGACTGTTTATTATCAGTCTCCCGGCAACGGCGAGCCTACCAATATAATGAGCACACATTGGCTTCTGAAAAAATAACGCTATGCCTTGACAATGAAATTGCCTTTAAGTGTAGTGCTTGTTATGTAGCCGGGAGATTTTAAATCTGCTGAGTAGTCCTGAAATAGTCAACCTATTTCAGGACTACTCAATAGCTTAGATGAGCTTGGCTGTCCCGCAAATGGAAAGCAAACCTTTAGTCGTCGCAAGTCTAAGAAATAGATAGATTCAGACAGTTACCTTTCATTCCAGGCGATTGGGTTTTCTGGTAAGATGCATAATGTCAAGTTTTTATTTACAAAGTTTACATTTTAATTTACAATCCAAATTCTTCGCGCTGAAAAGTATCAAAGTAGATTCGTTAAATTAATTCTAATAGATATGAAAAATAAAAGAAATGTTTTGTACAGTCTGGCTATCATGCTGATTGGAGTAGTTTATTTCCCCTTACAAGCTCAGCAGAAAAAAAGCATTCATCGCGCTAACTTTTCTGGCGAATGGGAGTCCAAAGCGTCAATAAGTATGGGCGGAAATATTGTTTGCACCTATAACTCGGGAGATCGTATGCTATCTAAAACAATGAAAATTAAAGAGCAGGCAAATTTTCTAACCATAGAGGCATCAAGCTCGTTTCCTGGCGAAGCGACGGTTAAAAGCAGGGAGAAACTGACCTTCGGTAAAGCAACCGAAATTAATCATGGTCAGGGAAGAGAAAAGAAATATACCGTAAAGTTGTCGGCAGATGGACAAACCATGACTGTTAACTCAATTGTACTCTTCAAGTATCCCCAACAAAAACAAGAAGTTGTTTATGTGACAGAAGTCTGGAAATTGAGCAATGATGGCAAGTCTATTACTGTTCAGGCCAATGCAAAATCTACCATTTTTAATAAGGAGCGTTCCTGGGAGACGGTGTTTGAGAAAGTCACCAAATATTCAAAAACTGTATTGGACAAGCCTGAGTTAGTTCGGGCCGGCCTTTTTTCATTTCCTCCCGTGCTTCCAAGTCTATAACTTGGTACCATTATGCTGGCGTAGTAGCGACTACTCACAAAAAACAAAAAAAGCCTCTTAGATTTCTCTAAGAGGCTTTTACTTTCTGAGGTAGCGGGAGCAGGACTCGAACCTACGACCTTCGGGTTATGAGCCCGACGAGCTACCAACTGCTCCATCCCGCACTATATTTGGTGTTTTACATAACGGTCATAACTTCCGGAATGTTTGTTCCAATTAGCAAAAAAGCGTTTTGTGCTTTGTTTTAATTGGACTGCAAAGATATAATTCGTTTCTTTGCAGTCCAAAAATATTTTAATTTATTTTTCTATGGGTCATAAAGCAGGTTTTGTAAGCATCATTGGTAAGCCAAACGCAGGTAAATCAACGTTGATGAATGCGCTTGTGGGCGAAAAAATGTCCATTATTACCCCTAAAGCTCAAACTACCCGTCACCGTATCCTTGGTATAGTTAATGGCGATGATTACCAGATCGTTTTTTCGGATACTCCGGGTATCATCAAACCACATTACGCCCTGCACGAAAGCATGATGCACCAGGTGGAAGGCTCTATTGTTGATGCCGACCTGATCTTACTGGTTACTGATATCTATGAGGAATACGATGAGCAGGATGTACTAAGGAAACTGGCAGGCTCATTGGCCCCGCTTTGTGTGCTGGTTAATAAGATAGACCAAAGCGACGAAGAAACGGTTAAGAAAAAGGTAGAATACTGGCAGGAAAAATTGAAGCCCAAAGCCCTCTTTGCCATATCGGCATTGCATGAGCATAATGTTACCGCCGTAATGAACTTTGTGGTAGATAACCTGCCCGAGCACCCAGCTTACTATGATAAGGATGCATTGACTGATCGTAATGATCGTTTTTTTGCGTCAGAGATGATACGCGCGCAGTTATTGAAACAATACAAAAAAGAAATACCCTATAGCTGCGAGGTGATTGTGACTTCGTTTATTGAGGGAGATAAGCTACATCGAATCAGCGCCGAGATTATTGTGGAGCGCGATTCGCAAAAGAACATAATTATTGGCGAAGGCGGTAAAATGCTCAAGATTGTAGGTACCTATGCCCGCCGCGATATGGAAGATTTTTTCCAACGTAAAGTCTTCCTCGAAATGTTTGTCAAGGTAATACCCGACTGGCGCAGCAAGAAAAATTACCTGAAGAAATTCGGGTACGAATAATAGTGAATTACAATTTACGAATTGCGATTTTAGATTATCGGGTTTCGTAAATTTGCATCGATTTAGTTTGACGATCTTCCCCGGTCGTGATTCGTAAATCTAAAATCCCAAATCAAAATGAGCAACATAGTAGCCATAGTTGGCAGGCCTAATGTGGGCAAGTCAACCTTATATAATCGTTTAACTGAAAGCCGTAAAGCTATTGTAGACGACTTTAGCGGCGTAACGCGCGATCGTCATTACGGTAAGTCGGAGTGGACCAACCACCAATTTACTGTTATTGATACCGGCGGGTATGTAGCACACTCTGACGATGTTTTTGATGCGGCTATCCGCGAGCAGGTAGTTATTGCTATTGAGGAAGCCTCGGTTATTTTATTTGTAGTTGATGTAACCACCGGTATTACCGATTTGGACGATGACATCGCCGGCGTTCTGCGCAAAAGCAAAAAGCCCGTTTTTGTAGTTGTTAATAAAGTAGATAACAACAGCCAGCAAGTAGACGCTACGGTGTTTTACAGCTTTGGTTTAGGCGAGATATACAACATATCTTCTATGACCGGCTCTGGCACCGGCGAATTGCTGGACGATGTAGTTAAACATTTTGACGATGAAGAACTGGAAGACAATACGCGCCCAAAATATGCCATTGTTGGTCGCCCTAACGTAGGTAAATCATCTATCATCAATTCACTGATAGGCCGGGATCGTAATATTGTAACCCCGATTGCGGGTACCACCCGCGATTCGATCCATATACATTATAACCAATATGGTCATGATTTTATGTTGATTGATACGGCTGGTATGCGCAAAAAAACCAAGGTTAAAGAGAATATTGAATTTTACTCCGTAATGCGTACCATCAAAGCTTTGGAAGAGGCTGATGTTGTAATTCTGATGGTTGATGCGGTTGAAGGTTTGGAGTCGCAGGATATCAATATTTTTCACCTGGCCGAGAAGAATAAGAAAGGCATAATGATCGTGGTAAACAAGTGGGATTTGATCGAAAAAAACAACAAAACCACTAAGGTTTTCGAGGATATGATTCGCCAAAAAATAGCGCCCTTTACCGATGTTCCAATAGTTTTTACGTCTGTAACCGAGAAGCAACGTGTACTTAAAGTAATAGATGTAGCTAACCAGGTTTATCAAAATCGCGCACGCAAGATCGCTACTTCAAAATTGAACGAGGTGATGCTGCCCATCATTGAGAACTATCCGCCGCCATCAGCCAAGGGTAAATATGTTAAGATCAAATATGCAACGCAGATTGCTGGCTCGTCGCCCATGTTTGCGTTTTTCTGCAACCTGCCGCAATATGTTAAGGAGCCCTACTACCGCTTTATAGAAAATAAGCTGCGCGAAAATTTTGATCTGAGCGGCGCACCGGTGCAGGTTTGGTTCAGACAGAAATAGGTTGATAATGTGCAAATATTGCACATCTAATTCACTGCTTCGATAGCTTTTTTAATGGCAGGATCATCAGCATTAATGACCTTGAAATAGGCATCGTCTCCCCATTTAAAGCGGGCAGCATAGGCTTTAAGCAAGGTTTTTAATTCGCCCCTGGCTGTCATTACTTCTTGTGGGCGGATATCTTTTATGCTTTTGGAGGCGTACAGTATAAAATTACCTAAATCAGCATCGCTTACGTTGTAATTTTTGATGAAATCGGCGGCTGTATATTTATTTAACACTGCCTGCATGTGGTCAATCACGTAAGCCGAAAACAGTTGTCTGCTGCTAAGTTCATGAGCCAGATAAGTGTTATGCGTAGTGTCGGCCGGTACAAAAATATCGGGCATGATACCGCCACCGCTAAATACTTTACGACCATCTGAGGTATGATAATGCGTAGGTTTTCTGAAGATACTGTCTTTTAAATTACTTTCCTCAGAAAATAGCTCGCCCTTTGTCATGCGTTGTGCCAACTCGTTGCGGTAACTTTCGATACCGCCGCTATACGATTTTTGAATAGATCGTCCGGAAGGAGTATAGTACCTGGCGATAGTCAGATTAACAGCCGATCCATCTCCGAACGGAAACTGCTCCTGCACCAGGCCTTTACCAAATGAGCGTCGGCCTATAATTGTTGCGCGGTCCAGATCCTGCAAGGCACCAGCCAAGATCTCACTGGCAGACGCTGAATATTCATCAACTAACACTGCTAATTTACCATGCTGGAAATTACCCGAGTCGGTTGCGAAATAATCAGTGCGCGGTTCATGTACGCCTTTTGTATAAACTATCAGTTGCTTTTTGGTTAAAAACTCATCTGCCAGTGCGGTTGCAGTATTCAGATATCCCCCGCCATTGCCGCGGATATCCAGCACAAGTTTTTGCAAGCCGTCTATCTTTAGTTTAGTCAGCGCCTTGCGAAAGTCGGCGTCAGTGGTTGACGCAAATTTGCTTATTTTAATATAGCCCGTTGTCGGGTTAAGCATATAAGCAGCATCAAGACTGCTCAGGTCAACATGGTCTCGTTTGATGTTGTAAAATTTGGTGGTTTTGCTACCCGCCGGCACAACAGCCATAAGCAGTTGTGAGTCTTTGGCCCCGCGAAAAGCTTTGCTCACTTTCTGAGCGGTTAAATGCGTGCCTGAAAAACTTTGATGATCAACCTCCAGCACTTTATCGCCGGGGCGAAGGCCGGCATTATAAGCTGGCCCGTATGGTGTCACCTGTGTCACTACTAAGGTATCGCGCAGCAAAACATATTCAACGCCTATACCGGTAAAGCCTCCTTCTAAACGCTCATTGATGCTGGTAGCCTGCTGCGGGGGTAAGTACAGCGAGTGCGGGTCAAGATTTTGCAGCAGATTGTTTACTGTAGTGCCCTCAATGCTATCTACATCTACCGAGTCGACATAGTTATGGCGCACCAGGTCAAGCACCCTGGACACTTTGTCGCCATTCAGATCAATATGTTCGGTGATGTGATTATCGCCTAAAAAAAGACCAATAGCTACACCCATCAATACCAAGATGACTGACCTGAAAATAATTGCTGCTGCTCTTTTCATAGAATATCTACAAATCTACTGATTTGGGCTGATAGCGTCGATACCATTTTGCCTATTAATCGCTTCAAAATTCACATGTATTTGTAAAAATTATAATGCAGGTTCACAGTACTTAATCGCTACCAATAATTCGACCATTTTCGATTATTTTACCGATTTTTGTCCAAAACAGCGCTATGCAAACCACAACCGAAAAAGATTCGCAATATAACCACCTCGAAAGAATGAGTGTGGCCGAGATACTTCAAAATATCAATAAAGAAGATCAGACGGTTGCCGTTTCGGTAAGTAAATCCATCCCGCAAATTGAAAAGCTGGCTACTGTAGTGACAGAGCAGATGCGCAAAGGTGGGCGTTTGTTTTATATAGGCGCGGGTACCAGCGGCAGGTTGGGAGTGGTTGATGCATCAGAATGCCCGCCAACGTTCGGTGTGCCGTTTGATTGGGTCGTAGGTATCATAGCCGGTGGCGATGGTGCTATACGCAAAGCCGTAGAATTTGCCGAGGATGATACCGAACAGGCATGGAAAGATCTGCAGGCATTTAACATCAATGAAAAAGATGTGGTTGTTGGTATTGCGGCTTCGGGCACCACTCCGTATGTTATTGGCGGATTGAAAGCAGCCAATCAAAATAAAATAGCAACCGGTTGCGTTGTATGTAACAGTGGCAGCCCGGTGGCTGCCGAAGCCAATTACCCCGTAGAAGTTGTTACCGGTCCGGAGTTTTTGACGGGTAGTACGCGCATGAAAGCAGGTACCGCACAAAAGTTGGTGCTTAATATGCTTACCACCACGGTAATGATACAACTAGGTAGGGTAAAGGGTAACAAAATGGTTGACATGCAGTTGTCAAACAATAAGCTTGTACACCGGGGCATTAATATGGTAATGTCCGAAACAGGGCTTGACGAGACCACTGCCGCGCAATTGCTCAAAGAGCAAGGCAGCGTACGCAAGGCGGTTGATTTTTATAAAACCCTGCCCAACCCTCACCGGTAGGGAGGGCTTTAATTGAAATATATTAAATTTGAATTTAGAAAGTTTCCCCTATCGGGGGGATATTTAGAGCGGGCCAAATGCACGAAATAGAACCATATTATAAATGGCGGGATGATTACATCGCAGCAGAGGACGAATACTCGCCTTTTTATGCTACGGAGTACAGTGAGTTTGAGTTTGACAAGCAGATATACAATTTCCTGCTGCACCCTCAATGGGATTCGTTTGGCTCAAATACTTTGTACATGAAAGTGTTGTATGCCGACTATGACCGCTCATACGCCATCATGGAATTTATTGGCGAGTGGAACGATGCCATCAACAACGATATTATGCTGCTAAAGCGCGAGATCATTGAGCTGATGATTGATAACGGCATCACCCAATTTATCCTGATCGGTGAGAATGTGCTCAATTTCCATTCGTCGGATGACTGCTACTACGAAGAGTGGTTTCAGGATGTTGAGGACGGCTGGATTGCCGGTATCAATTTCCGCGAGCATGTTATTGACGAATTTAAGCGCAATAACATCGATTACTACATTAACTTCGGTGGTGAACTGGATGAATTAAACTGGCGCGGACTTAAACCGCTGCAAGTATTTAAAAAGGTGGAGGAGCAATTGACCAAACGTTTAAATTAGTAGATCGAATTATAATAAACTAAACTTTTTCTCTAATCTCATATCTATATATTACATTCGTATAATTAATAATTCAGAATAAAAATGGAAAACAACAATCCAGACTACGTTTATGATAACGTAATACAAATTGATGACGCGGCTTCGTCGCGTAAATTTTTGGCTAATGTGTTTTTGTGGATGTTTATAGCCTTAGGAATCTCCGCTTTTTGCGCTTTTTACTTTGCTACCAATCCGTCTTTGCTACAATTATTGATTGGTGCAAATGGCTTTTCTGGCCTGGGCTGGATTATAATGCTATCGCCCTTAGCCTTTGTTATGCTGATGAGCTACGGCCTTAATAGGCTGTCATACCCGGCTTTAGCGCTGATATTTGCTGTTTATGCGGCATTAACTGGTGTCAGCTTAAGCTTTATTTTGCTCATCTATACTACAAGTTCAGTATTAAGCGTGTTTATCAGCTCATCGCTGTTATTTGGCGTGATGGCTGTTGCCGGTTATACCACGCAGCAGGACTTAACCAAATTCGGTTCATTAATGTTTATGGGTCTTATAGGTATTGTCATAGCAACTTTGGTTAACATGTTTATGCATAGCAGCGGTTTAGACATGGCTATTGCTTATATTGGTGTAGCCGTATTT
Source organism: Mucilaginibacter panaciglaebae (assembly GCF_039539265.1). Classification (NCBI taxonomy): domain Bacteria; kingdom Pseudomonadati; phylum Bacteroidota; class Sphingobacteriia; order Sphingobacteriales; family Sphingobacteriaceae; genus Mucilaginibacter; species Mucilaginibacter panaciglaebae. The sequence goes on from NZ_BAABCV010000005.1 coordinate 303,104, forward strand.
ACTGGCTTAACCGCTTATGATACACAAAAACTAAAGCGCATTGGTGCTGGCCTGGAATATGGCGATGCAACATCAAAAAAATATGCTATTATGGGCGGCTTAACGCTGTACCTTGATTTTATTAACCTGTTCCTGATGCTGTTGCGCGTTTTTGGCAGAAGAAGATAATCAAACAAAACAAAACAAAAAAGCTGCCCCGTAAAGGGCAGCTTTTTTGTTTCAGGACTTTGGAGAGCAATAAAAATTTAAATTCTTCGTGGTTTGTTACTAATATTACAGCATGAAACAATACGGACTCATCGGTTTCCCGCTTTCGCATTCATTTTCCAAAAAATACTTTACCGAAAAGTTTGATAACGAGAATATTACCGACGCGGTATATGATCTGTACCCGTTAGAGCATGTAAAAGACCTCCAGGATTTGCTGGATGTTCACCCCAATCTGGCGGGTTTAAACGTTACTGTGCCGCACAAAAAAAATGTACTGCGTTTTCTGGATTGGATAGAGCATGACGCCCGCAACGCCGGGGCTGTAAACTGCATCCGTATAACCAAAGAAAGCCCGGTATTGGCAGCTTTTAATGGAGAAGTTGGTGTAGGCGGTCATGATTTCAGATTGGAGGGCTTTAACACTGATCTGTACGGTTTTGAAATGTCATTGCGGCCGTTATTGAAAGAACAACATACCGATGCTTTAATATTAGGCGACGGCGGGGCAGCACAAGCCGTAAAGTGTGTTCTGGATAATCTTGAGATCAGCTACAAAACAGTAACGCGTAAGCCACATCCGGGTAACCTGTTATTTAGCGAATTAAAGCCGCATCATATCAAATCGCATAAACTCATTATTAATACCACGCCATTGGGCACTTATCCTAAGGTAGACGAATGCCCGCCAATACCTTATGATGCCATAACCGACGAGCATTTGCTGTACGACCTGGTGTATAACCCGCCCGAGACCGAGTTTTTGCGCAGAGGCGGTGAGCGCGGCGCGACACCAAAAAACGGCTACGAAATGCTGGTGCTGCAGGCGGAAAAATCGTGGGAAATCTGGAACTCAAAAGAAAAGCACCCATGAAGATATTTACTCTTTGCATAATTGGTATTTTGCTGTTGGCAGCCTGCGGCGACAATCATGATTACGCGCCCAAACCACGGGGATATTTCCGTATAGAGTTACCTAAAAAAGCATATCGCGATTTGGTGTCCGATTATCCGTTTACGTTTAAATATCCAACTTACGCCGTTATACAAAAGGATACTCAGACACGTATCCCGGCCAGGCTGGCTCCTATGACCCACTTACTTAACATGAAGTTTCCGCAGTTTGACGGCACTTTACATTTAAGCTATGAAACCATTACTTCAAAAAAAGTATTTGATGAGTTGGTTGAGGATGCACACCGGTTTGCCTTTAAAAATACGGTAAAAGCTACCGATATTGAACAAAGAAACATTAGTATACCGGCCAATAAAGTGTATTGTGTTTACTATGCAATTGGCGGTAATTCGGCATCATCAGTTCAGTTTTATTTGACCGACAGCGTTAAAAATTATCTGCGCGGTGCTCTGTATTTTAACACTGCGCCCCGCCTTGACTCTATACAGCCGGTATTGAATTTTATCAAAAAGGATATCGATGTGATGATAGGCAGCTTTAAATGGAAGCGTTAAGGTTATATGTTTGCTTTATATAATTTATCTACTAACTAACGTACCACGAAAAACGTATTACGTATAACCCAAAATATGGCTTCAGTAAAAGCATTCCCGAATAACCCTCTCCAGGAAAACACTTATATTTTATATGATGAAAGCGGCGAATGCACTATCATCGATCCGGGGATGGAAAATGCCGCCGAGCAAAATGCAGTGGTTAATTTTATTAAAAACAATAACCTGAAACCCGTTTTACTGCTCAATACCCATTGCCATATAGACCATATCTTAGGCAACAAGTTTGTATTTGACATGTATGGTCTGAAGCCTCAGTTTCATCGCGGCGAGCTGGATCTATTAGAAGCCGGCATTGCTTATGCGCCGCAATTTGGTTTGCGTTATGAGCCGTCGCCGGTGCCCGAGGTGTTTTTGGGCGAAACAGGTACAACAAGCTTTGGCACCACCACTTTAAGCCTCATATTTGCGCCGGGCCATTCGCCCGCTCATTTGTGTTTTTATGACCAAAAAGACAATTTTCTCATCGGCGGCGACGTGCTGTTTAGCGGCAGCATTGGCCGCACTGATTTACCCGGCGGCGATTTCAAGACACTGATCACCAATATCGAACAAAAATTATTGATTTTACCCGATGATTGCCGTGTTTATCCCGGTCATGGCCCGGCCACCACTATTGGACGTGAAAAACTGACCAACCCTTTTTTAGTATAGTACACCGGGCGTAACGCCTTTTATGTATTTTTACCGGATTAAGCAGCGCAGATAAGACACAAAAAAATGAATACCTCTATTTACATAGCCCGCCGCTATTTGCTTTCAGGCAAAAAAATGCATGTGGTGAATATTATTTCGGGTATATCTATGTTGGGGGTGTTGATTGGTACTGCGGCAATGATCATTCTGCTATCGGTGTTTAACGGGCTTGAACACGTAATTATTTCGCTGAACAGCAATTTTTCACCTGATTTAAAGATCGAAGCCAAATTGGGCAAAACCTTTGACCCGCATAGCCCTTACTTCAGTAATTTGCATAAAGATGCCCGCGTATTCTCATTTACAGAAGTATTGCAGGATAAAGTGGTGGTTCAATACCGCGGCAAAACTTACATTGGCCGTATAAAAGGTGTAAGCGACGGTTTTTTAAAGAATAGCCGCCTGGATAGCACCATTATTGAGGGCGAGTTTTCTTTGCATGCCGGCAAAAGCCCAATGGCGGTTATTGGTGTAATTGTACATAATAATCTCATGATCAACATAGGCAGCAATGATTACCCTATGCAGATTTTTTCGCCGCGCCGTGCAAAGGTAAGCTCCATCAATCCTGGTGATGAATTTATAACCCGCGACATTTATCCCTCGGGCGTATTCTCTATTCAGCAGGAAGATGATGACACCATGATTGTCCCCATAGAATTTACCCGTGAGTTATTTGAGCAGCCGGTAGAAGTTTCATCTATAGACATCAACCTTAAAAAAGGTCTGGATGTGTCGGCAGTGCAGGCCGAACTGCAGGAACAAATAGGTAATGATTTCACAATTAAAAATCGGCAGGAACAAAATACCGCTTTATACCACACCCTTACGTACGAGAAATGGGCAGTTTTTATGATCCTGGCCTTTGTGGTAGTCATAGCAGCGTTTAACATTATTGGTTCATTAACCATTTTGGTAATTGATAAACGTAAGGATATTGCCATATTGACCAGCCTGGGAGCGGGTAAAAACTTAATTCAGGGCATTTTCTTTTTTGAGGGATTGATGATTTCTCTGATCGGTTGCTTATCGGGTATTGTGTTAGGATGGGTATTTTGTATATTGCAACAAACCTATGGTTTGATACAGGTTGGCGGCATGAATGTCCCCAACAATGCCTACCCGGTTAATATGAAGCTGAGCGATTTTGTGCTGGTATTTTTTACCGTGCTGGCAATTGCTGTATTGGCCTCTGGTATTAGCGCCAGGCTAAGCGTTAAAGGCCTGGATGATATTAAACAGGATTTATAATTTGTTCAATATGCGCTTAAACAAAACATCCGGCATTTTATTATTACTGGCGATGACGGTGGTTACCGCTTGTAACCATAAGGACAAGAAAACAGAGGCGCGTGCGCGGGAAGTTTTTAAAGGCCTGTACAGTTTTGCACCGGGCGCTAAACTATTTCAATTTTGTGGCGGGCAAAGCCAGTATTGGGCAGCAGATAGTTCTGCGCAGTTGGAGTTAAAGTATTCGCAGTTAATTAACTTTGAGCAGTCGGGTACGCAGGTGTACGCCGAAGTTGAGGGTTATAAAACTAAATCGGCAACCAATGGCGAGGCTGCAGCTTACGATAGTACACTCATCGTAAAAAAAGTGATAAAAATAACTAAAGATATACCTGAAGGCTGCAAGTAGAATTTTTAGTAATATATTGTTAAACGATTATTTTTCAAACCCAATTGCCTGTTTGGCGTTAAATAAATATCACAGTTATGGAATCAAAACGTCAACAAAAATTTGCCGGAGTAATACAGGAGGATCTTGCCGCTATTTTTCAGCGCGAGGGAGTGAATTATTTACCAAATACATTGGTTACCATAACCAAAGTAAGGGTTACACCCGACCTGGCAATTGCAAGGGTGTTTTTAAGTTTCTTTAATAATGCCAACACCACGCAGGCGTTACAAACCATTAAGCAGCATGCTTCAGAGATCAGGTATAAACTGGGCGGGCGCATTAAAGATCAGGTAAGAGTGATCCCGCAACTGGAGTTTTTTGTTGATGATACCAGCGAGTATGTTGACCGTATGGAAAAGATCTTCGACAAGATACATCGCGAAGAAAAACAACACGACGAAGAGTAATCTCCCCGGCAATTTCATGAACCGTACCGGCCAGCTAATTGCCTGGATCAAAGCAAATCCATATGCTGTGGGCAAGGTTGTCGACTATAACCCGGCCACCGACAGGCTTTATGCTTTTGATTTTACATCGGCCAATACCGAATTGGATACCGGCACAATAGCCGATAGCGCGCGGTTTAGCCGATGGATTAACCATAAACTTAAAGAAGCTGGCAGCCGCTACGGCGTAGGCGGATATATGGAGCATCGCACCTTGTATGTGCGTAGCCCGTTATTTGATACTGACGATGAGCCCCGGCGCTTGCATTTGGGTATTGATGTTTGGGCTGATGCAGGCACGCCCGTTTATGCTCCGCTGGATGGCACCGTACACAGTTTTCAGAACAACAATAATTTTGGAGATTACGGCCCAACCATTATCCTGCAACACCATCTTGGTGAATTGACATTATATAGCCTGTACGGCCATTTAAGTTGCGAAAGCCTTAACCGGCTTACAATGGGTCAATCCGTCGTTAAAAATCAACAAATAGCTGCCCTCGGTTCCATTGCAGAGAACGGCCAATGGCCGCCGCATCTGCACTTTCAGTTGATGTTCGATATGGAAGGAATGCTAGGCGATTATCCCGGCGTAGTACGCTTTTCTGAAAAAGAAAAATACCTTCAAAATATCCCCGATCCAAATTTGATATTGAAATTCAACACCCTGTAGAGACGCAAAGCATCGCGTCACTACGGGGGGATTTTTTATTTATTTCCGTATAATTCCTGTCCTGCTTTTTCCAATTGGTCTCCCGTGCTCCAGGTTGCAGGCTGCGGATCATCAGCAATATATTTAGCGGCTAATATATAGGCACCGATAAATTTCATCATATAATTCAGGTCCATATTGCCTACTTCGTCGCTGAGCTGGTGATACCGTTTAAATATCTCCGGGCCGAAAGTTTTCATGCCAAAACTAAAAGTTGGCGCAGGCACGCCTTTTTTTGCCAGCGGGTAATTGTCGCTGGCAAAAAATAGCTGACCGCCGGTTGGGTCGCCATTTACGGTCATGCCATAAGCGGCGCAAGCCTTTTTGATGTGTTTGTCGGCAGTAGTACGGCCCAGGCCCACTAACGAGATGAGCCTGGTGTCGTCATAACTTGCATTATCAATATTCAGATTGTAAATAATTTGTTTGAGCGGAACGATAGGGTGTGACGCATAATACGAGCTTCCGATAAGGCCCTTCTCTTCAGCAGTGTAGGTGATAAACAACATCGAACGCGCAGGCGGGTACTTGGAAAAGTACCGGGCTGCATCAATCACTGCGGTGGTGCCTGAGGCGTTGTCGCGTGCGCCATTGTAGATGCTGTCCAGCTTGCCGTCTTCCATTTTAGCTTTGCCAACACCCAGATGGTCATAGTGCGAGGTTAGTAACACGTATTGATCCTTTAACTGTGAATCGGTGCCTTTTATATAACCTATAACATTTTTAAGGTTGACAGACCTTTCCATAGTGCCGGTTACAACAAATTCAGCATCTGTTTTATAACCTTTTGAGAGTATGGCCTGCAACTCGGGCGTGTTATTAATAATAAAAGTATTCAGAAACGTCGTCTCGTCAGGCTGTATTAGGTGGGGTTCATTAAAATGTGCCGAAAGGCCTGACCATGAAAGGGTTTTACCCATAAAACGCGCTGCCAGTGCCACGGCGCCTTTTTTGGTAAGCAACGCTCTCAACGCAGGTAATTGCCCATAGTCTTTTCTGAATGAAAGATCATCGTCTGCCACACCCAGATCTATCATGATGATCTTACCTTTTACGTCTATTGTATTCAGACCGGCCTCTGTAACACGGCCGACATACTCCAAAGGAAATTTAATAATAGCATCTACCGGTGTCATCTGCACAAAGTCTTTGCCCAGCGTAAAACTTAGTTGGCCAATAGTTGCCTTGCCCGTTTTGCCCGGGCTGGCCGTCACCAACTGAAACTCCTGGAAATAGTTGTTAGCGCCAGGTACAGTTTTAACGCCAAAACTTTTAAACTGATCAGCAATGTATTGCGCCGCAGTATTGATCTCGGGCCGGTCAATTCCACGGCCTTTCAACTCGTCCGACGCCAGGTAGCGCAGCGGGGCGAGTGCCGTCCCAGGCGGGTTAATTGCTGCTATTTCTTTAACGGTTGCGTCCTGCGCGCAGGCTACAGTGCCGCAGGTAAGCAGCAGCGATAAGATTATGAGGTTTTTCATAATATCAAATATAATGTATGATAAAACAAAGTTACGCTAGTTTAAATACAGAAAATGCGAAACACAATGCCTGAAAGCTGTAACAGGAGCGGACAATTCTGAAAAAAACGATGATCCAAAAATAATAACTTATAGGTCTGACTTGTCCTGAAATAGGTTTACAATTAAAAGTGTAAACGATGAACAAAAGTAAAGAAGAAAAGATCTTGCATGATCATTTAACGTTGGGTCTAACATTTCGTAGCTTAGCGTTAAAGTACGG